>JBLHOW010000014.1:0-100223 GCA_047623705.1 Crocinitomix sp.
TTTAGCTTGTTCAAATGACTTTTGAATAGGTTCGTAGACTTGAACGTCTTCAGTTGGAATTTCACTTTGAGAACCACAAGATATTAGGCAGCCTATAGCAAGAAATAAATGAAATTTAATTAGGGCGTATAGTGGATTATTCATTTAATGGGTCTAATAATTGTTGGAGAACGAAACAAACCTCTAATAAATAGTAAAGCTTTTATCCTTCTTCTACAGAATTGTTCACCTAAAATAATGAATCAAACGCACTTTAGAAAAAAACAACATGGAGGATATAAATTGGCAGGAAGGGATTGTGTTAGCGGAAGGCCGTGATGTAACTTTCATTCATAAAAATGGTTCACTGTCCTACAAAGCTACTTTCAATGAGAAAAAGGATATTTACACCTTAATGTTCCCTGATCAAGAACAGTAAGTGATCACATTTTTCCTAAAAGAAGGATAATAATAATAATAATCCTCTTGAAACTGTGAATATGAAGCTATTCAATTATTTTTATGCAATAATGATTATTGAATTACGTTAAAAAGTAAATATGAGGTGGTTTTTAATTACAGCTACTCTGTTCTATTATTGTCAATTGTTTGGACAGATCAACCTGGTACCCAATCCTAGCTTTGAGGAGTATATAGATTGTCCAACAGGTCTTACTGATCTTGACAGTGCAAAGAGCTGGAGCCCAGCACATGGCACTTGTGATTATTACAATGCTTGCAATAATACGATTGATTATTCGCCCGGCTATGTTGGCGTTCCAAATAATGTAAATGGTTATCTAAACGCACACACAGGAGTTGCCTATGCTGGATTTGTTTCTTATTCAAACCCAGCAAGTAAAGCCAGAGAGTATATGCAAACCCTTTTATTGGAGGCTTTAGAGGTAGGCGTTGAATATGAAGTTTCAATGTATCTAAGTTTACCCAAAGGCGACGAAGTAAATCCAGTTGGGCCTGTTGGTGTGTATTTCACAACCGATACATTGGACATTTCTTATACGAGTGGTAATTTATCTTTATGTTGTACTCCAAACGTTACTTTCGATACAATCCCGACCGTTAATGGTCCATGGATGCTTGTAACTGCCAACTATATTGCAACTGGTGGTGAAAGGCTAATGATTATCGGTAATTTTGAAAAGAACGAAAATTGTGTTTATATAGAAAACCCTAATTACTCGGTATCTTGTTACTTTTTTGTTGATGACGTTTCAGTGATTCCAGTTAAAGACTCAGTTAACGTTATTGATAATGTTGTATTAATAGAAATAGAAATGCCCAACATCTTCACTCCAAATAATGATCAAGTAAATGACATTTTTCGACCTGTTAAAATGAAAAACATTCAGGAATCAAAGCTGATAATCATGAACAGATGGGGACAAAAAATTTATGAAACGGATGATCTCAACCTAGGATGGGACGGAACATATAAGGATAAAGACTGCGTTGATGGGACTTATTTTTGGAAAATTGAATATGTTGATGTTAACGGCGCACAAGAAGGCAGCCATGGAATCATTCAATTAGTGCGGTGATTGCTAGAGTCCGAGAAATGAATTTTAGTTATTCATAAGGTTTGGGTAAACACTATCATGTCACGTTAAAAAACCAATAAATCTTGGATTAAGTAAAGGCATCAAGTCTATAGTAAACGTTGCGCAATGTTTATTGGAAAATCGTTTTTATATACTCGGTGTTTTCAACCCTAATTGTGCCATTTATTGGAATCATATTCTTCCAAACCCAATTGTAATGTTCTATAATTTGTTCCGCTTTCAGATGTGGTCTTTCTCCAGTGGTATGCCCATCTTTCACAACTGTGATTTGAAATTCTTTGGTTAATGCGGATTGAATTGTTGACTCAACGCAAAAATCAGTTGCACAACCGGTAATGAATAATTCACTAACATTCAATTGATTTAGTTTTGTTTGTAATTCCGATTTATAAAAAACATCATTTGCATATTTATCAATTCGAAGATCCGAAGGTTCAACGATTAAATCATCCAAGTTTTCCCAATCTTTAGCATTCTTTTCAAATTCGCCAGTGCCTGTTCCATCATGCTGTATGTAAACAACTGGAAAATTAAATTTTCGAAATAACTCAGTAAGTTCATTTATTCGTTTCACAACTCCGTATGTATCAAACCTTGGCGTTTCGGGGGTGAAAGAGCCTTTCTGCATGTCAATCACTAATAAAGCTTTTCTGTTTTTCATTTCTCTTTTCTAGTTACTTCAAATATGTCTTGCCAATCTTTCCTATTACTGATTTCAGCCAAACTGCGGCAGGTGGAAACTTGAATTTCTTCTTTTAATGCGCAAAATAAATCATTGATGCTTCTGGTGCCTTATCGACTCGTATTCAACAGATCATCAACAAGCGATTCTCTCCAGCCTTCTCCTTTGGTGCACAGTGAAGACAAGGAAGAACTTGACTTTCAGGATGATCAACCGCCAACTTCCACAAATGACCGACACCTAAGCTAACAGGTCGCGCAGTCGGTTTAGCTTGATAGTGCAGATCAAAGAAATATTCGGTCAAAAATGAATCAAAACCTTCATCTGGTCCATCATATAGCTTTTTGAGTTCATCACGAATTTCGGGAATAAGTACTTTTTGCTCACCTTGTGAATTTGGCAATATTTCGCTCGAAGCACCATAGTAAGTGCATAAAAAAGTATCAGTCGGCACGGGAGAACGATCTACATGAAAAGAATAAACATCAGTCGGGAAAAACGGGTAACTATCATCTCTCTCATAACATTTGATCAGATTAAGGATTGGAGAAGCACCATGCATTTTCAAGGCCTCAAAATCATTTAAAAGTATGTCGCGCGCAAGATTCCCCCGCTCACTCAACTCGAGTTCACGAAGCTCCTCTTGATCAATTATTGCCATATTTTCGTCTAGTTCTATCTTTGCAACAATCTCAGAAAAATCACCTCCTAATTTACGCGTCCAACAAGCAGCATTAATTTCTCCACGAAAAGGAGTGGAAATAAGCTCTTGAAAACTCGTGACACAGCGAATTTGATTCTCAGCTTGAGATAAATCTATCATAATGGGCAATATAAGTATTAAATCTTCCGTCAGCCAACAGATAGTAGAATATGCCGTTTACGTTTTGTTGGTAAATCGTTTACTCTGTTCTACTGCCCCAATGTCCACCTGAAATTGGAGATTTTCTATATTTATAGCCGTCATCCACATTAAATATTATCCAATAAGCGTAACCATCATGAATTGATATCGGAATAAAGTTTTCCGAAGTCCCCACTTGCGGTGGAGCTGAATAAAGTGGTTCTGAAACAGAAGGAACTTCAGCATAAGATGATTGTACACTAAACATAAACAGTGATAACGAAGACATTACCATTGTAATACCCAAACAAATGGATAAAAATCTTTTAGGAGAATTGACATTTTTTTTCATAAGGTTTATTTTTAATTTATTGTTTTATATTGCTTTGGCTAAACACCGGTTTATACCTGGTTTCAATAGATATAGCATACAGGTTTCGTTCGCCTTTTCTTGATTCAATTATACTACTTAGGCATGTATCTTGAATGATCAGATTTTTCAAATTCTTGACCTTTCATTTGTTCTTCTTTATTTTTGCCCAAGGCTATTTGTGCCTTGGAACTTTTATCTAGTTTGTGTTTTGAACTATCAACTTTAGTTTTACCTTCCAACTTTCCTTTCACTAAACTCCATCCCAAGCCCATAATGAAAAAACATAAGATGTTTAATAAAATGTTTGTTGTTCTTTTTTCGCTAATAAAAGAGTAAACATTCATCCCAACCAAAAAGCCAAAACCAATAATAATCAGTATTACTCCAATAATTTTTTTCATTTAATCGTGGCTTGATATCACGTTTGAATTAATTTCTATTGCTGTAAGTTACGAAACAGTTATGAAATTCAGGTTTTGTTGTGCATTCGTCCTTTGGATTCAGATTAATAAATCTTATTTTATTCTCAGACCAATTGCTTTAATTTTTTCAATCCATTTTTCTCTAAACTTTTGATTAGAATTTTTGATTGGTCCGATATAAGTTGTTTTTATTGTTCTAATTCCAACAAAGTTTAATATCATACTTTTCATGATTTTTGTGCCACGCTCTCTCATAAACCACTTGTAATACCATACCGGGTAATCCATAGTGTTAATAATATGAGCTGTTTTACCTTTTAATAATTTGTCCCAAAGCGTTGATTTTTCTTTGTATTTGAAAGCGAAGTTTGGAAGAAATACTCTGTCTATAAATCCTTTGAGTATTGCAGGCATAAAACCCCACCATAATGGATAAACCCAAACAATATGTTCTGCCCACTCAATTTTCTCCCATACTTTTAAGAGATCAGGTTCCAATTCTGTTCTTTTTTGATAACCAAATTGTAAATTTGGATTAAACTCTAAATCACCGACTAAAATTTCTTTGACCTCATTCCCTGATTTTTCCGCCCCTTCTTTATAGGCGTTTGATAGTCCAAAATTAAAACTGCCCTTATTTGGATGACCATTAATTATTAAGATTTTCTTCATTTTTAATTATTTTAATTGATTCCATTTTTAATAAGTTTTCAATAAATGTTCTGGAATCATGTATTTGGTGACTGAAATAAATACCATCTTTCAGGTTAGAATTTAACATTCGTTCTATATGCAGCAGTGTAGCGAATGCTGTTAATTGTGCTTGCCCTGTAGTATTTTGTAAACTGATTCGTTGCGCTTTTTTTTTGCTCTTAAGAACGATTTCAAAAGCTGTCTTGTCTCCTTTGCCATTACTCGCAAACATCTTTTTTTTTAAGCTTAAAGGGAAAAGACGAAAAACACCTGTTATTTGAATAACATGTAATAACCATCCAATAAACTTCGAATTGTAAGTTGTTCTTGTTTCAATAGTTGGAATGTTTTCAAATTTGTTTAGTATAAATGTATCCGGGATATCAAACAGATAAGTCTTTCGTTTCCCGACATTAAATGAATATATGTGTGATTTAGACTTTAGATAATATTTTGTTAAGTATTCTTTATTATTCCTGTACATTTTAATGGGTTTTGAAATATTCTCAGCCATAAAATCAACAGAAGATTTTCCAGATAAATCTTTCAAGGAGTAGTAAATAAAAACTGATACTTTCTCAACATTACTTAAATCAGGTTCTACCCAATTTATTAGACTACCAATAATTCCTGACATCCAGCCTGAACTGAAAACAATCTTGCTCGAGATCTCTTTTCCATAAGCGAATTGATGTGACAATTCCAATTCATTGGTTGGCTTAGTAATGTCTAGATAATCAATTTTATTTGAAATACAGTATTTCAATATAGCGTCCTCTTTGTCACTAGTACAGAGTAAAATTAGGTTAATGTCATTTTCCTTAATTACATTAAAGGAATCAGGTTTGGTAACATCAATAGTAATTTGATTCTTACTTTTACTTCTAATATTCCTACTTCCTATTACAACATTAATATTGGAATTTCCGTTGAGTAATAAATGATGAATAATTTTACCTATGGAGCCATTTCCTCCAATAATTAAAACATTCATTTTACTCTTGTCCAAGTTTCTGTGCTATAGAAAAAGCCCCAATACCCTCGCATTTCTAAAGTGTTTTTATCCTCTAGCCATAATTTGCCTGAGTAGGTTTCTCCATCACGACTATCATAAACACTGCCGTCATCATACTCACCATCATCATACTTAAACCCCCAGAGCATTTTAGATCCCATCAATGGGCGTTTTCTTTTCGAAACGGTCTCATTTTCTTTGTCCAGCCAAGGCTTTCCAGTATCAGGGTCATTTGGTTTTTTTAGCCAACTAATTTTCCCATAATAGATGTTATTAATTTTGTAAATTTTAACATGAGCCTCTTTATCTTCAGTTAGCCATGTACCAATAATGTTATCGGCCTGTGCAAAAGATGTTATACCTACAAAAGTCAAAATAATTATACTTAAATACTTCTTCATATCACTAAATTTTAATTTAATGCAAAGGTATTTCTGTATTGATTTAAGTAAAAGGACAAATGTCCTATAATGTATTTTCTCTTCTTAATCAACTCAAATGTCGAGTTGTAATACCCAAAAAAGTAGCTAAATTGTTTTGTGGGATGGCTTGGATATTTTCATCTGTTGAAGATTCTGAAATACAACTTGAACAAGCTGACATCAATACCAGAAGTCACTTTTTTGCTCTTTAGCATCATTCCTTTTTAGAGTTCTGAGTAATGAATGTTAACGATTAAACTATGGCTAGGACAAATCAAAAGATTTGGTGGACTCAATTAGTAACTCTGTACTTAGAATTAAGTATCAAGACTCTATTAACTATAATTAGTGTTAGCCACTGGCTTTCTTCTGTTTCATTAAATTCGGACTGTACTAATATACGTCCAAATAATAAACAGGAATTGTAATGGAATTCGAAACCATAAATAGTTAAGACCATTCCCGTCAAATGTTCCTTTTTGGTAATTTACATTATTCACAGAAGCGTATATATTGGCAGGTAGCATTAACAGAAGAAAAATTATAAATACCCATCCAAATGCGATTTTAAATTTAGGAATTAGTAAACCTATTGCTAATAGTATTTCAAATGTTCCAGTTAGGTAAACAAAACTTTCTTTAAAAGGAATAAATTTAGGTATCATCATTGACATTCCTTTTGTAAAGGCAAAATGTCCAATAGCCGTAAATAAAAGCATTGTTGACATTGCAATCCTTGCTGATAAGGCAAAATCATATTCTTTTTTGATAATTTTAATTGCAAAAATCGAGATTGCAAAACTTAATAAAAGTACAATTAGTGGTTTCATATTTTTCCGTAGTATTGAAATACAAAGGTCAGAAAAAACAAAAATAAAAACAATGAACCCAAGTTAAGTAATGCGCCTTCTTATTCTACTCAATGCTTGCGGAGTAACACCAATATATGAGGCAATATATTTCAAAGGAATTTGTTGTAATAATTTTGGTCGGTCAGAGAATAAGTCTAAATATCGTTCTTCTGCTGTTTTACTTAATAAGGAAAGTTCTCTCTTTGATTTTATTAAAAACATATTTTCAGCCATTTTTCGTCCGATAATATTTCCGCTACCTGTTCTTTCATAGATCTCTTGCAAGTCTTTGTGAGAAATTTTCCATAAAATTGTTTCTGTCAACGTTTCAATTTGGTATTCAGAAGGGGCTTGCGTTAAAAATGAATCATAACCTGTGACAAATTCATTTTCGAATAAAAAACCAAAAGTTAAATCGGATTCTTCCTTAGGAACATATAATCTGACTATTCCTTTTGTTATAAATGACAAATAGTTCTCAATCTTTCCAACTTCTAATAAAATAGAATGTTTTTCAAGCTTTACCGGTTCTAATTTTGAAGAGAATAATTGCCAATCAAAATCATTAATTGGAGTGATGTTTTCAATAAATTTTCTGATTTCGTTCACTTGCGCAGTTTTTTATTTTCTTGTGACTGACGTTTGGGTAAAAAGCATTGCCGTCTCGTAAGGTGGGTATGATTTTTTAGCCACTGTTTTTAGTATTCGTTTTCTGTTCACCTTACTTTCTATCAAAATAGATCATAGGAGGATCCCCTTCTTTATACCATTTCCCAGGCGTAAAATAAATATTTGGAGCACGATACAAAAAAGAATAATCTCGTTTAACACCATCAGTACTCATCATATATATATTCTCCTGTTCGAGCGCGGCTATCATTTGCTCTCGACTAAATTCGATTGAATCTGGTATGATGTGAGGAAATTTCAGCTCGTAATATGTCCCATAGTCATAATCATCTTCACGCACTAACATCCAAGTACCAACTAGTTCAGGGTAATTGATTCCATACTTTTTCATTACGTTTAAAATACTATCGTCGAAGTTCGTTCGTACATAAGTTTCTTTGAAATATCCTGGTTCAGATGATAAGGGTATATAAAAAAATAAAGTGTCATTTACGAGCTCAGCAGGATAAGCATAGATGTCCTCCTTCGGACCGACATGCAAATAGCCCGTGTCAAGAAAATAGTGAATTGGGGTATACGCCTGTATGGGGTAATTGACCATGTACATGGAGTCATTTTCAAAAACTAAATCGTGCTTGACGTAAGAATCCCAAGGAGTACCTTCGCCAAGCATTTTCATTGGGTCTGGTTCGGGAGCATGGAGATTTAAAAATGGGACTTCAGCAACAATTTCTGTATCATGTAGCTTCCAATAACCTTCTAAATCTGGTTTGTTCCAGTTTAATTCATTTTTCTTGTCATCTACTTGAGAGCAGCTTAGACATAATAAAGTTATAAGAACACTATTGATCATATTCATTCTAATTGTAGCTAACGATTGGTATAACAAGCGCAGTCTGCCGATAGGTGGCTATGATTTGTATGCAATGTTACCAGCTTTTTTTAATTTTCATTTCTCTTCTATATTATCATTTACCGTTTTTTTAAGAGTAAATGTTTTTGGCTAGCATACAAAAACATATCTTGTTATGTTATAAAACATCCTGATCCCTTGTTTTTTAAAAGTTTCTTAATCAAAATACATTATAGATATTTCTAAATTATTTGCTTTTTCCATACATATTACTGCTAACATCCAGCTAAAACCTATGCCTCAGCTGATGGATTCCTTTTATAGTTATTGTGTCACTAAGATAAAAAATCAAACGTAATTTAGAAAGCCAAACCTCTCTACTCCACTTCCCCACACTTCTCACAAAACAGCTCAGCTATTTCCTTTTTCTCTAAACTTCTAACACCCATTTCATCCCATTTAAAAAGATTACAGAATTCTTCTGGGTGGTTTTTGGCTAAATTCTTAATTACGACTTTAATTTTTTTCCATTCACCTTCTTTTTCAAATTGTTGCAGAAAGTAGCCTAGCTTTAAATATTGCAAGTAGAGTTTTGGAATTTCGTTAGAACGCCGTGCAAACTTTGAAAGCAGTACATAAGGTTCTGCCGAATAGCCCCATTGGATTAAGTATTGACAAATAAAATAGGTTTGATTCAATTCAAATTTGCGTTTTAAAACATTGTCTAATAAAGTAGCTGTGGCAATGTCCGGAGCAGTTCTATCATTTTCAACTGCTAAGATTAAAGCCAAACTTTCAATCCATGCTTTTTGTTTTTTGGCGCGAACAGTATTTAATACTTCGTCTAAATCACTCACATCAATGGCTTCATTACGATTGAAGAGATTAAACAATAATCTGAATTCTAAATATTCGGCATCACTTTTAATGGCGCCTAAGTCTTTTAGTTCGTTGAGGCGTTTGCTGTCTACTACCAAATCTGTTGCAGCTAATTCTAATAAAAAGCGATACCAATGCAGTTTTGCATATTCGGGTGATTCGGGGAATTCTAAATTCAAAACATCCGCTCTTTGGGTGGATTCTCCTGAAATCACTTTGTTTGCCATAACCAAATACAAGGGAACCACTTCACTTACCTTTCCTTCTGCAATGAGGTCTTTTATCCGTTGCACAGACAGGCCGTAAGATCCTTCTTCAATAGGGAAATAGTCGCGATAAATGACTTTAATAGTCGAAAATCTAGATTGATCCAAAGCTGCGGCTATTTCTTTATCGTCTCGATTATCATTAGCGAACATGCGTAGAGTATCGTTTGAAATTTCGGTAGCATCTACATATCCTGCGGCGACTAATCCTGATCTGAAATCGTCAAAATTTTCATAGAACTCACTTTCAAATGGTATTTCTGGATAATAGCGTTTTAAATAATCTTCGATAATAGCTCCACGACGTAAGAACAATTTCCGATTCGCTTTTAATGTTCCTTCAATGGATGCAACTCCTGTAAAATATATTGTTTCAATTTGATGCTGGTCTTTAATCAAACTGTCCATAGTTGTGATTAATGGACGAAATATTGAAGTATCTCCATTGGTTTGATTACGTTCGAAAGGAATTTTAATGATGACCGAATCTTCTACAATCAAATTTTTATCTAGCGTTATTTTAGGACTTGGCATTCTAAAGTATTCGCTCGGTTTAAAATAATCTGGCGTCACATAAATTGTACTTGTTTGAATACAATTTCTTTGCTTTTTTAAGAGATGAAAATCAACTTGATAAAAGGTGTCAACAAAGGCCGGTTTCATTCCTACAAATACCTGCACTAATTCTGGCGAAGGATGCAGATCCTTTGCAATAACTGTAGCTTTATTTAATGAACCAATATAATAACCGTTATGATAAGCCGAATTATGAAAGCTTGGTTTACCATTACAATCGAACTGTTCGTTATGAATAACATCAATTGTTAAAACACCATTCGCCTTAAAAACTTGGTTTAAATTATTCCGTTTACTGTTCATTAAATACTTTCCAGATTTTTTACGGTAAAAGCGCCCCTTGACATAACTATTTATGTTCCAGTAATAAACTGAATCATTGGAAACAGTATACCAACCCAAAGAAACTTCATCATTATAAATTTTATCTCGCACGCGCCTACAGTCCCGACATTCTAAGCCTTCTTTTGATGCCACGGGTGCCGCTTTTGTGAACTTATATTTTTCAATAAAAGGTTTTGAGCCAAATACCTGACAGGTAAAAAGCAACCCGTTTTTTAAGACATAAGCATGTCCTACATTTGCGTAGGCAGCTTCTAATAAGTTAACATTATCTGGCTTAGACTTGATCCAGATTTTGACCATATTTCTTGCAAGGCGATCATAGGTCAGTCGGTTTTTAGATTTCTTTAAAGCTTTTTCTAAGTTATAAGCCTGCACATTTTCTCCAATTAAATTATGCGCCCCTTCGTAAAGCAATACCCGTTTATAGGGAGATCCTTTCTGTTTACTTTTTTGACCATGCCCAATTACATCTTCGGCGGCCATATATTGTGACTGATCCAATGCTGCTTTTTCTAAAATCGGATCATTTATCAAGGTGTCAAGTCGCTTGCGTTTCCGAAGTGAATTGACTTCTTTTAGGATGTACTTATTAAGTTGGGCATTGTCAAAATTTTTGACATCTACCTTTGAACCTTGCGACCAACCAAAGGTTGGAGCAAGAAATAAAAACAATACGAGAATTCTTATCATACGAGTTGAAGAAGGTTTGAATGCCAGCTATTTTGAACTGAAGTGCGCCATTTTGAATCAAATTCTGCACGTGTGTTTACCAAATTATTAAAGACTATTGTATTTTGATTGACTTGATTTTCTACAATCATACGTTTAAAATCTGCCATGCTAACGATTTCAATTTTACCTTGCTCTTTTTCATAAGCAATAGCCAAACGATTAAAAAAATTGATCTTCAAATTTGCGCCCAAATCTTTTACAACCCGCGTTAAACTGTCAATTGAACATCCACTGGCTGGACTCTTAGCCTCATCTACCCCAACAACTAAAAACAAGGATTTTTCAAGCGCAAATCCGCCATATAAATCATTACCGTGTGAAGCCCAACTGGGAATAAACTCATGCATGGTTTTGTTAATCACCTCACATTCATGTGCATTTAAAAATCTATCGGATTGAAAAATCCATATTCTGGCATGATCTGCAATATGGGCTAAAGGCTGGTTCATATCTACTTATTTATTTGGTCTTTAAACTTTTACCTCATCAATCACCCCTTCTTTTAGGGAGAATGGCGAAATGGTAATCTTTTGAATGTTCAATTTACGAATTATCCAGCGAATTTTAACAGCCGCTATCGGTGCCATTTTTTTACGGATAGGTATAATTCGATCGTCTTTCTCTCGCTCGGCCTTAGTTGAATAGATAATCCGTTCTAACTGCGCCATTAATTCTGCTTTTGGTAATACGACATATTCATTTGCTGGATAAGTCTTATCACTTAACAATTCATAAAAAGTTTCAAACGATCCACTGGCTCCAATCAACTGTTCTGTTTGGATCGTATCAAAAAAACTGCCAACTCCTTTTTCCAAGTAAGCCTCAATTACTTCACAATTCTCAAGGGTATACGGATCAGTAAAATCAAATCCCTGATAAATCCGTGAAGCGCCAATCTCAAAACTGCCAGCCGTTAATAGCTCTGCTACAGTTCCGTAAATAAACTCCGTACTTCCGCCTCCAATATCCATTACAATGAATGGTTCGGTCGTTTCCAAACCAATTGTAACACCTTTGTAAATCAACTCTGCTTCTCGCTTACCCGAAATTACTTCTATAGCAATTCCAACTTGGCTTTTCACCAATTGAATAAAATCTGTCTTATTAGAAGCATTGCGTATAGCGGAGGTTCCGTATGCCACAATTTGGTCCACATTTAATTCGTTTGCTTTTTGCTTATATGCGCTTAACGTTTCCAACGCACGCTTTTCAGCATCTGCATGAATTCTATTTTCGTTGATCCCTCCCAAACCCAATCCAACACCTACTTTTGTGCTAAAGACTTCTTTAAATCCATTGGCGAGTTTATCAATCACCAATAGATTAAATGTGTTTGTTCCTAAATCAATTATTGCTATTCGCTTCACAATTTAATTATTGCAAGCTACTTGGAATAGCGCAACCACTTAAAAATTTCTTTCCAAGAAGCTTTCTTTCCATACATTAAAATACCTGTTCTATATACTTTGGCTGCTCCTTTTAAAGTTACGAAAATAGCAACAGATAACAATAATAATGAAAGTAATAATTCGGTATAATGTACCGCACCTGCTGAAATACGTTGCAACATTATAAATGGCGAAGTGAATGGAATTTGCGACAACCACATAGCTGCTGATCCACTTGGATTAAAGACTACAAAACAACCAATGATGTAAATAAATATAACCACTAATTGAACGGGCAACATGGCTTGGTGCGAATCTGTTTCAGAATCTACAGCTGCGCCAACAATGGCAAATACTGCACCGAATAATAAGTATCCTCCAATGAAATAAATCAGGAATAAAAACAATAAAGTACTCCAAGGAACACCATTATAAATGACATCAATCAAGGCACTATCCTTCATTATTTGTGCGCTTTGACCATTCATTGCATCTGCTGTTAAATTGCCAGCATTCGTCATTGCATCTGCTAAAACTTCTGGATTTAAAATGTCTTGAAATATAAATTCACGCATTAAAAATAAGGACAGGCCAATAAGTACAATCCAAATGGCAAATTGGGTTAGCCCGACCAAACCAATTCCGATTATTTTTCCAATCATTAATTGAAAAGGTTTGACAGAGGATACCAAAATCTCAACAATTCTACTTGTTTTTTCTTCCAAAACACCGTGCGTAACTTGCGAAGCATAGATGTAAATAAACAAGAATATTAAAGTAGAAAACACAATGCCAACCCACCGCGCATAAGTCATGTCTTGCGCATCAGGATCAATACTGGTTAAATGGAAATTGAATTCTTGCCTAATCCGCCGATATTCATTAATGCTAATTCCCCGATCTAAGGCGAAATACTCCTCTAACCTGAGTTCAATTTTATCTTTCACATAGTATTCGGCTTTGGGTGTAATGGGGGTTCGATAAAACCCCTTAATGCCTTTATTTGTGATTACTTGCGATTGAATACCTATCATTAAATCGAAACCATTATAGGTTTCATGATGCTGAAAATCATCCAAAGAAACATCTTCTTGAACGAATGAAAAAACAGCGGGCGCATTGGTTTCATCTCCCGTAAAAACTTTGCCTTGACATAGGTTTCCAGGATCAACAATAAGTACATTAATTTGTTTAATTTCCTGTATACTAAACCACATGGCTAAAAAAACCAATCCTGCTACTAAAAGCGGGACAAAGGCTGTGATCAATAAAAATGACCGTTTTTTTACTCGGGCGCCATATTCGCGTTTGATGATTAATCCTACTTTACTCATCATCCCCTCCTTTCTTTCCTTGTACGGCTTGTATAAACACGTCGTTCATTGATGGAATTACTTCATTAATTGATTCGATTTCTACCACTGGCATAACCGTTTTTAATAAATCATTGAGTGAATTCCCTTTCAACAATTTGACATAAGCCACGGCTCGGTCTTCGTCAATTTGTTCCGACTTTTCTAAAGAAAAATCAGCAAATAATGCATTGGCAAATCCAAAGGTCATTCCTTTAAATTGTATGGCGTAAGTATTGGATTTAAATTCCTTTTTAACATCCGCTAATTTTCCGTTTAAAATGAGTTTAGATTGATCAATTAGCGCTATTGAATCGCAAATTTCTTCGACACTATTCATATTGTGAGTCGACAATAGAATTGACGCTCCATTTTTCTTCAATTCTAATATTTCATTTCGAATTAACTGTGCGTTAATTGGATCAAAACCACTAAAAGGCTCATCCAATATCAATAATTTAGGTTCGTGTAAAACGGTAATTATAAACTGGATTTTTTGCGCCATTCCTTTGGACAGCTCTTCGACTTTTCGGTTATACCATGAGGTAATTTCAAACTTTTCAAACCAATGATCAATTTTTCGCTTGGCTTCGAATTTCCCCATCCCCTTTAGCCTAGCAAAATACATTACTTGGTCGTAAACTTTCATTTTTTTATAGAGTCCACGCTCTTCTGGCAAATAACCAATTTTAGCTACATCTTCTGGGTGAATCGGTTTTCCGTCTAAGAAAACTTTACCCGAATCTGGACCAATAATTTGATTAATAACTCGAATTAAAGTAGTTTTTCCGGCGCCATTTGGTCCTAATAAACCAAAAATTTCACCTTTTTTAGTTCCAATAGAAATATCGTCCAAAGCGGTATGCCCGGCATATTGCTTGACTATATTTTCTACCCTTAAAACTTCCATTGTGTGGTGACTTTAATCAAATAAGTAAAGTTAGTTTAATAGTTACCACTATCGCATTCGATTATTTTGAATTGTTCACAATAAAAATTTGATTACGCTCAGAAACGTTTGACAATTCGGAAAAGCAAGCCGTTGCACTATGGTATCGCGACGTTTTCAGCAGGGAAATACATGGTTAATTGAATTCCTTCCCCTAACTCGCTTTTCATTTCGCACGTACCCTGGTAGATAGTAACGATTCTGTTAAGAATGTATAATCCAACTCCAGACCCTTCAGATTGAGTGGGATTTCCGGCTCGCTTAAAGGGCTTAAAAACAACATCACCAAACTTATCCATGTCAATTCCTATTCCATAATCTCGATATTCCATGCAGCATTTATTCTTACTGAGGTAAAACCGAATTTCGGCAGTTGGGGTTTCATCTGAATATTTAATGGTATTTGTGAAAAGGTTCAAGAAGATACTTTCAAATGCCTTGGCGTGCATATTAACAGAAGTCATTACGTTTTCTGATATTGTTATTTTAATTTTATTCGTTAGTTGATGTGTTTTAATAATTCGCTCAATTTCAGTTTCTAAATTCAACTCTTCCATCTCCTCACTATTGAATAGGTTGTCGATTTTTCCTAATGACAAAAAGCTTTGCACGGTTTCAACGCCATTGCTTGCCACTTGTTGCAATTTTTGAATAATCTCGCCTACCTTTTTATGATCCCCTTTCTCATTATATTTTTTGGCCATATTTCCTAAAGCCTTCGTATTATTGAGAACTGTTTTTAAATCATGACTGACATGATAGTTAAATGAATCAAGCGAATCATTCACCGCAACCAATTCCTTATTCGATTCTGTTAAGGCTTTATTCAACTTAATTTGATCGGAACGTATCGCGTTCATGTATTGAGCGATTGCAATGGCAAAGACAAACAATTCTATAAAAATTCCAATATAACTCGAGTTTCGTAAAATAAGATTGTATGGAATCATTCCGTTTCTAATAAGAATAACAACTATAATACTCAAAAACATTGCGGTCCATCCAACGCAAAATAACAAAGCTCTTTTTTGCTTTTTAACGAACAACATATAATAGCCAATAAGCAAACAAGTAAAATAAAATAGTACGGTACTTAAAACATATAACTTAGCAAGAGCAGCACTTGGAAAGTATATTGCTAGCGGAATTAATAGAATAAAATAAATAACCAGCGTCATTAATAAAATTCGTAGGCGAGGTGCTACACGCTTTAATTCTAGATATGAAGACGCGAAGAGTGCACTTGTCATAAACGGAATCCAAATCCAAGTTGATGTATGCAAATGGCTAAAGTTATGTCCAAAAATATAGTTTGTAATAGGGAAATTATTAAAGTAAGGGATTACGAACAAAAAACTAATTACGTTAAGGGAATAGAATAAGTAGATTCCGCGTTTTAAACTAAAAAAGAAAAAGAGATTATAAACAGACAAGCCAATTAACCCCCCGATAAAGGCAATCGCCATCCAATTATCTCGCGTCGTATTTTTATAAAGGGACCGTTGTGATCCTACGTAAAGAGGAAGTTCAATTGCCAAAGTAGTTTTAACACGGATTAAAAAACGATACGTTTCCTTGTCGTTTGCATCAATTAATGGAAACCAAAGTGTATGTACGTCATGCCCGCGCTCGCCATAAGCCTGTAATGCACTTCCGTAATAAGTTTCAACCAACTCATTATTGCCATCAATCTTAAAAAATTTACAATTCAATAAGTTTGAATTATGAACGTCTAACCAAATATCACGATTGGAAGAATTCTGCGCTTCGAAATAAACCCAAACAGTCCCCTCTGTTGCTGGTGTTCCAAATACTTTAACCTTCTCATTAGTAAATTCGGCTGTATTATTTAATACAGCATCATAACTCAATTTACTTGATTCATCAATAAAATAAGAAGCCTGATCACCAATCAATGTTGCCTCATTCAATTCGCCAAACTCTATTGTTTGTCCAAAAACCGCCCCACCTAAAAGAACTGCAAGAAAAAGCAGCTGCAAACGAAACATTTGATATGTAACCTTACATTTAATCACCTTTCAATAGGGAATTTAATTATAAATGTTGCTCCTTTTCCCAATTCACTTTCAACTGGAATCTCAATCGCCAATGCAGTTTTTATTTTGAATATAAATTGGTAGGAGGCCGTACCATTTCCCGCGATAATTGGAAACCAAAATGTATTAGAATCAAAGTTCCGAGTTGAACGGTCTGATATGCTTCCTGTATGACATTCCTCTAAGACTTCATCAGTCAGGTTAAGCCAAACCCGTTCTGACAAGGTTGAGTTTGTCGAAAATGTAACCCAAAAGCACGGTATTGGTGAGGTGCGAAGAAAAATTTCCTGGTCAGAATTGGACAGTTTATTTGCATTCTTTCTTTGAATAAATCTTGATAAACTTAGGTTACTCTGCTGATCAACATAATAGGACAATGATGTTCCAATAAAACCTTCATAATTTTGAGAAATGCTGACGTGCGCAGCACTTGATTTAACAGAAGTTAAACCAATAAATAGCAGCAATATTTTAACTACTGACTTCATCTTAATAACCATCCCCTTTGGAGCCCAACTCTGGTATTGTAATAATAAATTTTACGCCCTCGTTTAATTCACTTTGAATCTCAATAGATCCGCCATAATTTTCAATCATTCTTTTTACTAAATACAAACCTACACCTGTACCTTCCACTTTCACTTCTCCATTTATTCGTTCAAAAGGTGCAAATACAACATTTTTATTTTTTTTCAAATCAATTCCAATACCATTGTCCGTATATATAACTTGAATGAATTTACCCGCTCTCAAAAATTCAACTTTCACTTGTGGATCATGCATATTGAATTTGATGGTATTCGTAAATAAATTCATAAAAATACTTTGAAAAGCTTTTCTATGAATCACAATATTATCCAATTCACTTGTGATTGCATCTACCTCAATATCATCTTCCAAACCATTCAATAAAATAATTGACTTTATTTCATCTTCCAGTTTGACCGTTTCCAATTCATTGGTTTGGTTCAACGCGTTAATTGTACTTAAGGACAAAAAACTGTGAACTGTTTCTACTCCATTTTCAGTGACACCGATTAATTTCTCTGCAATCTCTTCTACTTTATCATGATCCTTTTTAAGATTATACTTTTTGATCATGCGTGTTAATGCATTGCTATTATTGAGTACAGTTTTTAAATCATGACTTACATGATAATTAAAAGAATCAAGTGATTCATTACTTACTACTAAGTTTTCATTGACCGTAACGAGTTTTTTATTCAAGACCATTTGCTCATTTTTCAATTCATTCAGGCGCTCGGCCAATGCGATAGAAAAAATAACAAGTTCACAAAAAACGCCAAAATACATACTGTTTCTAGACAGTGAATTATAGGGTAAAAATCCGTTAGAAACGGCGATAAAGACTAAAACAGATATGATGTTAATCGTCCAACCAACCGTATAAAACTTTGCTCTTCGCCTCCCATTAAACCATTGTTTAAATCCAACAACCATACAAATAATCAGTAGCAAAACTGCACTTACTTGGTAGGCATTCGTGAGATAAGCGGCCGGTATAAACAAATTAGACATTCCTACCAAAAGTGAAGCAATAGCAAAAACACGGATTACAATGGCCGATTTTCTTGCGAATTTATCCAGTTCAAGATAGCGAATAATGAACATTGCCATAAAAATGGAAATAGGGGAAATCCACACAAATAAATATTGATAGGTGAAATAACTTCCAAAAATATCAGGCATTATGGGATAATTATTCACATGTGTTGTAATCACCAATATGAATAGAATATAGCCCGTATAGAAAACATATACCACATCCTTTGTGAAAAAAGCTAAGAAACCATTATATAGGAGCATCACTAATAAGGCTCCAATAAACATAATGCCATAGAGTTCGTTTTCATCTTCCACCTCAACCAATTCTTCATAACCTCCAAGCAAAATTGGCACTTCTAAAATTCCTGAAAAACTTATTTGTAAAAACACGGTTCGCACACCAACTTCGTCATCTTGAAATAAATTAAACCAAAATGTTTTAGATTTTCGTTGGCGCGTTTCCGCTGGCAATTCCGCACCGGTACTCACAGAATCCAAGAGGTTATTTTGCTCATCTAAGAGATAAAAATTAATAGTGTTAAAACCCTGATTAACCACATTGATCCATAATTCATCCTCGACCAAAGATTCAACCGAAAATGAAAACCAATGTATGGACGGTGAAGAAGGTTTTGCAAAAACAGCCTTACTACATGTTTCAAATTCGCCAGAATTCGCAAATTGAATAGCCTGATTTAAAGAAATGACTTTTGTTTGATCTTCAAAATACAATACGTCTTTACCAATAATTTTCACGCTTGTATTGGTCACTTGAATTACCTTGGCTGAATAAGCCGTAACAACCAATAAAACAGTAAAAATTGTTAGAAGCACCTTATGCATTAGTGTATTATTAGTGCGTTTGAACATTGACTGATTTAACTTTGGCTATTTGGAATAAAAATATCGAATTCGGTCCCGTGACCTAACTCGCTTCTAACTGCTATTGTTCCAAAGTGTGCTTGAATTAATTTTTTAACTATAAATAAGCCTACACCTGTCCCTTCAACATTGCTATCATCACTGATCCGTTGAAAAGGAGCAAAAATCTTGTCGGCATTTTTTTCAAGATCAATACCAATCCCATTGTCTTTAAATAAAATCTGTTTTCCTTTTGCTCGTGCGATCAACTGAATTTCAATAGCGGGACTGTTCTTATTGTATTTAATGGCATTGGTTAAAAGGTTGACAAAAATAGTTTCGAATACTTTGGCTTGGATTTCTAGTGTAGAATAATCGACTCTTGTAAACTTCACTCCAATAAGTTCTTCACAACCATTTTCAATTAATATTTTTGTCATTTCGGCTTGAACATCAATTGTACTAGTCTCTGTATTAATCAGATACCCTTCCTTGCTCATTACCAAAAATTGCATTACAGTTGCAAGGCCTTTTTCACTAACGTCAATTAGTTTCTCAGCTATTTCGGTTAATTTTTGAGGATCATATTTATCAACATATTTGCTCATCATTCGTGACAATACAATTTGATTGTTGAGCACACTTTTTAAATCATGACTGACGTGATAATTGAATGTGTCCAAAAGTTCATTGGTTTCCTTCATCACCATATTGGCTTGAATTAATTCACGATTGGATTTTCTTTGATTTGCCGCGAAACGACCAATATAATAGAAGGTTCCTCCTAAAAAAAGTGGAGCGGATAAGATGATGAAATGGATTGGGTTATTTTTGATTTGCTTGCCTATAGCAGTACAAGTCACTTCTAAATCATTGAAGAAAAAACAATCCGCGATAATAGCAATGATTGGAAATAATAATCCAAAAGCAACACCGGCTAGCAAATACTTAAATGATATGTTTTTCTCTGGTTTCAGTTGAAATACTTATCAATCATTGAAATGATTTCATCCTTGTCAAGTGGTTTATTTAAAAACTCACAAGCAACCTGCTGCTTTTCAAAGGCCTCTACATCCCTTCTATGTTTGCTAGATGTTAAAATGAAAATTTTAGAATTCAATTCTTGCTCATCTAGCTCTTCCTCTAACTCCTCGATAAATTCGAAGCCATCCATTTCTGGCATACGAATATCTAAAAAAACAATATCTGGCATTTTACCTTTTCCATGAATACGTTTAGTCAATTCAGCTAACCCTTCTGATGCTTTGAGAAAAGTAGTGATTGAATTGGTAAATTCAAATTCATTTAATAAATCCTCTGTGTAGTAATTATTCACATCTGAATCGTCAATTATAAAAAAATCTAATTTTTGGCTCATGGTTGTTTTTAATATTTCTGTCCTGCTTTTGCGATTTTAAAAAGTCATAATAAATTCTGTTCCTTCTCCCAATGTACTTTCCACTTGGATTGTTCCATTATGCTCGCCTACTATTTTTTTCACAAGAAAAAGGCCTACACCTGTTCCTTCTTTATTCAATTCATTTTCAATTCGAACAAAAGGCTTAAAAATTTTGTCACGATTAGTCTGAAGGTCGATCCCAATTCCATTGTCCTTAAAATAAATCACTTTATCGAGTCCATTTTGCACAAGACGAATTTCCACACTAAGTGTTCGTCCTACGTGTCGATATTTAAAAGCATTTGTCAATAAATTATGGAAAAGACTTTGCATCCCCACTTCTTTGGCATTTATCTCCGTAAACTCTGTTTGCACAAAGTTTATTTCGTTATCCTCATTAATATCAAGTTTTGCTATAATCGAATGGATTAAATCTGGAATATTTATCAGGGTTAAATCTTGTTCAACCAACTGTGTGTTAAATTGAGAAATGCGTAAAAAATTCTCCACCAAACTCAGTCCACTCTTCGAGTTTATCTGGATTTTTTTTGAGATCTCTTTGATTTTATCTGGATTGCCTGAACTAACATATTTTTCGATCATTTTACTCAACCCAATAGCATTAGTCATACTAGTTTTAAGATCATGAGACACATGATAATTAAAGCCGTCTAAAGTACTGATGATGGTTAGTAAATTTTCGTTAGAACTACTAATTTTTTCAAGCATTCGCTTTGCGTTCTCCTCCAAAACTTTACGCTCACCTTCAAATTGTTTGTACGTTTTATTGAGTGTTCCCAATAAACGTCTCCCCTCTTCGGTCGATTCAAGATCAATGCCACTTCGCTCAATCTGCCTCTGCAATAATCTATGCATTTCCTCCATCTAGTTTTCTGTTAAGACAGCTAACGCCAATGTTTGGTTATGTAACTTACAGCTTTCCTCTAATCCCGATCTAGAAAACTCTCCATATGAATAGAAACCAAAATAACTACTTTCACCGCCAAAAACACTTTGCAACTCAGTATATTCTTCGTTTGCCATATCGTCTAATACTACTCTTCTTCCCACGCATGATGTGGCAAATATAAAGCTTGGCTTTTGGTTTTCGGTGGCGCAATATTTAGCCACATCTACCGTAGAATCCAATAATTGCATGGTTCCAGATTTCATCAATTTAACGACAGCACCTTCAGGCATATCTCCAGCATAAGTCAATGTTTTCTTTATATGATCTACTAAAACTGGCGTACGAATGACATTTCCAACACCATCCTCTTCCAATCGAAAAGGATAATACAATGTTTTTTTAGCAAAATCTTCTTGATTTTCAGGCGCAAGAAATTCGTACAAAGTGTCGTATGCATTTTTATTATTCAGTTCAATCAATTTATTCTCGACTGATGAAGTGATTTTGAATTCTAACCCTAAACCAATCCAGCCCGAATCACAATTCGATTTTATTTGAAGTTCATCTCCATAGAATGAAATTGCGCCGACCTCACCCGATTCTGGCTCAGCATTAATACCCACTAAAGTTTTTTGAAAACGAGTGCCATCACCAGCCATTCCTCCAAAAATTGGAATGTCAGCAATAATTTGAGAATTAATTCCTTGAATCAGTTGTGTTCCATTTATAATACCGCCGTCTGAGATTATACATACTCCTTTTGCAGACTTACATACGTCAGCGCCAATCGCTGTTCCCATAGCCAAACATGCAGCATAATTTTCATGCGAATAACCGCGAACTTCAAAAGTTGATTTATCAAACTCTACAACTGATACAACCGGCTCGTTGTCGTGAATTTCGGACGAAACAAAATGCCCAGAAGTGCTAAAAAGTAGAATTTCCCCATTCGGGTGTTTTTCTTTTAAAGCAGCGTACGTTGGCTGCTGATCACCTAAACGATCAAAAGCGCAAAAAACTAGTACTCTATTGAGATTTGAAGCCTTTGACTTCAAATCATTCCAAACAAAATTATCAACCTTCATTTTTCCCGCACTTAGATATGCATCTCAATGGCTCAATGCCAAATCAATAGGTTTAAACACCTAGGAGGCAAGTTAGCAAAATTAAACTAATAACAAGTTTACAACTCGGCAGTTGGTAAGATTTCAAAGACGAAGGTGATTTCAATGTGCAATTTTCAATGTGTTGCCCTGGGTTTATCGAAGAATGCAATGCAATTTGGTTCGGCTAATTACTACCGGAATGAAATTTTATAAAAAACATAGGATTAAGTACTAAATACTATTTCAAAAAAATTGCACAATTGTTTATTACTTCCTTATTCCAAAGCATTTTATAATGTCCAATATTCTCAAACGTCAATAGCTCAACCTTTGGATTCCCATCCTTTACCTCTAAGGAGTTAGCATAATCTAAAACTTTGTCGTTTTTATCGTGAATGAGCAATAATTTTTGATAATTAATGGCGGTTAAATTGGCCGCTACGCTAACCGCTTCAATTGGCTCTCCTAATTTATCTTGTGTCAATTTTAATAAAGCCAAATATGCGCGATTGCTCAAGCCAATAAAGTTTTTAAAGTCTGTAAAGATGCGTTCAACACGATTGGGGTTCGTTAGAAATATTAGTTTATCTAACTCATAGTTATTTTTAGAAAGGGCATAAGCAACAACCGCCGATCCAAAAGAATGGCTTACAACTGAAAAACCAGGCATTGGTTTTAGATGGTTTAAAACTGCCGTAACAGCATTTTTACACTCTAGTAAGTTTGTTGAATCATGAACCGAGAAAGCATGCCCAGGTAAATTAAAAAGTACCACTCGCTTTCCCTCTTCTACCAATCTATTTGCAATTTGTGACATGCTGCCAGCATTCGAATCCCAGCCATGCACCAAAATAACAAGGGCATGATTTGCATCACCCAATTCATAACAATCAATTTGATCATCTTTATTTTTATCCAACGTTACAGCAACTCGAAAATGCCGTGCACTTCTAAAAAAACTTTCTTCGCGCGGCCGAATGTCTTTTTTACGCACTTTTTGAAAAATATCAAAACCCTTTTTTGCAGCCAGCGTAGGAGCTATTAAAGATAAAAAACCAAAATACATTTTTAATACTGTCTGTTGTGCTGCCATAATCTTAATTTTTATACCAATCGGTATATTCTTATGTAAAAAATTTTATTCGCTTAATTCTACGTCCACAATTCGATCTGCATGATCCATCATATCATTCACGTAGCTGTCGTCATTCATGGTTACGGTCATAAAAATTGCTCCTTCAATTAAAGCAAAAATGCGCTTGGCATATTGCTCTGCATTGATGTCTGCTTTAACCTCCTTCGCTTCTTGTCCTAATTCAATCATTTTTCGAATATAGAATTGCAATTTTTTCACAACTTCCTGGACTTTAGCTAGTAGTTGTGAATTTTGATGATTGGCATCTACACCAATATTCAAAATCGGACATCCTCCAATTTCAATTGTATGAGATCTATACCTCCGGTAATAATTTAGCAAGGCGCGTAATTGCGCAATTGGAGAATCAATTTGAATCAACTCAGCCTTAATTTGATCAACCACCAAATCCACATTGAATTTAAAAGCGGCAAAGGCCAAATCTTCTTTATTCTTAAAATTTCCGTAAATCGCGCCCTTTGTTAAGCCAGTTGCTTTGGTAATATCCGACATACTAGTACCATAGTATCCATTTTTGTTAAAAATGGGCGCTACGGTGGTAATAATAAACTCCGTCGTTTGCTCGGCCTTACTCCTCATGTGTACAAATGTAATGAAAAATACCGATTGGTATATTATTATGCTACGTTTATTAAGCGTACTCTGCCAATTCTAACCAACGGAACTCTTTTTCTTCAATTTCGTTTCCCACTTCTCCAAGGCGTCTTGCTTTTGTTCCAGCCTCGTCTCCAACTAATTTTCCGCTATTTAAGGCACTAGTTAATTCGTCTCTCTCAACTCCTAATTTTTCAATCAGTTTTTCAAGTCCATCAAATTCAACCTGTTCTTTATATGATAATTTAACCTTCTTCTTATTAGGTTCGGCTGCAACAGGAACCACTTTCACCTGTTCTTTCGCTTTTTCTTTGGCTGCTTTTTCAATCTTTCGCGTTTCGCTTACTTCATCTTTTAAAAATTTGCGATAAGCTGTATAATTTCCAATAATGTCTTTCACTTCACCTTCGCCTCTAAAGTACAAGGTATGGTCAACCAATTTATCTAGGAAGTAACGATCATGCGATACAATAATTAAACAACCTTCAAATCTCATCAAATAATCTTCTAATACACCCAGAATAAATATATCCAAATCATTCGTCGGCTCATCCAAAATTAAAAAATTTGGATTCTTCATTAAGATGGTCATTAAGTACAAGCGCTTTTTTTCGCCTCCACTTAATTTATCAACATCAATATAATGCATGGATCTTGGAAATAAAAATTTCTCCAAAAATTGAGCCGCTGACATTCTTTTTCCTTTATCTAAAGGAATAGATTCGGCAATATCAGTAATAACCTCGAGCATTTTTTTACCCGATTTAAAACTTGCGCCACTCTGGTGATAATAACCCATCACAACCGTTTCGCCTACACTAATCTTACCTTTAGACGGTTCTTCCGTTCCAACGAGCATGTTTAAAAAAGTAGATTTCCCTGTCCCGTTTGCTCCAACAATTCCTAATTTCTCTCCTCGTTTAAATCCATAGTCCAACTGGTTAATGATTTTTTTATCGTCAAACCATTTCCCTAATTTATGCAACTCAACAATTTTAGATCCTAAGCGGCTCATTTGAACTCTAATCTCTAGGGAATCCTTTTGTACATGCTGCGTGGCCGTTTCTTTTAAACCAACAAAAGCATCCGTTCGCGCTTTTTGCTTCGTTCCTCTTGCTTTGGGTTGTCTTCTAATCCAATCCAACTCGGTCCGCATCAAGTTTTTTGCTTTACCGATTGTAGCTGCCAACATATCTTGGCGTTCTGCTTTTTTCTCTAAATAATAAGAGAAGTTTCCATTGTATTTATAAATCTGTTGATCTTCTAATTCTATAATAGCCGTACAAACCACTTCTAAAAAGTAGCGGTCGTGCGTTACCATCATAATGGCTGATTTCGATTTGGCTAAGTATGTTTCTAACCATTCAATCATGTCCAAATCAAGATGATTGGTAGGCTCATCCAAAATCATTAAATCAGGTTCGTTGATTAAGATTTTAGCTAGTGCCACACGTTTCTTCTGTCCACCGGACAGTGTTCCAATGGCTGCCATTTTATTCTCAATCTTCAATTGAGAAAGGATAGTATTGACTTTTACATCATAATCCCAAGCATTGGTGGCGTTCATTTGCTCAAATGCCTTTTCAAATGCATCTGCATCTTCCGGATTTTTGAGCGCGCTTTCATATGCTCGAATCGCTAAGTTCTCAACTGTCTCTGTAGCCAAAACCTCATCAAAAATGAGTTTTTCTGGATCAAAATTCTCTGCTTGCTCCAAATAATCTACGCGCACATCCTTTCGGAAAATGATACGGCCACTATCTTCTGTACCGTCGCCGCAAATTATTTTTAATAAAGTCGATTTTCCATTCCCGTTTTTCGCAACAATGGCCACTTTCTCCCCTTTGTCAATTCCAAATGTTAGGTCTTCAAATAGGACGCGTTCACCAAATGATTTGGTTAAATTTTCTACTGATAAATAATTCATATTAACGGATACGATCCAAAGAGTTTACTAGGTTTTCATCTCTTTTAATTCCGCGAATAGCTAAGAACAAAAAAGCGACTGGGGGAATTAAGAAAAAGAATCCTAAGTTCATATAAAATCCAATTTCAACAGCAATACCATTCATTTCTGACATGGCCGATTGCACATAAGAAGCTCCAAAAAAATAAAACCCGTATACCCCTAATACTAATAAAATGTGAAGCATTAAATTTAATCTTGTTAGCAACAATTGACGTGGACGTTTTTTAAAAAGCAAAATGCATGCAAAAGTTAATACAGCTAATCCAATAAAGGAATACGACATTGGAAAACTACCAGTAGTTAATCCTTCTCCAACAAGCCCATCTTTACCAAAAAACGCAGTCATTGTAATGTCTCCATCCAACGCTTTAACGTCTATCGAAAAAATAGGAAAGAACAAGAGTAAAGCCATGCAAATAAATGCAAGCCCCAGATATATCGTTTGCGCTCTTTGTATCATAAAAATTGCTTTTTATATAAAAACAGCAAAGATATTAATAATTGCTCCCTAATACCTAAATTGGGTGATAGAAAATAAAATAGTAATTTGAATGTATTAGGTTTGGTTAATGTGAACCTGTTTTCTATTCGGAATCTTCCTCTTCACTCGATTCGTTCAGCGATTTAAATTCGAAAAAATTATCTCCATTGATATTCATTTTTCGTTTACTCTCAAAGAAAGTAAAATCTACATTAAACGAAGTAAACCCATTAAAATGAATCAAAAATTCTTCCTTGTCAATTTCAAATTCTTCTCCAAAAATGTTATTCACTTTTATGGTATAAGCTCCATCTTGTGGGATATCTATCGAATAATTCCCTTCACTATCTGTTAAAGCTGAATAAACATCCCCACTAAGACCTACAGCAATAACCCGTATGCCATTTACATTAATGAGACCTAGTGAACTATACTCATCTCTTTTTAAATTTACCCGACCTTTTACACGATAACTTTCAACATAAGGGATGTATACAGTGGTGTTTTCTGAAATTAATAAATCTTGTGTATTACCTTTTTTATTGTACAGGTTCCCTAGATTTTCAAGAGTTTTAAAGTCTAGCAAATAATTTCCTTCAGGTAAATCAATAACCTCTAATTCACCATTTGGATCCGTCACTAATTCCTGTTCACCAAATCGGGACTGATTAGGGTCGGCCAAATTCAAATTTTTTGAAATTTTCACCTTAATGTTCGAGAGCAACGGTTCATTCTCATCTCGTATGCCGTCTCCGTTCAAATCATTGAAGCAAACCAATTTCATATTGTAATATTTAACTCTTGGTTGTGGAATATCAACCGATTTTCTTACTCCAAAATTGAGACTAAAATTTCTATGAGCTACTACTCCATTCAGCTCATTATCAATACTGTTTGTAAATAAATTTCCGGTTATATAAGCCGACCAGCCTTTGGGCATAAAAAAGTCAAAACGTGCACTAACTGCAAAGTTTTGCCGGTTAGTTGGCAATCTCAAGTAATAATTTCCATAAGCCGTAAATTTAATTTTGCGCTTACTCATAAACCTTGCAAAATGTCCTCTGAAATGAATCGTTTCAAAACTTGTAATGTCATAATCAAAAAAGCTTTGGGTTAAGAAAAAATTGGGGCCATAAATGTAGTTCGCACTTGCTCCCCACGAGCGCGCCGTATAACTAATCCCTAAATTAAAAGTTGGCATAATTGCCAAAGTGTCCACACCTGCTAAATGATCTCTAAAAGATGTCGCTCCTGCAGATAATGTTGGTGTTAACATTTTAAATTGATCAAATCGAATTCTTGTTAAGGTATATACACCAACAAAGTAATTCGTAAAATCTGATGTAACAGCGGCATTCGTGTCTATTTGAAAACGATTCAATATTCTACCCGTAGGTCCTGTTTCAAAAGAAATTTTATTCGTCACACGATTGCTATAGGATAATCGATAGATTTGTTGCCCATTATATGAACCATTATAAAATGAATTGAATAGGAGTTTTGAAGCCTCAATTGAATTAAATTGTGCAGTTGCATTAATGCGACTTTTATCATTAATCATATACCGCACATAACCACTCACTATGTGCCCTGGACGAACTCGCAAATAATTAAATTGATCATTTCTCGTATTTACACCAAAACGAAATTTCTTTGTCATCCCCGTATAACTTGCTGTGTATGAAAAACCAAGAACTGTTGTATCCGAAGGTATTCCACTCCCTTGATTTTGGTCATAAACAGATTGCGTTCCCATTACAACAAAGCGAAAAAGATGATTTTTGGCAACGGGAAAACTAATTCCTAATTCCGGGGAAATAGCATCATAAAATAGATATCCATTTTCCTCATAAGTGGCTCCAACATGAATTCCAACTTTTTTAATTCGTGTATCATAGCGTAAATTAGTACCCCACATTGGATAATACTTGCCTGTAATGTATGATGCACTAATTTTAGTGTTTTTATTAAAATGATAGGCTCCTTTTACTCCCCAGCCTCTCAACGAATGCATAGAGTAATTATTAATTTCACCTAGTTGTGCACGAATTTTATCCCGCCACTTATAGTTTACATTAAAAGTTAAATTATTTGCAGCCTGAAAATAATTTTCAAATCCATAAGAAGCATAAAACAAATTTCTTGCTTGAAAGATGTAACTCAAATCATGATCGCCATTAAACTGAATTTCTCCAAAAAGTGAAGCGTTTACTCTTGGTTGAACAGTTGACAAGAGGTTATAAACAGAAAGATCAAAGTTTAGTGGTGAAGCCGTTTCTTCCCGTTGATGAATATACTGATTATCCAGATCAGTAAAATGAATAGACTCACCATATCTTTCTCCAAGACCAGACTGTGCCACGACACCGATCAATGATTCATTCCAAATTTGTTTATACGCGTAAACTTCATCCTCATTCAACGAACTACGTCTGACCTTATAAGTGAGCACGGTATCTGTATAAGCTGGAATCAAAATATAAGTTTCTCCTTCTTTTTGATCTTCAATTTCTAATAATTTTCCTATTTTAAAATCAAGTTTTATCAATTCCTCGGCGTTACCCTCGTTCTTAATTGTAAGATTAAATTCTTGCTCATCAAAATACTCATTGAAATAAATTGTGTGCCTGTCAACATACATTTCCCAATCACTTGACAGAGGTATTTTTATATAGCTTGCGCCCGAATAGATTCCTTCATTTGTTGAAACAGACGCATCAATGGTATATGCTATTCCACCAACAGCCTCTGACGAGATGGTCAATCTTACCGGGAAAACTTTTGTTTCTCCAGACTTAAGTTCAATAATTTTAGATGGATCACCAATTAAACTCCAACCAATTGGAACTCTCACTTTAAATTCTCCTTTTACAGTTTCTGAGGTTGTATTTGTGACTTTACAAACATTAAAATAAGTAGAATCCGGAGCATGTTCTATTTTCTTTTTAATGAAAGTGATTTGAATTTTTTGTTGCTCAAGTGAATCAGCCAAAATTATATTGTCAATCATTTCACTCTCTATATTCGGCACAGTATCTGTAGGCTCTGAAACATTCAAAGTATCATTATCTTGAGTCCACCCGATTGAAACCGAAAGAACTAAGAAAAACACAATAAAACCTGCTTTAAACATGAGTGGTGTATAGGTTCGATTAAAAATCGGGTATCAAAATGATTTCAACATTTACGGTATAATAATCCGCCACCTGACCGAGTAAACTGCCATTTGCGATACCACATTCATAAGTTAAATCAATTTGATGCGTATTAGGATCTGCGGGTAAATGCGCGGGGTCCACAGTAGACATCAATAAAACTCCAGGCGCGACAGCTAAATCTTGTAATCCAGTAAAGCTAGCTGTTGCCAAATTGCCGTTAGCATCTGTTGCTTCTACTTGAATAGCATTTAACGGCAATGTATTTCCACCAGAACCGTTAATGGTTACTTCCCCCATAAATGTTTGCATATCAATATGCCAACCGGTTAAAATTGCTGGAGAAATCTCAGACATAGTTATACCTATCGTTGTTCCATCTTCAATTCTTATCCCATTATTATAGTGATCGAGTGTATTAAAATTAAATTCAATATGTGACCCTATTAAAACAGTTAATCGTGCAACATTGTCTTGCGATAAGCCGATTATACCAAAAAAAAGGAATGAAATAAGTAAAGTTAATTTAGTCATTTGAACACGTTTGAAATTTAAATTTATTATCCTAATATAATAAATCACAAAATAACCGGTGCGAAATGCACCAGTTATTTTGATTCAATTCAATTATAACGCAGCTAGTTCAAACAAGACATTTGTTACATATCTGTCCGGAGTTGGGCTTGGACTTTGTTCTAATAATACAACTGGATTCATGGTTACTGGAGCAAGGCCAACTTCAGCCGTTCCTGCTCTCCAAATAATTGTGAAGTCATTATCTAATATATCTCCCGCACTTGATAATGGGTCACCATTATCTACAATTAAGATAACGGGGAACTGCTCAAGAGCTGAAACTTCAGTGCCATCAACAGTTGGTGCTGAAGCAATCTCAGTGCCGAAAACGTGAATTCCGTTAGAAACAAGTGAGAATCCAACGTTATCTAATGGAAGCGTATTTGCAGGATTATCGGTCCCAATAAAAGTTGCTTCCTCTGATCCATAGCTCAACTCCCATCTTGTTGAAGATGCTATGATAAAGTTTGAAACATACATTGGATCTGAAGCTGTAGGATTGGCTGAACCTGATGTTCCGGCATCCCCAGATAGACCAAAACGGTAATCGTCTATACTGTTAAATGTGAATTCAATATTACCACCATCTGTAATAGACATCCTTAACACTTGATTTAAGTTCACTGCCAACGGAATTACATTCCTGTCTCGAACGGCCTGAGCGTTACCTACTGTAGCACAGAGCATAAAAGCTCCTACTAAAAAAAATAATTTTTTCATAAATTTAAATTTTGTTAATAATTATTATTAATGCTTATTTCAAATTAGAACATTGAAATCAATTATCGTAAAAGAGGCAAGATGATTGCCCCGCTTTCCGACGTAAACCAGAATTATTGCATGCCAAGTAGGAAAGTCATCAAGTTGGCTGCGTTAAAATTGTGTTCATGAATTAAACATTCGCTGGGTTTAATTTATGACTAGAAAGGATTCCTCTGGTATTGAAAACTTCCCTACGTCACGAATTGATTTCCAAACGACAAAGCTCAATCGAAAAAAAAAAAAATAAAGTTAAAGCCTAATAATATCACTCGAATTCGTTATTTTTGATTAGTATCATGCAAAAAAAAACACGAAGGCATTTACAATTATGAAACATTTATTTACGCTTTTTATATTTCTTCTTTTAGCTGGTTTTTCAAAAGCGCAAGATTTTGAAGTTGCACCTGTTGTATTAAATTTTAATGCAAATCCTGGAGAGATTCAACAAACAATTGTAACCATTAGAAATCATGCAAATATAAAACAAGCATACACCTTTAATTTAGGAGACTTTGAAATAGACAGCGTCGGTAGGAAAAAGCGAATGCCAGCTGGCGAATCAGAACGATCATGTGCAAATTGGATTACTGTTAGCCCTTCATTTGTAGAGTTAAATCCAAATGAAGAACTACAAGTCACAGTAATAATGACCGTACCTAAAAATGGCACTTCGTCTAAATGGGGTATGATATATGTTCAAGCCGCGGCAGAGCAAGATGAAAACCCTATAGACAAACAGTTGGCCACAGGAATAAAAGTTGTACCACGAATAGTAATTCTTGTGAATCAGTCTCCGGCAATAAACTGCAATTATAAGGGCACGATTAGCAATCTTGTAGAAATAACGGCAGCGTCTGATACAGCACGAACATTTAAAGTTGAAGTGGAAAATATTGGGGACAAAATTATAGAGGCTAAAGTACAGCTAGCATTAGCGAATCTTGAAACTGCGCAAGAACAAAAGTTTAAAAGCACAATGCAACGTTTATATCCTGGTGAAAAAAGATTCTTTACATTATCACTACCTAAAAACATAAACGGTTCAGGCGAACATGCATTAGCCGCTATATTGGACTATGGACATGGAACTAATCTAGAAGGAGCCCAAATCATTATTCACCTCTAATATGAAATATTTCTGTTCTTTTATCCTGCTAAATTTATTGTTTATTACAAATAATTCATTCAGCCAAAAACAAGTTTATACTTTTTGGGACACTGAACAAATAAAACCACGCGAAATCTATTCATACGTCATTATAAATAATGACACCATTAAAAACGGTTTGTACCAAATTTATCATGAAAACGGTACACTTTGGCAAGAAGGTCAATACAACAACAATCAATTAACGGGGAAATGGATAGATAATCACACAAACGGACAATTAAAGCAAGATTTATTTTTTGCAAATAATTTACTCGAAGGAAAAATAGTAAGTTACTATCCCTCCGGAGCTACGAATCAGGTTGCTATGTATAAAAATGATTATCTGCATGGCAACATAATCTTTTATAATGAAAATGGATATTTGATTGAAAATTCGGAATATGCATACGGTTTACCTAATGGAACTTCAAAAGGTTATTATGATGACGGCACGATTCGCTCTATATCAACGTTAAAAATGGGTATTGAAAATGGTGCTTGCGAAAAATATTTCGAAAACGGGAATCTTCAAGAAAGAGGAGTTAAGAAAAATGGACGTTATATTGGTGAATTTAGAGGCTATCATAAGGAGCATTCCGACACACTTCAAAAAACATGCTTTTATCAAAATGGGAAACTACATGGTAATTTTACTGGATTTTATCCTTCGGGTAATCAAATGAATCACTATGTCTTTGAAAAAGACACCATCAAAGGCACTTATGTGGAATATTTTGATTCAGACAGCTCAATTATATATACACAAGGCAACTATATTGACGGTCTGAAGGAAGGACAATGGACTACATTTTACCCAACTAGTAAGAAATACTACGAAGGCGCGTATAAAAATGATTTATATGATTCTGTATGGACGGTATACTACCCTAACGATTCCATAAAACAAAAAGGAACTTATATTAACGGTAAAGAAACTGGCACTTGGTTTTTTTACGCAGCAAATGGAACATTATCACATTCAGGTGAATATATTAAGGGTAAAAAAAATGGTGCATGGCTTTATTATTACCCATCAAATAAAATAAAAGTAAAGCTGCGTTATGTTGATGGAAAAAAAGAAGGAATTGGAACTGCTTATAACGAACAAGGCGTTGAAGTAGAAAAAGCCCTATACAAAGAGAACCAAAAAGTAAGGGATCTTCCAGTCGAAAATTAAAAATCTACCAAATAATCTACCAATTTTCTTACTGCAATTCCACGGTGCGAAATTGCATTTTTCTCTTCCATACTCATTTCAGAAAACGTTATTTCGTAACCAGTTGGCCTAAAAATAGGATCATAACCAAAACCGGATCTCCCCGATTTTTCTAAGGTGATTTCTCCTTTTGCAATGCCTTCAAATTGTTTTTCTTCTCCATTAATGATTAAAGAAATAACTGTTCTAAATTGCGCCGAGCGATCTGAAACGCCTTGGAGTTTTTTTAGGACTAAATCCATATTGTCATTGCTATCTTTTTGGGCTCCCGCATATCGTGCCGAAAACACGCCAGGCTCTCCATTCAGCGCTGTAATTTCTAACCCTGTATCATCCGCAAAACAATTCACTTGATAATTTTCAACAACATATTTTGATTTCAAAGTTGCGTTTCCTTCAAGCGTTTGAGCCGTTTCAGGTATATCCTCATCACACCCAATATCATTCAACGTTTTCACGTGAATTAAATCTGGTAATAATTCTTGAATCTCGGATGCTTTATGTTGATTTTGCGTGGCAAATATTAATTCCATAACAATACTTTCTTTATAACCAATATAGAAGATCGTTTTACGTTTACTCCCTTAACCTATATTTGTACAAAAATATCCGTTTTATTTGAATGCTACGCGACTTAATTAAAGAAGGAGGATTGTATACAATTGCGAACTTGCTCACGAAAGGGGTTAGCTTGCTTTTGATTCCTTTTTATTCGGACTATTTTACCCAAGCCGAGTATGGTATTTTGGCCATGTTAGGAATAGCGGGAGGTTTTAGTGCGGCCTTTTTTTCTTTCCAAATTTACCAAGGTGTTGGACGTTTTATTACTGAAAAAGGATTGACGCACCGACAGCAACAAGAAATTGGATCAAGTGGTTTTTGGTTCAACTTTATCAGTTATGCGATATTCATTCTCTTAGCTTTCGTCTTTAAAGACCAAGTGCTTAATCTACTTTCAGAGGATGAAAAAATTCAAGATTCAACCTATTATTGGTGTCTTTTTGCGGTTGCATTAAATGGCGTTTTCAATGCCTTGAGTGTCCAACTTAAATTTTTACGCATGACAAAGGCTTTCTCCATCACGACATTTTTACACGCCATTTTAAACATTGGTTTCATTCTATTATTTGCGCTAGGCTTTAATTATCGCATAGACAGTGTTTATATGGCAACCATTGTCGTTACTCCTGCTCTTATTTTATTTCAAGTTTATTATTTAAGAAAATACCTCATCTTTTACATTGGTAAACTAGAAGTTAAAAAATTACTGCGCTTTAGCGTTCCTTTGATTCCGGCAGCCATTGCCTATTTAGTTCTTGGCTTTACTGATCGGATTTTCATTAAAGAAATGTCTGGTTCATTGGCAGAAGTAGGGATTTATGATATGGCCTTTAAGTTTTCGGCAATTATTTCCTTGATTATTGTCTCCTTTCAATCGGCCTTGGCGCCCATTATTTATGAACAGCATCAAGATAAAGGTGCGCAAGATAATTTAGGGCGAATATTAAGGCTTTTTGTAGGAACAGGAACACTTGGAGGTTTATGTTTGGCATTTTTCTCTTATGAAACCCTATACGTTTTTACACAACCCGAATATTATGAGGCCAGTGTATTAATGCCGATTTTTTACCTCTCGGTTTTAATTACCGGCTTAGGTATGTTCTCTCCCGGCCTTCATCTTAAAAACAAAACAAAGTACATTCCAATAATTGTTATTATTACTGCCGTAATTAACGTGATTTTGAATTTCTGGTTAATTCCAATCTATTCATTGATGGGGGCGGCAATTGCTACCTTCATTAGTACCTTAATCAATAATTTGGCTTTGTTTATTCTTGCTCAAAAACTCTATCCAATACCTTTTACAAAAACAAAAATGGCCTTTGTCCTCTTTATATTTGCTATCGTCTTTGTTGCTGGTAGTTATTTTACTTCATTTATCGAATTGGAATATATTTATCAATTGGGTATTAAAATCGGCATCATTGTTTTCTATGCTTGGTTTTTACTCCGCGTGAATTTCATTAGCTTTGATCAAATAAAGGACCGTTTAATTCGAAACAAGAAGTGATTAAAAAACTGAAATTGGGTATTGGTAATATGGGTGTGCGGTTCATTCGGTTTACTGCGCGTAAGGCAAAGTTAGATTTGATTCGAATTGCTTATAGCGAAAATGGCCTTACTAAATCTTACTCTCTAGAAGCTTCGGGAGAGGAATATTTTACACAAAAGTATTTACCCTCCCAATTGGGCGATTCTCCAATATTGTTTGATGTTGGAGGAAATAAAGGTGCTTATTCTGCATTGCTTCACAAAAGTTTCCCAACCGGAACAATTCACGTTTTTGAACCTAATCCCAATACGTTTAAAGTACTCAGCAATAATTTAGGGAATTCTGCAGTATTGAATAATTATGGAATTGGTGCTGCTAGTGGCGCGTTAGAATTGTTTTTTGACGCCCAAAACAAGACGAGCGAACAAGCCACTTCTGACCCAGAAATCTTAAAAACAATTGCCAAAACGAATGATCTTGTTTCTGAAAAAATTAAGGTCATCACCTTGGATGAATATTGTAGCAATAACGCTATTTCTAAAATTGATTTTCTTAAAATAGACACGGAAGGATTTGAGCTTGAAGCCTTACAAGGCGCAGGCGAATTACTTAAAAACAAAGCCATTAAAATTATTCAGTTTGAGTTTAACGAAGTGAATATTGTAAAGCGCCGTTTCCTCAAAGATTTTTATGAATTGCTGGATGGTTTCACCTTTTATAGACTAGATACAAATGAATTAATTGAATTAGGCGAATGGCAACCTATTCATGAAATATTCATGTTTCAAAATATTATTGCAATTCAATCATGATCCCACTCATTTCCATAGTGGTTCCTGTTTATAATGCAGGTGAGTTTTTAACTGAAACCATTGCGTCAGTTTTAAAACAATCTTATCCCAATTGGGAATTGCATTTGGTGGATGATGGTTCAACGGACAATTCGGCGGAAATAATTACAGCATTTCAAAAAAGTGATGCGCGTATCCATTATCATTATAAAGCAAACGGCGGTCAGGCATCTGCCAGAAATTATGGAATCCATGAAAGTAAGGGAACCTATATTTCTTTTTTAGATGCCGACGACCTTTGGTTAAAACATAAATTAAGCGACCAAATTAAGGAGTTGGAAACTTATAATCCCGACTTTTTATATGGCCTAGGCTATTATTATTATCCTGAAAAAGATCCACAATTAGAAACCTATGATTGGATTTTTGGTGAAATGACGGGTGACACTTTTTTCAAAGCACTCTATCATTCATGCGCTGTCAACACTAACACTGTTCTGGTTAAAAAAAGCCTCTTTCAGTCTGTTGGTTATTTTGATGAAAGCGAGCTTTTAAGGGGGACTGAGGATTGGGACTTATGGATGCGAATTGCCAAAAAAGCCGATATAATTTATGGATCTCCAAGCCGCAATGTATATTACAGAATTCACGCGGACGGTATTCATTTACAGCATACACGAATGTTGATTGGTAAATTGAATATTTACCAAAAATATGATCGGGATGTGCAAATCTCTAGATTAACACGTAAACGTGAATACCGTTACCATTATCGCGAATTATTCAATCATTTACATGCAGATGGCAAGTCAGAAGAAATTCCAGCATATTTTAAACAATTGAGACAAATCGACCGTTGGGGTTTTGGTACATTTTGGCAAAAAGTCACCTTGGCTTTGGTTTCAAAATCACGCTTTATTTGGATTAGCAATAAAATTATTTACCGTCTTGCATACCGATTAGAACGACTCACCTATTCCATATTTTTGAAAGATGATCAATAAAGTGATTTTGCTCATATCGCCAGAACCGTGGGGAGAAAACTTTGTCTCTAAGCATCATTATGCAAACTATTTGGAAAAAAATAATACGGTTTACTTTTTAAACCCTGCAGCAAGTTTTTCTAAAAACCCGTTTGGAACCATTCAGTGTGCAACTACAAAAATTAAGGCCAATTTAATTCAAGTGGATTATGTAAATCTACTTCCACGACTTAATAATTTGCCCAAAGTCCTTCAAAAAACGACTTATAAAAAGCAAGCGAAGCAAATCCAAAAAGCTTGTGGCGTTGAAAAGTTTGACATTGTTTGGAGTTTCGATCCCAATCGGTATTTTGACCAGGCAGTTTGGAATGCAGATAAAACGATTTATCATACAGTTGATTTTCATCCAAATAGCAGATATGAAAAGGATATTGTATGCTCTTCAGATTTATTTATTGGTGTAACAGAATTAATACTCAAGGATCATGAGACATACCGCAAAGGCATAGAAATTAATCATGCTGCAGATATTGAAGGGTTTGCAAAACAAACGTTTGATGAGCTACCAGGCAGCAATTCAATTCGAGCTATTTATACAGGGAATTTTCACCGCCATATTGATTATGACTTGCTCCGTAATTTAGCTATGGAAAATCCAGATGTGGATTTTATTATGATTGGTCCCACAAAAGGATCAAATCTGGCCTCCAAAAACACAATTGAATTGAACGAATTAGGAGAATTGAAACAAATTTCAAATCTTCATTTCATTGGAACAGTAGCACCCGAGAATTTACAAAATTATCTTTCTAAATGCGACATTAATTTGGTGCTATTTAAAAAGGAAAACGAAAAAATTCATTGTAGTCCTCATAAATTGATGGGTTATTTTTATTCGGGCAACGTTACTCTATCTAATTATATTGACGCACACAAAAACACTTCTGCCGACATCATTATAATGGCAAATAATAGTACTGACACACTTGCTAAATTTAAAGCGATAAAAAATAATTTAGCGGACTATAACAATACGGATCTCGCAAAAAAAAGGAAGGCCTTTGCTTTGGAAAATAGTTACCCAAAAAAGATTGAAGCTATTAACACCTTAATTATTGAAAAGAATGATTAAACGCATTATAAATAAGTTAGGGATTTATAAAACCTATCCTCTAGAGGTTAGAAATACTTCGTACAAAGTACCTGTTCATAAAGGCTTAGGCTTTACCCATTTTGTAGATTCAGAACCTTGGATGGATCAAGTATTAGAAAAACTGGGCGGCGCTGAATTTCGTTTTTTAGATGTTGGTGTCAATGTGGGACAAACCTTATTAAAATGGAAATCGCTTTTTCCAGACTCTACCTATGTAGGATTTGAACCGAATACGGCTTGCGTTAATTATGTCTCGGATTTAATTCAAAAAAACAAATTAAACAATTGTGTGCTTCACCCTTACGGTTTATCAACCTCTGAATCGAAAAGTAAACTCTATTTATTGGGAAAAGATATGGGTGACTCATCTGCTACGACAATTGAAAACTTTAGAGCAAACGAGAACCGCACGGCTATTGATATATTGACTACCCCATTACAATTGAAAGAACCAATTCCATTTGATTTAATAAAAATTGACGTAGAAGGTTCAGAATTAGAAGTGCTTCAATCAATTTTTGAAGTCGGTGGTGAACCAATTATTACGTGTGAGATTTTGCCTGTTTATTCGACGGAGAATAAAGAACGATTAGCACGTCAAAAGACAATTCAGCAACTTTTAAAGGAGCAGAGTTATAGCATCTATCGAATTCTTAAACAGCCCGCTATCAAACTAGACAAGATTGTGGAATTTGACATCCATGGTGATTTAACTAAATCAGATTATGTCTTTATTCCGAATAGTAAGGCCGAGATAATAATGCGTAAGTTTAACTAATGCCGTTTTTCAGTATCATCATACCAACCTATAATCGCGCCCATTTAATTGGGACAAGCATTAGTTCGGCACTTGCCCAAACCTACACCAACTTTGAAGTAATAATTGTTGACGACGGTAGCACAGATGATACAAAGGTCGTACTAGAAAAATTCAAAGATGATCGGATTAGAACCATTTATCAAGAAAACGGCGAACGCGGTAAGGCAAGAAACAATGGCGTTAAAAATGCATTAGGTGAATATGTTTTCTTTTTAGATTCTGATGATTTAATTTACCCCAATCATTTACAAATTGCCTTTGATGCAATTCGCAAGTTAGAGGCTCCTGCATTTTTTCACAGCAGGTATGAAGAGATACATGGAACTATAAAAAAACAAGTGCCGCCCTTATTCCCAAATACGTTACACGCTAATATCATTCGACAAAATAAATTTGCGTGTCAATTTTATTTAAAAAGATCGGTTGCACTTGAAATTCCTTTCTCAGAAAACAGAGAATTAAAAATTGGAGAAGATTGGGAGGTGATTTTAAAAGTTGCCATGCGTTATAAGCTTAATTTCAGTAATGAAGTTACAGCAGCCATTGTTCACCATGGCGAACGTAGTATGGAAGTTGCAAGTACTGAGGTTATCATTCAATCGCGCGATATTTTATTAGCCAATTTGAGAAATGATTCCGAAATTGATCATTTTATCCTTTGGCATGTTTGGGCTGAATTAACAACACTAGCAGGTTTATCGGCGGCAATCAATAATGAGAAACGAACCGCGCTCAAGTATTTATTTCGTGGAATTAAGAAAAGGCCTAATCACCTTTTCAAACGGCGAACTTTAGCTATTTTTAAAAAAATTATTTTTAATGCAAAGGCATAAGGTTATTCATGTACTTTATTCAGGATTAGGTGGACATGCTAATGTTGTGTTCTCCTTATTTGATACCAATTTTCGTCAATTACACGATCATGTATTGGTGTTTTTTGGTGTAGAAGAAACATTGCCCAATTATATAGAAAAATGTAAGGAATTGGGCATTAAAACCTATTCGATTCATAAAAAGCCACGTAAATATTTGAAAGCTTTTGCTAGTTTCAAGAAAATACTGCAAACTGAAAAACCTGATCGCATAATTGTACATAGCAGTGAATTGATTGTTCCTGCGGTGCGCTATAGAAAAACAACTGATGGAATTAAGATTTTTTATGTTGAACATGAAAACAATCAATCAAAAGGCCAATCGTTAAAGTTGCTAAGTAAATATGCTTTGCGCAAAGCAAACGCGGTCGTCTGTCTTAACGAAAATTATAAAGCAGAACTACAAGACCGATACAAATGTAAGGTGCCGCTCGTTGTTATTGCCAACGGAATTGATACCGAAAAATATAAACCAACATTCAATAAAAATGAAGTGCCATTTAAAATAGGAATGGCATCTAGAATGATTCCTGGAAAAGATCATAAATCACTCTTAAATGCCTTTAAAAACGTGAGTAGCCAATACCCCAATATTGAGTTACATATTGCAGGAGATGGTGAAACGTTGGATGAAACAAAAGCCTTGAGCAAGTCACTCAATTTAGATAGTAAAGTTCATTTTTTAGGCTTATTGAATGAGGTTGGTATGCTCGGGTTTTACGCCCAAATGGGTGCCTATGTATTAGCCACAAATGCGGAAACATTGAGTACGGCCTTATTGCAAGCCATGTCATGCGAATTGCCAATCATCACCTCTGATATCGCAAATAATCGCGTATTAATAGAAGCAGGTCGCACAGGATGGCTTTATGAAGTCAAGAATTCATTAGATTTAGAGCAAAAAATAATCCATTTATTGGCTAATCCGGCGGAATCGAAAAAATTTGGAACAGAAGCTAGAAAGCACGTAATGGAACATTTTTCAATTGAAAATAGCGCAACCTCCTACAATGAATTAATTCAATAATGAATAAAACGAGAACACGTATAAAGAAATTTATTTACAAAACCTTTGGTGAAGGAGTGTATGCAAAAGCTTATGCTAAAGGTAAAGTTCGCGATATTAATAATGGCGTTTTGGACGAAAAAGAAGCAGCGTTTTTAGCACATTTCATTCAGAATGATTCGACTGTTTTAGATATAGGAGCGAACTATGGTCATTATGCCATTGATATGTCACGGATTTGCAAAAACGGACATGTATTTGCCTTTGAACCCGTTCCGTTTACTCATAAAGTTTTAGAAAAAATTGTAGCGCATTTTGGCAGCACAAACATTACCCTTAACCACGCTGCAGTAAGCGATAAATTAGGGACAATTGAAATGACAGTTCCGCTTTTAGATTTTGGAGCGCCCAACACAGGAGTGGCCTATGTTGGTGAACAAACCGAAACCGCTGGCAAAACTGTAAAAGTTAAAACCATTGCTATTGACGAATTACCGTTTAGTAGCAAAATTGATTTTATTAAAATTGATATTGAAGGGCACGAACCTCATGCTTTTAAGGGGATGAAAAATTTACTTTTGAAGGATCGCCCTGTCATATTGATCGAGTTTTCGCATCCTTGTTTAAATCGGGCCGACAGTAAACCTTCAGAATTTGCGACTTATATTAAAAATGAACTCTCCTATACATTTACGCAAGTAGCGAATAAGTCATTGGAATTAGTCCAAAACGAAACACCACCTGACGGTTATTATTTTTTAATCCCTACCGAAGGATTGACTGGTTTCAAAAATTTATTTACGTCATGAAAATAGTTTTTGACGCGCGGGTGCATTTAAATTATTTCAGTGGAATAAGTCGTTATATTATTTGCCTGTTAGAAGCTTATGCACAAGAATTTCCAGAAGATGAATTGATTGTACTACTCAACCCAACCATTCAAAAAGACAATAGTATTTATAAGACCCTAAATGGTTTTTCAAACCTTGCTTTTAAAATAATTGATGCAGGACATATGGGACCAAAAAATTATACTAAAATGGGCCGAATCATTAAACTGTTGAATCCAGATGTGTATCATTATCCACATTTAGACGCTCCCGTTTTTACAGGGAAGGTACCAGTAGTTGCCACAGTTCATGATTCAAATTCAAATGCCACAATTAAAAAATTTGACGATAAGTTTGGGTTAAAATCCATCTATTTTAAACAGGCCTTAAAAACGACTTTGAAAAAAGCGAATCGCGTCGTATTTGTATCAGACAGTATTAAAAATGAAATACTAAACATTTTTAAACTAGCAGATGGTCCAAAATTTTCAAGGATTTATAATGGTTTCGAGGAAAATTTTAATCAAATAAGTGCTGAAGATAGAGATGCAGGTTTGCAAGCAATCGATTTGAGTAAACCTTATATTTTATTTGTTGGACAAATTCGTGAGCACAAAAATATTTATCGGGTTGTTGAAGCATTTAAACGCTTTAGTGAAAGCAATCCCACATATCAACTCATTATTGTGGGGCATAACTATTTAAATTTGGCCTTGAATGAAAATAACATTCAGCATATTGACAGAGTGAGTAATAAATCCTTAAAAGCACTTTATTCCGCTTGTACTTCATTCTTATTTCCGTCACTCTTTGAAGGATTTGGATTTCCTATATTAGAAGCCATGTCATACGGAAAACCTGTGATAACGACAAATTATGGCGCTACAGCAGAAGTAGCTGGGGAACATGCTATCTTGGTTAATCCAGAATCGGTAACTGAAATCACCGCAGCAATTGTTCAATCTATTCAGCCAAATGGCAATGCAAAAGCGCGGATGGCCCACACGCAACAATTCAGTTGGAAAAGCAATGCTCAAGAAATTCGAAAGGTTTATTTAGAAGCGATTGCTGATAATTAAAAACCTTGATCCAATACCTCTTCAGAAACTACAGGCGATTTATCTTCCCTTACTTTTGCCAAAAGGTAAAAGAGAATAAAAACGAAAACGGAATAGATTGGGATTTTATAGCGCCCTAAGGCTCCAAAATTATAGGATGTAAAGCCAACTACAAATCCGAAAATCAGGCAGTAAATATAGAGCGTAACTAAGATGGGTTTTTCTCGGATTCCGCTGAACATTCTCCACCTCAATTTAACAAGGATATAAAGAAATAATAAAAAGAGTAAGGTACTTTCCAAGGCGGCTAATAGCACTACAGGATTTCCTGATTCCCACAAATAAGGTCTAAAAAAAGTGACATTTAAAGCACTTGGAATTTTAAGGATTATACCAACGGCGGTATATTCTACTTCTCCTAAATTATAGGTTGCACCACCAACATCTGTATGCCAGGTATGAAACCCTTTTACCCGACCTTCTAAAGCCGAAGCGGTATACTTTGATGAAGCGCTACCCAAATATTGCGGGCCAAAATAGATCATGGCGACAGTAATTGCTAAAAACACTGCTCCTAAGGTTTGTTGGAGTAATTGATTCTGTGCCACCCTTTTGATTAAACCATTTATCCCGAATAAAAGTCCTGGAATAAAGGCAAGAATAACATAGCCTTTTAAATAAAACACAATAAATGCTGATACGGCTACTAGTACATATTTGCCTATATGAACTCTGCCTTTAAAAACAGTAAAATACAAGCCGTAAATCACCAAATTAATTCCGGTTAGGGTAAAGGTGTCTTTCATAATTCCACCACCCCAAAACAGCGCAGAAGGAATTAGAAATGCAGCTGCAAATGCCAACAACTCTCGTTTGGGTAATAAATCTCTAAACACCAAAAACAATTTCCAACCACCAAAAAATGAAATGGCCGACATTATCAATGTGGTGACCAAATATGAACCAAACGACAGGAGAGAGATTGGAGACAATAACTTGACCATAAACCATTCCTCCGCTCCTCGAGAATATGAAATTGAAGTCGTGAAATTACTTAAATCCATAGGTAAATTTGCATTGCTAGATGCCAGTAATCGAAAATAATCTCCGGGTGAATCAACTAAAGTATCTGCCAATATTGATGCCCCTCTATGATAAAGAAATGTATCGCCAAACTTGTAATAATATATATAGATGACGGCAAAACCTAGTCCCCCAATCACTTTCAACATAAACGCAGGAAGAAAAAAGCGATAATGTGCTTCCTTTTTTGAAACCCTGAAAACAACGAGCAGCACAAGGAGGAGGCTGATATAAACCAGCCAAATTCCTAACTCTGCTACCGAGATTCCACCCATTTCTTTGTTTTGCATTTTATATACGATAAAAATGGGATAAGGTTTTATCTTCAATCTACTGAATACCCTGCAATCTTAACCTGTTAAGAATTGAGCTAAGGTATTTTTTGAAATCGAAAATTTTGTCTTTTTATGTTATCTTCACAATTCAAATAAAATCAATTCAATTAAAGGAGTTTTTTGCATATCGTTAGATTTTGAGAAATACTGGGGTGTACATGATGTACGCCTAGTCAATGAAGTGGATGAAATGACCAAAACAGAAGCTGCCGTTAACGGAATATTGGCACTTTTTGAGCGATATGATATTCACGCCACGTGGGCAACTGTTGGTTTGCTGAACAACTCTAATATTGAGCAGTTAGAAACAGAGAAAAATGACGCTCCAATTCCCTATGCAATTAAGCGGTATTCTCCATTTCCAATTACATCTGAAAAATATGGTTCCTTTGATCCTAACTTACTGTTTGGAAGAACTGAAATAAGGTCAATATTAAATCAAACAAATCAAGAATTGGCTTCGCATACCTATAGTCATTTATATTGCTGTGAGGATGGTATTTCGCCTGTTGATTTTGAATTGGATTGCCAAAGAATGACTGAACTTGGACAAGAATTGAATCAACCATTCACGAGCATTGTTTTTCCTAGAAACCAAGTGAGTGAAGATGCACTAGCAACATTAGATCAAGAAAAATATAGTGCATATCGTGGAAATCAGGAAAATAAATATTGGAAAAACAGCCGTTTTGAAAACGAATCCTTTTTAAAAAAAGTGATGCGCGTATTAGACGCTTACTACAAGGTTTCTAAAACTAGCGCCTATAAAATTGGGGAATTAAAAAAAACTGAGGCGCTTATTAACATTCCCGCTAGCCGTTTTTTCCGACCACATTCTAGCAAACTCTGGTTAGAAAAAAGAAAAATAAAACGGATTAAAAAAGAGATGCTTAGAGCCGCGAAAAATGAAACCGTCTATCATTTATGGTGGCATCCCCACAATTTCACTACACATTTGCAAGAAAGCTTAGACCAGATTGAAGAATTACTGGCCTACCAACTGGTATTGAAAGCAAAATTTGGTTTAGAATCGTTAAACATGTCAGAAATTGCCGCATATGCAAAAAGCTAATGTTGTTGTAATTGCGAGCGAAGGTTTAACAACAAACCTTTTAGTTGAGCGGCTTTCAACTCATATGAATGTGTGCAAGATTTTTATTGAATCATCCGAATCAAAAAAAACAATCTTAAAGCGAAGAATGAAACGCCTTGGATTTTCGAAAACAGCTGGTCAGGTTCTATTTTTAATTTTAGCCCTCCCCTTTGTCAAGAACCGTAAAAATCGTATTGCAGCAATCATTAAACAACATAAATTATCTGGGGCAAAGCTTGACGACCAATTCGCCCAGCGCATTAAAACAGTGAACGACCCAGCACTTGTATCTCAAATTGAAAAAGAAAATCCAACCTTAATTTTTATTAATGGAACTCGGATTTTAAATAAAATACTCTTGGATAAAATCAACTGCCCCATTGTGAACATTCACGTGGGCATTACTCCAAAATATAGAGGTGTACATGGCGGCTATTGGGCGGTGCATAATAAAGACTTAGCACATTTTGGTGTAACACTACATTTAGTAGACCAAGGCATTGACACAGGTCATGTGATAGCGCAAAAAATTATTACTCCAGAGAAGGAAGATAATTTTAAAACTTATCCTCTGCTGCAATATTGCACAGGGCTTGACTTGATAAGTACGAATTATGAAAAATTATTGGGTAGTGAGATCAAAACTATTCAGCCATTAACAACTGAAAGTAAGTTGCATTATCATCCAACACTTTGGGAGTTTTGGTTTGGAAAAAGGTGACCCCACTTGTTCTCGGTACTTCCGCCTGAGGCGGACTCTCGAACTGACGTAAACGTCTTTTTTTAAATCGCAAATCTGTGACTTTGAGCTTTGTACTGTTTGTTTTGTTTTTCATTTAACGTAGACATAACTGTCCGCGGTTCTAGCTTTAGGATTGATGACCGCAACCTCAATATTCTGCCCAGCTCTTTATATAATACAAAAAAACAGTGATCCCACTCGGTCAAAGAATGGTCTAAGTATTAATAACGAAGCGTTCTAATTACTAAAGACTAAGGACTCACTCATGATGATACGGTTCATTGTTCAAAATTGTGAAGCCGCGGTAAATTTGTTCCGTAAAGAACAAGCGAATCATTTGGTGGCTAAAGGTCATTTTTGAAAGCGACAATTGCTCGTTGGCGGCATTGTATACGGCATCTGAAAAGCCATAAGCTCCGCCTATTATAAATGTAATGTGCTTATGACCTCGATTCATAGTGTTTTGAGTCCATTTAGCGAACTGCATAGAGGTTTTAGCCTGTCCTTTATCATCTAGCAATACAATGAGTCCATTTGGGCTTAATTTGGACAGTATCAGCTTACCTTCTTCTCGTTTAATTTCATCCTTGCTCATTTTTTTCGCATTTTTCAAGTCTGGAATTTCAACTTTGGCAAATTTCACATAACGATTGATGCGCTTAGCGTATTCAGCTTCGCCATTAATTAAAAATTTTTCATTCGTTTTTCCAACAACTATTAAATTAATCTTCATGAACAAGGTGTGCAATTAATTTTGTTTTATTCTGTTTGGAAAGATAGTTAAATCGAATCAAAAATATTGGCTTAGTTTTTGTATACTTTGTTTTCTAATAAGATTTGATTTACATTTGATAAATATATATTAAGATGAAAAAATTTGTTGCTATACTATTATTACTGATTGGTTCCGGTGCTTTTGCACAACCAACATCAGGAGATATAATAATGGTTGAATTAGATTCAACAGATACGTTAATGGCCTTTGCGGCCCCACAACCAACAATTGAGGAGGTTATTATTAACGCCTTTAAAACGGGAAGTGCGACTACGATTGCTACCTATTTTGGTGACAATGTTGACTTGTCCATTTTAGGGAAAGCAAACCTTTATTCTAAATCACAAGCTGAACAAGTATTACAACATTTTTTCACGGATCATGCGCCTAAAACGTTTTCAATTATGCATAAAGGCACCGCGAAATCGAGTCAATACTTTATTGGTGAATTGGTTTCAGTTGCCACTAAAAAATATCGTGTCACGATAAACAGCAAGGCAGAAGGCGGTAAAAACAGCATTACTTCATTGACAATTGAAGCCAACTAAGCATTGCTTAACAAAGGTCTTTTATTCGGTCAATTCTCCATCAATAAACAACATACGTTCAATGTTATTCATCAATACAAATTGATGTGTTACAAATATTGTGCGGCCTTTATATTCATCTGGATCCGCAAAAAGCTGCGTTAGTAAGGCGTTTTCCTCACTTACAAAGAGTGCGACATCATAATCGCTTTGCGCATTTTCAAGAATAAGATAGGTTTGCGGATCTATGATAATAAACTCTTCAAACTTCATTTCAAAATCACCTTTTTGTTGCAAGGCACTGTCTGGTTTTGCAAAGTCAAATTCTTCAATTTTGACATTTGCTTTACCGTATTCCATTTCTTCCAAATCGTATTCAATAGTGGATTTTTTTTCATAACTTTCAATAACATTTACGCCATCAAAGTAGATTTTACGTTGTGTAAAAGGTGCTTCTTGAATGTTTGAAGCAATAAATTCGTCAACATAAATCGGAACCCCTTCTTTAAAGAAGGTTTGTCTCACTAGCTCTTCATCTTTGGTTACATCTGTTTCTATATAGAGCACAACCGTGTCATTTTGCATGTAACGCACAACCTCATAGGTTTCATTTTCACGCGAAAAGCGTAAACTTTGCGAAACATCATAAACTTGAGATTCACTTAACTTATCTGTGACATAAGTGTCAATTTCTGCTGGAGTAATTACAATCCCTTGCTTACCACCACAAGCAACAAGTAGGAATATTAATATTAAATAAAGTCCGTTTTTCATACGCTTTTTTTCAATTTACAACAGGCCTAAATTAGAAAATGCCCTCCATCCACCTAAGGCGGATTAGAGGGCATTATAAATCTAATCAATTTTTATTATTCAAAGATAACATCCATGTTCACACGTCTGTTTTGCTCTCTACCTTCTTTCGTGTCATTTGATGCGATTGGTTGCTCTTCACCGAAGAATTGAACAATCATTCTATCTGCAGCAACACCTCTTGATTCAAGGTAATTTCTAACAGACTCAGCACGTTTTTTAGATAAGATCAAGTTTGATTGATCTGCACCTTGACTATCTGTGTGACCAGCAATTTTCAATCTAAACGTTGGATTGTCTACTAAGTAAACTGCTAAATCATCTAATGATTCTTTAGACTCATCCTTAATTACCGCTTTGCTAGTTTCAAACTGAAGGGCGTCAAACGCTCTTTTCAAGATTTCAATATCAACAACTGGACATCCTTTATTTTCAACAGGACCTGGAGTATTCACACACTCATCATCTTTATCCAATACACCATCTTTATCGGTATCAATATAAGGACAACCGTCGTTTTTAGCTGGACCAGCATTTTTAGGACATTTATCATCTTTATCTAATAGTCCGTCACCATCAGTATCTGGCCAAGGGCATCCTCTATTCTCTTGTGGACCTGCCTCAGTTGGACATTCATCTAAATAATCGAAAATACCATCATTATCAGTATCAGGACATCCTTGATTTTCTTTAGGACCTGCATCTTCAGGACAAAGGTCTTCTGAATCTTTTAATCCATCTCCATCAGTATCAGGGCATCCTTTGAATAATGCAATACCTGCTACATCTGGACAATCATCTTCTTTATCAATGATTTTATCACCATCTCTATCAGGACAACCGCTAAACTCAGCTAAACCAGCATCATCTGGACAATTATCTTCTTTGTCAATAATTTTATCGCCATCTCTATCTGGACATCCGTTAAATTCTTTTGGACCTGGATCATTAGGACAAGAATCTTCCGAATCTTGAATTCCGTCACCATCCGTATCAGGACATCCTCTGAATTCCCAAACACCCGGTGTATCGATACAAATATCTAATTTATCTGATACTTTATCTAAATCCGCATCTTTAGGCGCTCCGTATAAAATTGGAACTTTAAGTGCAAAATAAATATCGGCACCTCGTACCTGTTTATCTTTACCTGGTGCAAACACCCATCTTAAATCTCCTGTACCAATAATTACGGGTCCAAATCTTAAACCTAAACCAGCTCTTGCACCATACATACTACTATATGATAATGGCACTGCCAAACCAGCCCATGCAAAATCATATCGTGGTGTTAAACTAATGCTAGTTGGGTAACGTACTTTTTCAGCATTTTTATTCATTTGGAATCCAATCATAGCATTTGCATTCACATAAATGTCTTGCCATACATTATAATCAACTCCTAAATTAATGTGTGTAGGTAGGTTCATGTAAAATGATCCTTTATCATCATTATAAGTTGCGCCACCATTTTGCACTAAGGTGTCTACGTTTTGATTGAACGATTCTAAACCATCAGTATCCTCAAATTGGAATAAACTTAAAACAGCTGATGGATTACTAGCATCAATGTCAACTCCAAAGTTTCTACTGTTTATTGATTTCTCGTATCTCATTCCGCCAATATCATTTAAGGCAAAACTTACTTTCAATTTGTATTTGTTTTGATCTCTACGCCAAAGGTTGGTTTCACCATCCATGTCGTATTTATAATCTTTCCAATCTGGTCTCCACTCATAAACAACTCCTAAATCTAAACCTAGACCTAATTTAGATTCTAAAGAAAAAATATCTCCAAATTCTAAAGCGCCATCTGTACCAGAACCACCAGTATAGGTGCTTGAAGAAGCATCAAAATGTTCATCAATATTAGACGAATATCCGTAATTAAAGTTCCCTGAAATACCCGCCAAAGTATCGTCATTTTGTACATTATACCTTACTTCATCTGTATATAAATAAAGAGCGCCTAATCCTTGTAAGAATTTTAATTTAGCCCCTGCTTTAACAAAGTGTTCTTCTTCGTCATAAATCGTCATGGCAAAACCTAGGTTATATTCTACCCAGCTATTGAAAGAGATATTCACTAATTCATCTTCAAAATTCTGATTCCAGAGATCTTCATATTCTAGGCCATTTTGAGCCAACACAGTTAGTTCTTCTGAAAGGTGATCGATATTTAAAATTGTCCGTTGTTTAATTCCGAAACTAATAGCCATTTTACTATTAATACTAATCATAGTATTAAAAATGTCTAAGTTAGATTCGAAATAACCTTTACGTGCTTTTCCTTTAGGATTTGCAAATTCAAAAAAGTTACCTGCATTTGAATTCACTGAATCTCTAGCATCTTCACTAGGAATAATGGCTCCAAAATTAGGATCGTCATTCCAACGTTGAACTGCTAAATCAGTTGTATCAAATGATTGCGTCCACCAATATGGCATTTGATGCGGATTGAAATAAAGGTGATTATTATAGGCTGACATGGATGCCGCACCTATAGTTACATCAACAACAAAACGGCTATCGGCAATATTTGCAGGGTTTAAATCCCCTCCGGTAACACCCGAATAATTACTTTGTCGATACCCCATGAAATCTTGCGCATAAATGCTGCTAGAGGTAAACGTTAGTAAAATGAGTAATAAGCGTAGATTTTTTTTCATAACAAGGCTTAATTTAATTTATGTGTATTAATATTTTGACCATCAAATGTGTAAAAGGTCGAATAGTCAATTCCATAAATGGTTTGACTATTCTCAAGATTGGAAAGCACAATCTTCCCCTCCTGATTTAGCAAATATAAACTATTATTGGAATTATTGAAAAAAACGTAATGAATCTCTGGTGTACTTTCTATTCCTAAAAATTGCTGGGCTTCTTGCGGTTTAAGTATTTCTTGCTTAAGATATCCGAATTCATTAAATAGCACAATTCGATTTGGTTCTTCTATCAAAAGTGTAGGTTCATCTAACATAACCCATGTTGCAGCCATAGCATTTGCTCGTTTGTCTAATTTAACAGAATCTGTGTATCCATCTTTTAGATAGCGATTATAAATGTATTGATTGGCATATCCCAGCTTATGTAATACGCCTTCGTTTTTACCCGTTACAAAGTTAGATTCATTCGGCAATTCGGATTGTACAGCGTCACCAAATTTTGGTTCACCACGTCTGTTCAACACAAAGAGTTCATTATTTACTGCTTTAAAGGTTAGGAAATCTACCCCTGCGATTTGTGTATATGCCGCTTCGCCAGACAATGGTACATCAGCATTTGAAAATTGCCACCCTAAAACGGTTTCACCTTTTTCATTTAAACAAGTAATTTGAGTTCCTGAAACCACAAAAAATCGATAATCATATTTTTGATCGTAATTAACGCAAAGCCCACCTGCTATAGGATTCGTGAATTTTCGATTTAGGCCAGTAACATCAGTCCCATTTCCATTAAGAACAAGAAATGCTTTTTTAGAGAATAAAGCAATTTCAAATTCTCCATTGTGATCCAAGTCAATGAATTCTGGCTCAAATAAAATTTCGCTTTGAAGTGCCCGCTCCCACTCTAACACACCCTCAGCTGTATAACAGGCCACTTTCGTTTTATTTGAAATCAATAATTTTCTAGTGTTACTTTGCAGAAAGGGTTGAATATGTTGCGGTGTAAAATTGATTTGAAAGTCAATGTTTTGCACTAAATTTTGAGGTGCACTTTCCAATAATGAAGCATTCGTATAGGTTTTGGTACATTTCGTTTTTTCTGTCCATGTACCTGTCTCTACTTGTATTACTTCACCTTCATTCACCAAATTCAAATAATGCGCTCTCAATGGAGATGAAATGGAATAATGGCCTAGCATAAATGCGTTTCCTTCCATTAAATTCCCCGTTTGAATTTCGGATAAATACCATTGCATGGCATCCATAGTATTTGCCAAAATATTGAAGTTATCAAACTCGGTAAACATGGTCAAATTAGAACTTAATGCTGGAATAGACTCAGTCCATTTGAAATTCGTTTCAAATGGCATAATTTCAAAATTCTTAACATTAATAAAATTAATTTGAACAGTATCGCCTTGTGCATTTAAGGTTTGCTCTTCCAAAATCAAGCGCAAATCACGTTGATCGTTTTGCATGGCCAGCATGATTTCATAATTGCCTTTTTTGAAAATAATTAACCCTTCATCAACCCAACTAAATGCCTCTTCACTGGAAGGTCCAAAAAAAGTATTCTTATCTTCTTGAAAACGTTTACTTCCATAAAGATCTGCCGTTTCAAAACTTGCAGGAATTTTATGAATAAACGCTGCATGTTCAATTGGATTTCCGCGAACAGGATCAGCAATTTCATTCCAAACTTTAAATTGTTTATTGTTGGCCAAAATGTAACGATCTACTTGGACGCTATCTTTTAAAATGAAAAAGTCGGCATTTGTTGGCAAGTAAGTCTTGCTTGAGAATTCGGGTTTAATTGATGCTGTACTCAACACTGTGTAAGCCCCGAACTTTTCAACGTTATAGTTTTGTTCGTTTATTTTCAAACTATTATTCACTAAAGTCGCGTTGACATTTAAAACATCATTCAAGACTGCAAGTATTTGATCAAAATTCAAATCAGGGTTTGAAAACGCAAGACTAAAATCTGTTGCATTAAATGATATGAAACAGGTCGAACCAAATTCAGTATTATAATCATACTGCTGTTGACTCAACAGTAAATCGCATCCACTTTGCAAGGCGCTATTTATTGACAGCCCTTCAATTTGATTGGTATTATTAATTTTTTTGAGTAAACGATTAATATTGGGAACAATAATTGAATTTGAGCTTTCTTTCAATTCAAAAGAAAGAAAAGAATATTTGTTTTTTTGCCGCTCATAAAGGTCATAAGCCAAAAAGACAAATACACCCGCTAGCACAAGAACCAATATTAATCTTACAATTTTCACTGTTACGTTTCTAGTTTAACTTTCAAATTTAAAACTTAAAACAGCCCAGAACGGCTTAAACGGTATATGATATGCACAAAAAATTGTGTAGTTCTATCAGCTTAAAAACAAGAACTATTCACCTAATTTAAATAGGCGCGATTGCTCGTCTGAAAGTAATTTAAATGATTTACGGTGTAAGTGGACAGGACCAAAATCAAAAATTGCTTGCCGGTGTTTTTTTGTTGGATATCCTTTATTTTGGTTCCAACCATATTGCGGATACTTTTCGTGAAATTCTTCCATCAAATGATCCCGATATGTTTTTGCTAATACGGAGGCTGCCGCAATGGATAAATACTTCGCATCACCTTTAACAATGCAGTGATGGGAGATTCCTGCATATGGATTGAAGCGATTGCCATCAATCAGCAGCGATTCAGGAACTGTACTAAGCGCGCGTACTGCACGGTGCATTGCTTCAAACGAGGCGTTTAAAATATTAATTTTATCAATTTCTAAATGATCAACAACGCCAATACCGTACGCCACCGCCTTTTCCATTATAATAGGCGCCAGTTCTTCTCGCCTTTTTTCAGTGAGTTGTTTAGAATCGTTTAATAGTTTATTTCGGAAACTTTTTGGCAATATGACAGCAGCAGCTACAACGGGGCCGGCTAGGCAACCTCTTCCTGCTTCGTCACATCCCGCTTCAATTTTTCCTTTTTCAAAAAATATTTTCAATGCCATTATATCAATTATGAATCCAAGAATTATTCAAAACAAAAATAGAATAATAAGCTTTTAAAACAGATCATTACATCCAAATTTTATATATTTACAACAACCTTTGGCATGCTAATTGCGTCTAGGTTAAAAGTAAACAAACGATTAAAACGTCAATTCGCTATTAAAGAAGAGACATAAAAATAAAACACATGAAAAAGATTTTAGGATTAGTTGCAGGATTAATGATGGCTGCCTTTACATTTGGACAATCAACAATTTCATTTTCGGATGCGACTGATGGTTATGACAAAAAAGCGACCACTAGTTTTAACTTCATGTTTAGCGCAGAGCACACTGCAGAAGACATTAGCAGTAATGCGGCATACTATGAAAGTTATTTCACAGTTACAGTTGCAGATGCTGGAGCCGAAGGAAACACGGTTAACATTACGTTAGTTGAAGATAACGAAATGGCGCGAAGAGTAATTATGCGTTTATTGGTTAATTTAGAAATTAAGGCTATTAATGTGAATGGTACCGAGGTTGAAAGAAACGAATTTATGACCACTTATATTATGGTGGACTAATACAATAAAAATAACTTTAATTAGCGCCCTGACTGTAAATGTCAGGGCGTTTTTTTTTTGCGTATTAATTTAATATTCTGCATTTTCTTTTAACATTTTTACTCAAATCGCGATTTTAGTTTTTGAACTCTCAGTTTTTTTTTATAAATTATGAATCTAAACAGAGCTAAAATCCCCCTCTTTATTTGTTTCAACACTTATTAAGTAGGAAATTCTAGCCCCAAAAATTTGATACCATGCAAAATACAATGAGCCCGGTTTTAGTTGAAAAAGAAGCAATTGCCAATTTTTCTTTTAAAAATAATGTAGTGTTTAAGCAAAGCCCTTTATTATTAAAAAAGTTGAGGGATGCTACCGGACTAGGAAATTTAAGCAAAGTGAAGTTTCACATTGATTTCCATTCAGACACGGGACCAAAATCTGTACAAACGACAATTTGGGCAACTGGAAATAAATTTATCTGCTTAAAAGGTGGACTTTGGATTCCAATTGCGAAGATAATTGACATAAGATACATATAATAGACTTGCTTTTAATCTTAAAAGACGGGAGTTTCCGTCTTTTTTTGTGTTTTAGAATTTCAACAATAAGTAATATTCGCACAAATCATTATGTTTCTTTTATATTACATTTGACCCTACACTTATCAGAAATCAAATTATGCTTAAACAAATTTCACTCATTTTTCTGGCCTTATTTGCAACTATTGGCTTTGCACAAGATGAAATGCCCAACAATATTGATGACGTTATCACATGGAATTGGGAGGTTGAATACACTTCAGCTGATGAGGCGACAATCACAATGCGTGTCGCTCAAAAAAACGGATGGCATATTTATTCGCAGATTCAGCCAGATGGAGCTATTCCATTACCAACTGAATTTGATTTTAACGACGGAAAAAATTTAAATAAAGATTTTAAGCTAGTTGGTAAAACAAAAGAATACGGGGCCAAATTATTTGACAATGATGGATTCCCAGAAAAATCGTTTCATGGGGAGAAGGCTAAATTCGTTCAAAAAATTAAAATCCTTTCAAAAAAGGACTTTGAGATCAACATGTATTATAGCTATATGGCATGTTTAACGGCATGTCTTCCTCCAGAATATCGGAATCAAATTATTTCGATTCAAGGAACGAATAATATTGTTTTTGAAGAGGGTGCAGATCCAATAGAACTGGACCCAGAGCATGTTGACACAACAGAAACTGTTGAACCTATTAAATCTCCTATTGGTTTTCAAGCGCAAGCTGTAAAAGTGTCGGAGACGGAATACGAATTAGAAATCCGACCACAAGTACCAGAAGGCTGGTTATTAGACAAGGGCTTTACTATAAAATTTGATACTGTTTTAACCGAAATTGAATCAAGAGGCACCTTAACAAGTGTAGACACTACTATAAACGGAACGGGATATAGCGTTTTCAAGGATGGTATTTTTTCAAAAGCCATTAAAGTAGACACGTCATTGGGCGCTTTACCAATCTTAACAGGAACTGTTGTTTTTGAAGGACTAGACACTTTAGGGCATCATTTCACATCTTATGATGCTAATTTCAAAATCCCTTTAGTAGAAGCTATTGACAAACCAATTGACAGTACAGGTGGAAGCACTTCTTATTGGGGAATCTTCTGGCTAGCATTTGGAGGTGGATTATTTGCACTATTAACACCTTGTGTTTTCCCTATGATTCCTATGACTGTAAGTTTCTTCACGAAAGGAAGTGAAAACAAACGAAAAGGACTTTTTAGAGGAGTAATGTATGGGTTTTTTATTCTGTTAATTTATGTTTTATTAAGTGCTCCGTTTCATTTAATAGACAATCTGAACCCGAATATTTTGAATGACATTGCAACCAATGGACCGCTCAATATATTCTTCTTTTTAATGCTCTTTGTTTTTGCCATGTCATTTTTAGGCGCGTTTGAAATTGTACTGCCTGCTAAATGGACAAACAAGGCTGATAAAAAATCAGATCTTGGTGGATTGATTGGGATCTTCTTTATGGCCTTAACATTGGCTTTGGTTTCATTCTCATGTACGGGTCCAATATTAGGAAGTTTATTAGCAAGCGCATCTGGCGGAGGAGCATGGAACTTAACTTGGGGAATGGCAGGATTTGGATTAGCACTTGGTTTACCATTTGCTTTATTCGCCATATTCCCATCATGGTTAAATGGTCTGCCTAAATCAGGCGGATGGCTAAACAATGTTAAAGTTGTACTTGGATTTTTAGAATTAGCATTTGCGTTCAAATTCTTATCCAATGCCGATTTATCTATTCAAGCACATTTATTAGAAAGAGAATTATTTATAGCCATATGGGTTGCCATTTTTGCAGCACTTACTTTATATTTATTTGGCGTATATCAAACGAAGCACGATTCGCCCATTACAGGAGGTTTAGGAACCTTTAGAGTAATGATAGGTACCTTGTGTTTAATGTTCACAGTTTATATGATTCCTGGAATGTTCGGAGCGCCGTTAAAAATGATCTCGGCCTTCCCACCACCACCATCCTATAGTGAAATCCCTTATGGAATACACGGCACACCGCCTACCGACTTGCCTGAAGGTGCTGAATATGAGCACGGCTTAACAATATTCCATGATTTTGATGTCGCTCAAAAATATGCAGATGAACAAGGAAAACCATTAATGATAGATTACACTGGATTAAACTGTGTGAATTGTAGAAAAATGGAAGTAAATGTTTGGTCAGAAGAGTCTGTACATAAGGTAATGGATGAAGAATTTATAATCGTATCCTTGTATATTGATGACAGAACATTATTGCCTAAACCGCAAACCTCTCCTTATACTGGCATTACGCTTATTACCAAAGGAGACAAGTGGAAAGATATGCAGTCTGCCTTATATAAGAAAAACACGCAACCACAATATATTGCCCTAGATAAAAATGGTAATATGATGAATATGGATGCGACGTATAGATCACACGGCGAACCAGTAATATTCAAGAAATGGTTGGATGATGCAGCCTCATTCTATGAAACGCCAGTTTATTATGGTTTTATCGAATTTGATTAAAACGAAGTAATTACAACATAAAAAAAGGAGCGTAAATTAATTCACGCTCCTTTTTTATGTTCTTATTTTTCTTGTCTTCGTCATTTCTGCCGGTTTTGTTGAGAATGGCTCTCTATTTCCTATAAATTGGACATTGAATCTTTAAATGGGGTGATCCATGATTATATTTAGGTTAAATTCAGAACACTGTTACCAACAAACCTTTTCCTTTTGTCATTGCAACAAAAGAAAGAAAAATGCTAGCTGCCAGCGGCTAAGCCGTACTGGCATATTTTTTTGATGGCTTTGCTCTCCTAGACCGTGAAAAGGTCGGCGATCTCCCTACGGGAGCTTCCTCACTTTTTAGCACGGTCCAGTTCGTTGCTATTCATCAAAAAAATTACAGCTCATCAAATTAATGCTCCTATTCGAACTGTAAAATTAATTCTCTTCGAAGGAATGGTTTTATACTGCCAACCAACGATTTTTTTCATTGTAAAAACAGAAGGTATAATCTGAAAATAGGTCAGCTAAAGCATATTCTTGACATATTTAATCTCCACCTTAACTTTAGATGACCTATTGACGAAAACAAGAGAACGAAGTAATTACAACATAAAAAAAGGAACGTGAATTAATTCACGTTCCTTTTTTCTTGCTCTTATTTTTCTTTGAATTATCTGGAATAGAATCATGCGCCACCCCACCCCATGGAAGTCAAGAGGTTATGCGTTTCACCCCATCTAACCCCATCTTATTGGGCCCCATTCTTTAATGGTATAACTACTACACGTTGGTGTATACCGACATTGGGGCGGGGAAATCGTGGAAATAATCCAGAGGATAAATTAACGCGGTAAAACAAAAAAATGGGCTTCAAATTGAAGCCCATTTTCACGAGTCTGCTATTGACAAGACTAATCTATTTAATAACGGTTATTTTTTTAGTAATCAACTCATTTTCTCCTTGAATTGCAAGAATGTATTGTCCTTCCCTTAATTCAGAAAGATCAATCAATTGGTTAACGCTAGAAATGATGTCACGCATCACTGTTTTTCCTGTCACGTCAATAATTTCAACTCTTGTATTTAACAACTCTTCCGAAACTATTAAATTCAAACTGTTTGAAGCGGGGTTAGGGTATAAGTTGATGTCATGTAATTCCTTCTCTATAATTCCGCTGAAATTACCACAAGCAGCCGCCGTAGTCATTGTTTCTGCAACCATTGTTATTTCAATATCCTCCTGATTTGTATAATCCAACTGTGTTGGTGTAAATGGAACTTCATCTACAGCAGACACCCATTCATTTGACGTGAATGACGGCTCAACTTCCACAATCACGCAAGAAGGTTCAAGTAAATCATTTGCTTTATAAATCATTCCTTCTAATGCTAACGGATCAATTGACTCATAGTCAAACGAACCATAGAAAAATCCGCTATACTCATCCGTAAATTCAAGTTTATCATAATCAATTGTAGCAGAATTTGCTCTATAGGTGTTACTAATTTCACCGTTTTCGTCCATTTTCAATATAAAATGCTCACCTGTGTTTGTTGAATAATCAAAAATGACGTCATCTCCAATTACATTGATTTGAGCCATACTTCCGTATTCCATGCTTGGACCACCTCCGATTGTTCTAACCCAATTAATAGAGCCGTCTTCATCAGAAATTTCCATAATGATTGGATAGAAAGCTATGAACCCGCCAACTAATATATTACCATTAGGTGAGCGCTGGATTGTTTTTCCATGCGTATAAGCACCCGAATCATAGCGTCTTGCCCACATCAGATCACCATCAGCATTATATCTTAATAGAGAAAAGTCATTTTCTGCCTTGCTTGCGCACATTCCTCCATCATCCGGAACAACCAACCATTCAAACCCTGGGTTTTTACCACCTTCATCAGGAGGTCCTACTGTCGATTGTTTTCCCCAAATAATATTGCCGTCAGCGTCTGTTTGCATTACGATTACTTTGCTATAAACAGCAATCATCATTTGTAAATCGCCTGAAGGCAACACATATAATTTATTCACTGTATAGGCATAATCAGTATTCCATCCAAAATCATATTCTTTTGACCATAAAATATCACCACTAGGAGTCATTTCGGTAAGAATTGCGCGCATATCGCCTGTTTCTAATTCTTTGCTTAAGCCCCATAAGTAATAGTTACCGTCAGCGTTTTCAAGCACTTCAAACGTACAACCGGCCTGTGAGTCCGCTATATCTAGACGATTTGACCAAATAACATTTCCGTCAATATCTAATTTCATTATACCAGCGCTAGGAGGCATGGAAGCCTCAGCAATGTCGTATCCAGCTAAAATCATATTATCAGATGTAACTGATACATCACGAACAACAATGTGCTCGTCTGGGTTATGAGGTTGATAAATTGTTGCAAATTCCTGTGCAATTACAGGTGCCGAGAGAAAGGCAATAGCAAATAGTGTAAAGATTTTTTTCATACAAATTATTATTAAAAGTTGTTTAGGTTGCGTAATCAAAATGATTTAAACTCATATTGATTGGTATTATGGGCTGCTTAACATTAAGCGTATTACGCTCAATATAAGAATTTTAGAAGAATAAAAGAATAGCGCTTAACAATAAGATTGACATCTTAAAAATCATTTTGAGTGTCTTCTCTCTTAAACCCTCAGTTTACGCTCCTTTCTTCTTGGACTTTTTTTTCTTTGGATTATCAGGAACAGGATCATGTCCCATTCCGCCCCAAGGATGACAAGAGGCTATGCGTTTTATCCCCATCCAAGTTCCTCTAATTGGACCCCATTCTTTAATGGCATCAATGGTATAGTTACTGCATGTTGGCGTATACCGACATTGAGCTGGAAAAATTGGCGAAATGATCCATTGATAGATTTTAACGGGGAAAATGAAGATATAGTTAATGTATTTCATCATGACTACTTAACATATTCTTGGCGTTCAACCAAGGCATAATACTCAGCATCAATTTTTAAATAGCCTTGATCGTAACAAAAATAATAACGGGATCCTTTTTTAGTTTCGTAAACATTGGTATAATAGGCAAAATTGAAGCCCTCCTCCATTAATGTTGCGCCCATCACCTTAGACTTACCATTGGGATTAAAGCGCTCTAAAATCCTCCTATTCCTTCTTAAGATATTATTTACTTTCCGAATATAGTTTGAACTATCTCGGTTCAATTGATTATGTTTTGTATTCCGACAATAATCTGAACAGAATCGTTTGTCACTCCTTCCTGTGATGACATCTCCGCAACTCTGACAAACGCGCTTATTATTTGGGGCATTTTTAATCATAATTCACCTCTAAAGTTAATCAATTTCCATGATTTTAGTATCTTTCCCTAAATTACAGAATTGTACGGAAAAATAGACATACAGGAGCTTGCCAAGTTTGGAAATTTGGAATTTATAGCAAAAACAGTAGTTGAAGGATTCATTACGGGCTTGCACCGTTCTCCCTTTCACGGGTTTTCAGTGGAATTTGCAGAACACCGTTTGTATAATCCAGGCGAATCTACGCGACACATTGACTGGAAACTTTATGCTAAAACAGATAAATTATTTATCAAACGCTATGAAGAGGAAACCAATTTAAGATGCCGCGTCATTCTAGACATATCTTCGTCCATGTATTTTCCAAAACTGGATCAAAAAAATCCTTTAAACAAATTGGGCTTTAGCATTTATTCGATTGCTTCGCTAATGGAGATTTTTAAAAAACAGCGCGACGGAGTTGGAATCACTGTTTTTGAAGATGAAATCAAATTAGATACGCCACTTAAAACATCTCCTGCACACCATAGAATGATCTATAATGAATTAGAGCAATTAATGGTTAAACAAGAGGAGCGACGAGATGCAAAGACATCCCTTTCTTCAATCCTACATCAAGTTGCAGAAAAGAATCATAAGCGATCACTCGTTATTATTTTCTCCGACTTTTTTAGTAATGAATCGTTAGAAGAACTCACAGATGCTTTTTTACATTTAAAGCATAATAAGCATGAGGTATTATTGTTTAACGTGATGGACAAAGCTACCGAAATGAACTTGGACTACCCCAATAAACCAACTACGTTCATTGATCTAGAATCTGGAGAGAAAATTAAATTGCATCCAGGCGAAATCAAAAAATCATATCAAGAACAGGTTGCAAAAGTAACGAGCGATTTAAAATTAAAATGCGCCCAGTTTAAAATTGATTTTGTAGAAGCAGACATTCAAGAAGGTATTGCCTTTGTACTTCAGCAATACCTCGTTAAACGTCAAAAGATTATCTAAGCCTATTTCTTAAAACTATTATATACTTTTAATAATTCATCAATTACCGTCAATACTAAATGTGTATAGTTTGGTTTTGTCCCAGTTGCTTGATCAAACAACGATCAAGTCTTGCGCTGCTGGATTAGCCAATAGGCCATGCATTGTATTCTTGACATAACCTTGCAAATCTGCCAAGGTTACAAAGCTTTTACTAAAACTAATATTTGCAGTTTGAGAGAGACTATCTATTTGTTGTCCTTAATTATAAGTTGCCATAATTTTTAAAGATTTAGGTTTAATCAATATTAGTTAGGTTCTCGCAATCACTTTAGGTCAGAATTACCTAAATCTATTAATGGGGCATAAACACCTGATAATGAAAGCTCCAATCTAGCTGTAAAGTTTGCAATTGAAACTCGGCTCAGGCCAGATGAAAAATAATTACATTTTTTTTATTTTTATTTGTTATTGTAAGAAAAAATATACGTACTTTTGACCCCGCTTCAATAGAGAAGCTTATTACAAATTATTGGTCTGGTAGTTCAGTTGGTTAGAATACCTGCCTGTCACGCAGGGGGTCGCGAGTTCGAGTCTCGTCCAGACCGCCAACTAGTAATAGTTAAAATACGCCTTTTATGGCTGAAAGGTTTAGAAAACCCCGAGATGTATCAAATGTCTTGGGGTTTTTGCTTTTTATCAAAGTAATATTATCCCAAATATGTATTACGTTTATATCTTACATTCTGAAAAATTCTCCAAATTCTATATTGGACAAACAAAGGATAGAAGCAAACGTCTTAAGGAACATAATGCAGGACAAAGCAAATCAACAAAAGCTTTTCGACCTTGGGGAATTGTCTGGTTTTGCTCAAAACCTACCAGAAGTGAAGCAATGGTTTTAGAGAGAAAGTTAAAAAACTTGAACCGTGAAAGACTGCTAGATTTTATTGAAAAGTATAGCAATTGATGTTCCGACGCTACGGTCGGAATGCTGACAAACTTGTTTCGTCAGCATATCAAATGTCTTGGGGTTTTTGCTTTTTATCAAAGTAATATTATCCCAAATATGTATTACGTTTATATCTTACATTCTGAAAAATTCTCCAAATTCTATATTGGACAAACAAAGGATAGAAGTAAACGTCTTAAGGAACATAATGCAGGACATAGCAAATCAACAAAAGCTTTTCGACCTTGGGAAATTATCTGGTTTTGCTCAAAACCTACCAGAAGTGAAGCCATGGTTTTAGAGAGAAAGTTAAAAAACTTGAACCGTGAAAGACTGCTAGATTTTATTGAAAAGTATAGCAATTGATGTTCCGACGCTACGGCCGGAATGCTGACAAACTTGTTTCGTCAGCATATCAAATGTCTTGGGGTTTTTGCTTTTTAATGGTGTAAGAAAAGGATTTATTGTAGCGGTACCTTTAGGTACTTCTGATTTTTACACTATCATTTCTCTCGTCTCTCCAATACCAAAATTTTTTCTTCGAACTTTCATGATTAGTCTGCTTATGCGTAAGTTCTATAAATTTAGTATTAGTTGAATTTCTCTTGCCAGCTTTTTTTTCTTCGCGCCTTTCTTTAATTAACTTCATCATTCTAATCAAATAATCTTCTCGTTCTTTTTTCAATTTAGCGGCAATGACATGCATTTGAGAAAGCGTAGGCCATTTATGTCTGATTGATCTATCGATATTAAATTCTTTTTCAATCCTATTGAAGATTGAGTTAAAAGTTTCTCTTGTAGTACGAGAATATGTCTCTACACATCTATGCAGGTGTACCCAGGCATGAGATGCATCTGAATTCATCAAAACACGATAATGTGAACTAAATTTACTCAAAACGAAGTATTTAAAATTTATTTTGGTGTGTCAGATGAATACTAGCAAGCGGATAAACAACAAATGCTATTTCTCACTAATAATAAAGTTAAAAAAAAAAATTGAATCAAGAAGGAAAGGAAAATCTCCAAACTGTAGTATCTCAAATTAATCTATTCTTGATTGATAAAAGCCGGAAGACTCGCTTTATTTAAGGAAGTCAATAACACAACCAATGTAATAATAGAGGCTTATGCTTCGTGTGATCGCCACCACTTTCCTACCAAATACTAATAACTAAGCAGATTGATAAATTGAGTCGTCTTTATTGCTAAAATAAGTCTTATATTTATTTTGATGAAGAGAGACGGAAAAGGAATAAAACACATATATGTTATATTCAGATGTTGAACTAAAACCCTATCGCGTTGGTTTCGAGATGATTTATCTTTTACAGATTTAGGTAATATTAAAAACATCTAATGATTCAAAATGGGCTAACGGCAGGTACTTATGCACTAGTTAGGAAGGAAATATACATTACAAAAATAAAGGCGTCAACATTGGAAATGAGCAAACAAGTAATTTTTCTATTATTTTTTTTAACCAGTCTATCATACAGTTCTTTTGGTCAATCTGGGGTGCATCAAACTCTGAACTCTCAAAAGGCGGACAGTCTTCTAAGAATCGAATTCAACGATTATCTTAATTTCATCATTAATCAACCAAATGATTCGATTTTGGAAATAGATTCTTCAAAAGTTTATAAGATCAATTTTGTGACTACTTGCTCATTTAATGGCTGGATTAATGACACTTCCTATATTGATTCATCCCAACTTATTTGCATTAAGGAAATACAGAAAAGAGCAGATTCACTTAAATTAAACTTTATCGACTTTAAAGTTGTTAAATCTGGGAATTTGAAATTAAACGATAGTTCTAATTTAGATTACTTCACGTATGAGAAGAATACGAAGGCATACCAACCTTCCAATGCAGATTATTCTTCATTTATTAGTTTTACTAATGGTCAATACATGATTATTAGTGAAAGACGATTTGGACCGGATAATAGAGGAAGTATGCCTCCTGGATATGACATAACATATTTTATAGAATTAATTAGATGAAAAGAATTGCAAATACTATGTAAAAAGCATTAACATAGTTTTTTACATTAAACGTTGGCATTAACTAAAACTAGGGGACAAAATGAATAAAATAATATTGGTAATTCTGCTTTCCATAGTCAACACAGCCTATTCTCAAAGTATAGATACTTTGAGAGTTTATCAAAATGACACATTGGTTTTTAATAGCACATTTTCTTGGAACAATTACAAATGTTGGCACATTAGTCCCTTTAGGCGTTTACCGCCGTTCTCAATTCATTACGAAATAATAAACCCCAAAGATAGCACCTACTACTTCATCTATAATGAACAAGAACAACTTGTCAAAGAAGGAATGTATAGCTCTAAGTGCTTTGAAGGTGAAACGTACGGCGATTTTTACAAGTGCAAATATTACTATTACGACGATAAGGGAAGGTTGGCTAAAATTCACTATCGAGAAGATGGCCACAGAGATAAGGGCGAGTATTATAAAAGAGGCAAACTCAAAGAAACAAAGGTTTATTACTAATTAAGGTGAATAATTTGATTCTCGGAAAAGACTTTTTAGAGTTACCCTAAACAGCAATAAATCACACGACCCGAAATGATAAAAACGACAAATGAATTAATTGAATATTTGGATCAAAAAGGCATCCGGTTGGACTATACAATAATTTCTACCTTCACGCATACTATTCTTAAATGCGGAACGAAAGCTGATGCTGACATTTTGCTTGACTATTTCGTTTCCCGTCCTACCGAGTTCTATAGTTATTATTTCCTGGATATATTTGAAAAATGGGGTGATTTGGATTATGCGGACAAAATATATCGTACTCATTTTAAAGATGGGAAATTAATAAATCTAGATTATCCAGAAATTTTGGAATTGTTGGGCAATTTAAGGTTTGAGCCTATTAAGCCAACTCTAATTCATTATGGATTTAATGATGACAAGGGCTACTATGTTAATAAATCGGCAATATTAGGTTTACTTAATTTTAACTGTTCTGATATTGAAAAACGCATTATAAAGCAGATAGAAGAAACAATTAATCAAAGTCAATTTTCTGAATTTATTCCAGGCCTTGTATGCAAAGTACCAAATAGAACTCAATTGTTAAAACAGCTTTTCACAACCGGTACAGAGCATTGTTCATCAAGTTTCAATTCGGGAATCATTTTAGGGCTTTCACTTTGCGGAAAAGAAGGGGTGAAATATTTTTGGAACGTAATATTCAATGACTTTTGGGAAGCAAATGGCAGGGGGACGGGCAATTCAAATTTTGTTTATAAAGGAATTATCAATTTGAATATTAGCCTAACGGATATATATTCTAAAACTCGTCAAAATAAAAATAAACTTGAACAAGAAAATGGTCTAAAAGTTCTTCTTGCACTAATTGAAATTAGAATTCGTGATGAATATTCCAATTCAACATTAGAATCCTTTTCCGAAATCTATATTAATCTTTATGCCTGGGAAAATGAAAATAAAAGTAATAACATTACAGACTTAGCAAGAGGTTATGAATTAGAAGAAGAAACATATAAACTAGAAGGCTTATTGAAGTTGAAAATGCAAGAAGAACTCATCATATCTCTCTAAATTAAAAATGGATATTTAGAACAATAAAAAGCGCCAACCGTCAGTTGACAGTTGGCGCCCTTTAGAATCAATTGCTATTCTCGATTAATCAAAAACAACTTTTTCAATACCGTCATTAGCCCAAGTTACCGTCAAATGATCTACTCCAAAATCGTCACTACATTCATACGTGTTTTCATCCACAATATAATTAATCACTAGATTTGTTATCATAGGATCTACAGGAACATCCATTCCCTTTTCTGTAATATAATCATACACAGAAGCGCCTTGAGGAATATAGTTCGTTACGATCTCAGAAAGTCTTGAACTTTCCTTAAAACTTGCTACAAATTCTAACATAGAAGGATTAACCTTTATCGCACCTTCATCTACCAACTGTCCAACAGAGAGAGTTGCTATGTCATCTACATATGATTTAAATTCAACCGTATAACCAGTATTATTCAAGTCTAAAAGATAGAGATCACTTTTGTTCGAATCCATAAAGTCATCACTTTCATCTACAAAATCCATTGCAACAAGATAATCCACCTCTTCTACGTCTGCATCCCCATCTTTCAAAGTCATAAAATAGGCATCTTCGTCAGCAGTAGCATTCAACTTAACGTAGATTTTACCTTCAGGTGCAATAATGGTAGTTTTTTCCTCATCATTACTCATAATAGTAGCAGCTGCAATGTCTGCTGTAATATTCACTCCATCAAATTCAAAGCTTTCACCCTCTGTCACTGTAATTGGTTCAGACGAACATGAAGCCAAAACTGCTGTCAATATCATTAAACTGTAAATTGTCTTTTTCATAAAATTATTTTATTGATTAAAAATGAGTTTTTATTTTTATTTGAACTCTAATCGCATCTGTTAAACTTTACAATAACTCTTTAAATGAGAATGTATAAGCAAACGCATATTTTCTATGAAAGTAAAGACTTCGTATTAAATTGACCTCTTGTTTTTATTATCCTGTAGGAATATTTATTATTTGGTTCTTTAAGGTTGGTTTGACAATAATCAGAATAGAAGCGTTCTAAAATATTCTAGCCGTAATACAAGAGATATAAGTTCAAATTTTTTGGAGGAATTTTCTATGATATTGAAAATAAATGTTCCTCATTAAGTTCGGGGCAGGCTAAATCCTCACTCCTAAAACACAAATATCATCCACCTGTTCTAAATCTCCGCGCCACTCAACAATCGTTTCTTTCAAAACCCTCGCTTGTTCATCTAGCGGCTTTTGATGAATATTTAGTAACAGTTCTCGAAATTTTTTTGGCTTAAACTTCTTGCCTTTTACACCGCCAAACTGATCGACATAGCCATCTGAAAAGATATAAATAAGATCACCCAATTCGAGATCAAATTCATGATTCGTGAACGGTTTTGCCATTTCAAAATTTCCTATGGGCTGTTTATCTGCTTTGAATTCAATGATTTCCTTATTCCTAATAATCCATAAAGGGTTATGCGCTCCTGCATATTCTAATTTCCTACCAGAAATTGAACAAAGCGCCAAATCCATACCATCTTTCACATCTTCTTCACTTTTATCGAATTCTTGAATAACAATATCTCTGGCTTGGTCTAATATTTCTGCTGGCGTTCGTTTATTAAACTCTTTGACTGCTCGATTTAATGCGTTATTGCAAATAACAGAAACCATTGCACCTGGCACTCCATGACCCGTGCAATCTGCAGCTGCAAAAAACACCTTGTTGTCAATTTTTTGCATCCAATAAAAATCTCCTGCAACAACATCTTTTGGTAAATACAATACAAAGGAATTGGGCAATAATTCTTTTAGTATTTTTTCTGACGGAAGAATGGCGGTTTGAATTCGTTTTGCATATGCAATGGAATCTAAAATTTCATCACTCTTTTCTTTTAACTCGTGATGTACGGTCTTCAAATTTTCTTCAGCCGTTTTTCTCAATACCAACTGCTGCCCTAAAACCCTGTTCCAAACAATGATGGTAATGGGTAATAAACAACCTCCAACAATCAGCATGAATTCTGCACCAGGCCAATGCATCATTTTAAAGAGCAGCCCAACAAAAATCATGGCGACAATTATAAAATCTGTTATTGATAATAGGTAGGCCAAACGAGAAGAGCCGATAAACTGCGACCATTTTTCATATCTGAACTTGGTCATTAAAGGAGCAAAACCAAAGCAAAAGATAAAAACGCCAACTATCACTTCGACATTAGATCCAAACCAATAATACACATATTTCGAAAGCGCCCCCATTGTAATCAGTCCCAATGATATAGACAACAAAACAATTGTCGGCTTTTTTCTTTTCTCTCTTGTCGATTGAATGAATTGCATTGAAATTCCTGCGAACAAAAGCGGCACACCTAGTATTACACAAATAATTTGATGTGCCTTATTTAGAATACCATAGGCCATACCGATAGTTGCGAATACTGCTAACAACAATCCAATCAATATAAAAACAAGACCTAATTTTTTCAATTTCAATCAATTTGAAATCCAAGATACCAAATGATTTATATTGTACGATTTTTTTTTACTTTATTTATTTCCAAGACAATGACTTTTATATTGAATGTTTTTGGATTAGGTAATGCCCATAGCTTACGGGCTCTTCCCATGCTATTTAATGCCGTCCAGCAAAATTACATTACTGTAGATTGTTTGCGTATTTGAGAAATCAACCTGCTCAGTGGACATCATTTTGGAGGGAGTTTCAACGGAATACCAAAAAAGAATTATAGCTGCAATTAAAAAAGCGGCAAATGACGGTTCAATACCGCAATTGGAACATGATAAGATTTGATTACTTTTAAACTTACAAATTTGAATATGAGCTTTCTCTATCAACCTTTCATATTGCTTTTTAGTTTAGTTTGTGTCTTTAGTAATACTTCAATTGCACAAGTTGACGGAAATAATGCCTATTTATTTGGGAAGTATGTAGAGATTGCCTTTGATACAAAACTAGGTAAAGAATGTACCGATTCGTTTGATGACTCAGGATTCCATAAGAAGTTAGCACCTGGGGCTCATCCTTTAAAATGTGGTTTGGTTGCTGACCCGAATAAGATAGGTTGGGATCCGCTTTTTTTCCTTGGGAATTCTTTTGCCACGTTTGCTCCGGAAAACGGTTTCAGTATAGAAATCGACGGAATAAACTACAGTAATAATTGGGTAATAAACACGTATAATGACCAAAGGAATGACCCCTACCTCCCCACCAAACGCCTGACGTTTAATCATTTACAGAGAGGTTGTTTCGGTAGCAGATATTTTTCTTCCTGTGCAGGAGGATTTTAAATAAAATACAGCCCTATGATAAAACGACAAGCATGGATTGATCATAAGTTTTCTAGTAATCATGGAACTGGTTGGCAGCAAAATATTCGAACCAGAATTGGCGATACAACAATGCGTCTTGCCTATCATACAGCAAATATGAACGAGCATGAATTATCTGTAAAACTGGATGGTGCATGGAGCATTAAAGAACATATTGGGCATTTAGCTGATTTAGAATCACTTTGGAAAGCCCGGTTTACACAATTCGAAAACCAACTACCCGAATTAGTGGCTGCGGACATGTCGAATCAAAAAACTAAACAGGCAACGCATAACGAATTAACGCTAAGAGATTTATTGGAGCAATTTAATATTGAAAGAACTAAGCTTTTAAATTACTTCGACAGTTTAAGCGAAAGTACTTTAGAACATAAAGCCTTGCATCCAAGATTAGCTGTAATAATGCAGCCTGTGGATTTGCTTCATTTTATTGCCGAGCATGACGATCATCATTTAACCACAATAATTGCACTTAAAAATGGAAAGAAAACGAATTAACTCAGGATCAACTTTTGAGGAAGAAGTAGCTTATTCTAGAGCAATAGTTGACGGCGATTGGATTTTTGTATCAGGCACAACTGGTTTTGATTATTCAACAATGACCATTGACCCCTCAATTGAAAAACAGACTGAACAATGCTTCGAGAATATAATTACTGCCTTAAAAGAAGCCAATGCCGAATTAAGCGATACCGTTCGTGTACTTTATATTTTACCTGACGCAACTGAATTTAATAAAACCTGGCCTGTTTTGCGAAAATATTTTGGTGACATTCGACCAGCGGCCACAATGTTTTCTGCCGGACTTGCAGATGCCCGAATGAAAATTGAAATTCAAGTGACGGCAAGAAAACAAAGCAAGACTTAATATGAAACTAGCTGTAGCACAATCTCATGCAGTAAGCGGGAATATTCAGGCGAATATTAATAAACATGTGGAACTTATCCATTTCGCTGTGCAAAAAGGGGCGAATTTGCTTGTTTTCCCAGAACTTTCTTTAATGGGTTACGAACCAAATTTGGCAAACGAACTCGCCCTCACATTGGATGACCCACGTCTTGATAATTTTCAAAAATTAAGCAACACTTTTGAAATCACAATTTGTGTTGGAGCACCTCTAAGATTTAACAAGGAAGTGCAAATAGCAATGTTCATTTTCCAACCAAATATAGCAAGGACGAGTTATTCAAAACAATTACTACATGCGGATGAACTTCCCTATTTTGTATCGGGAACGAAAGATATCCTAATCCAAATTGACACAATTAAGATTGTCCCGGCCATTTGTTATGAAGCTTTACAGACCGAACATGTTTCCAAGGCGATTCAGTTAAATGCCGATTTATATCTCGTAAGTGTAGCGAAAGATCAACCTGGAATGGAAAAACTGGACGAGTGGTTTTCTCAAGTTACTATCGAAAAAAAAATTGGAGTTCTAGTTGCTAACTCAATTGGACAATGCGAAGGTTTTACATCCAGCGGCACATCTGCCATTTGGCAATCGCAAAATAATGTAAGCCTTAAATTAAATTCAGAATCGGAAGGTATATTGGTACAGGATGTTGAAAAGAGTGTAATCACAGCTTTTTATTTATAAACGTGTTAAGACTTCCTACGTTTATAAGAACCAAAATAAATGAGATGAACAACAAAGTTTAAAGCAGAGATTTTGGAACAAATTAAACAGTTTGTCATTTGGATAATTGCTGTATCTCATTTTAACATAATTCCGCACATGATGATTTTTAAATGGTGGAAATAATTGCTTGTTAAGCGCATATTTTTGAAAAAACATGTTCTATTTCCACGAGTCTCAAGGGAAAAGGAAATTGGATAAGTTCGTTTTATAATTCATGGTGCTACCAGAAAAAAATAAATAACACTCTCAATATCTACCTTTTAAGGCAAAATCTTGAGTCTTAAAAGCTATATTATATTCACGTATCATAACCCCCTTTCAAATAAAATGACTGATTGAAACCCATACGCATCACTGCATAAGTTTGAAGAAAAAAAAGAATCAATATGCCTCTTGCCCGGAAGATATTACATAATCGATTAGGAATACAAAAAGAGTATATTAATAAATATGAAAAATTCAAAAAGTTTTTGTTTTGGATTAAAACGGGATTTGGTTATGGCCTCCTTCAGTAGAGAGGTTTTAAATCAAGATTTTCAAGATCTCAGCCGACACCAATCATAGACAGATTCAAATGTTATAAACCTCTGCTAAATCAAAATATAAAAGACCCTAGCAAGCACAATTATTATTTATCCAAAGAAGAAATTGAAAAATTTGAACGCGAAGGAGTCATTGGCCCATTTGAAAGCGAAATCAGATCGCTGGAAATTTAATACTTACTTAGAAGAGTTTTATAACATCAACGAACCTGAAGAAGTAACTTTTATTAAACATTTCTTTTTTTCACTTAAAATGAAGAGGGAACGTCATAAAATTGATCAGTAATTGCAATGAAGGCTAACAAGAGGCTATAATTTTATTCGATTTTAAAAGTATGAACTGGAGTTGTAATACTTACGATCAATAAATCAGTAAAATTAATTGTATTTGAGATAGTGAAAACTTCAATAAGCCTCCTAACGCGTTCTTTATACGGATGAATTTTGACTGTAAGTACGTATAAAAGCGCATTCATGTAACAATTAAATTTCTGAAATTTGCAATAATTGTTTCTATGTTGATAAAATTAATTCACATCTAATCGGTCTTGATTTGAGTGTTTGGTTATCTTTAAGAGCACAAAACTTAATCCATGAAAAACCCTAACAGATCTGATAGCTATGAAATAACGGATAATATCCGTGAAGGAGACCCCCTACTTGCAGAAATTTTAAGAGATTGTTATGAAACGATTTCAAGTCGAGAACAAGATGGTGACCTTACCATTTTTGAAAATGGCTTAAAGGGGATTATCGAACTTGCTACTTTAGATAAGAAACAGGTTGTTGAGCGACAATCTGAAGGTATATTAAAGGCCTTTAATAGGCTGTTAGTAAAGAAAAAAGAGAATAGCTTAGTTCAGTCAGAACAAGCAATTTTCGAAAGAATTCAAGGGTTATTTTATATTAAAATATTTAGCGAAGAAGGCGATATTTCGCAGAGAATAGGAGATTATGCGGAGTCAATTATGCGGCTCGACTACTCTCAAAAACTTCCTAACTTTTCAGTAGAAGGCGTCAGCAAAAACTTATTCAACTATTTTGGATTTGCCTTAGAATCAATTTCCGAATCTATGAGCTTTGCTACGTTTTCAAAAAAGTCTATAAACGCGTATTTTGAAACGGAGCCGAATGTTGTTATGGTGGTTACCGACAACAATTATAATATACGATCCATTAATAACAGCGGTGAACTTATATTTGAAACAGAACATTTTGAAGTTGAAGGGAAACCATTGAAAACATTAATTCCGGAATTAGGTACTGAGCAAATTTTGGCTTTAGGAAATAAAAGCTGTTTAAAGGAACCGCTACTATTACAAACAGAGAAATACGGACTTCGGAAAGTCGAATTGTCTTGTTTGGCTTGCGACAACGAGGATGAAATGGCAGAATACGTTTTTATTCTAAATTTTAATAATTCCAATTTTAATGCGGCTGCCAATTTGCACGAAAATTTCAATATTGTGTCAAACGTAATTGGTGGCTTAAACGATTTGAGAAATACTTCATTGGATGACAACAATAGTCAAAATGTAGCGGTATTGCTTCAGAACTTATACAAAATAAAAGAAAATTTAGGTTCTGAATTGCTCAATGAAAACCCATTAAAAAATCATTCTGAAGTCATAGATTTCAATTTAATGCTAAAGCAGCTGAGTGATGAAGTACATTATCTCATAGAATCAGATCACGTTGATTTGACAATTCGAAATAAAACGTTAATCCCATTTTCGACTAATTATTCTACTTTGTTTTCAATTATTAAAAATTTGGTTCTTAATGCAATCAATTTTCAAGATCAAAACAAAAGAAATGCAACTGTCTTGATTGAAATTGAAGATCAAGCCGAAACCGTCTCAATCAAGGTTACCGACAATGGTATTGGTATTGACAACAGTATACTAGAAAGCATTTTCGAAAAGGGCTTCACAACGTCCCAATCTGGCAACAACTTTGGTTTGGGCTTATATTTTGCAAAGCAAAAGCTAGCCAATTTGGGTGGAGAAATTCAAGTTCAATCAGTCCTATTAAAAGGAACTACGTTTGATATTCTTTTACCGAGGAAACATAACCTCTCCGCTTTTTCAATTCAGTAGTAAAACCATTCTCAGAAGTCATTTGATTAATAACTGTGGCATTAAAATTATCTTTTAATTGCACGTAGGACGAAGTTTTAATTTCTGTTGCTCCAAATTTACGTTTGTTCTGCCCTGTTGTCATTCCGAAATTAATCCGCTTACATTCTTTAATTTTAGCACGTTTCACAATTTGCCATAAAAGCTGTGTATAAACGTCATAGTCTTTTACATAATCATAATCGAGACCGGCAATTAAAAAATGATAATTATTATCATTCACATAACTTACAGCCATAGCAATCAAATCCTTTGAATGCCCTTTTATTGCCAAGCCTATTACATCCCAATTTGGGCTATTGACAGCTTGTTCAATAATTTTAGATGGAAATTCAAAGAGGTTTAATTCAAAACTCCTTTTTTGGACATTTTTATATAAACTATTCAATTGACCAAGTGTGTGGCGGTTGAATTTATTTATTTCCAGCAAATCAAAATTCGATTCTTTTTTCAAAGCGCGTAATTTAACAAATCGTCTCTGGTTACTCTTTAAGTCATCCATATATTCCTGAATGCTTGGAACAAATTCTTCATTTGATAAGATATAATTCGTTGGCATTTCTACTTTGATAAATCCTTGATCCAAAAAGTAATTAGAAATAACTTCATTATCTGTTGCAAAATCTCTCAAATTCAATACTGTTGTATCTAATGTTTCCTGCAGTTCATCTAAATATTTAAAGAAAAAGTTTAAGAGCGTTTTACACTCTGCTGTATTAGACATATAATAATGTTTACCTGTAGAAATTGGGCAACCCATCATCAATGTTTTTGAGCATAAATAGTACGTATCTGTAATTCTTCTTTCTTCAATTTCTAAAGATATAGATGAAGCCGCTAAGGCATCATCCTTTGTGAGACAAACAGTCATATATGTTGCGAAAACAAGACTACCCTGCTTGTCAAACAACATAAAATAATGGAAATCCCAGTTATTATGAGCGACATTATTTTTGAAAACAGCTTCTAAATCCGTCATGGCATTCCAATCGAAAAGAGAACGCTTACCAATTTTAGAATTCCATAATTGTTTAGGGATTTTAGAAATGGAAGTTTCGTGTTGCATGCGATACTGCGTAGTATCATCTAAAGCAATTTCTACATCCTTCGCTTTAAATATTTTCACCTTCCTAAAGGCTTTATAAATATCACCTATAGATCGATCCTCTTCTATTAAAGCAAGCTTAAAGGCGACACTCAAATCTTCTACCAGGTTTTCAATTTGCTCAAAACTGTGTGATTTAGTAATTGTAAAACGCACACCAGTGCAAGTTTCTGCAACTGCAGGAAAAACCGCCAGATTGACGTATTGACCTCGATCCATTAGCTTTTTCACCAAATTATAACCCACTTTAGGTAATCCAACACCCACAAAAAAGATGGGTGTTTCTCCTTCAGAAATAACGGGTAATTCTTGTCCTAACAATAATTCATGACAGTAGTGAATTTTTTCCATTAGCTCATTTTGCATCACCGTAATCTCATCTGAAAGATGAATTTTAGCACATGCCACAGCAGCCCCAAGTGAAGACATTTGGTGTTGTCCAGCGAAAATCAATGGTCCACCGCACGTTTTAATTTTATTAGCTAATTTGCGATCTGAAAGTACAATAACTGACCCACCAGCAGCAAAAGCTTTATTCAATGACGTAACAACAACCATTCGATCATGCAATTTGCATTTGCTAAGGACATAGCCCGCTCCGTTTTCACCCGCCCATGACATACCATGCGCGTCATCAACATATAAATTAAATTTGGAGTATTTGTCAAGCAGTGCATTAAGATCTTGAATTGGAGCAGTGTCTCCGTACATTGAATAAACGCCGTCACACATGTACCAAACGCGTTTATAATTTTTAGACAAATCTTGAATTTTTTGCTCAAGTTGTTCCATATTATTATGTCTTACCACGAAAAATGGCACCCCATGCTGTTTAATATGATTGATCATAAATTGTACGCTTGAATGTACTTGTTGATCCATAATAATTACATCTCCCTCTTCAACAAGGATTGGCATTGCTGCCATATGGGCCAATGTAGTGGTAGTCGCTAAAACTATTGGGTTTTCAAAAATTTCCTCCATTACACATTCCAACTCATTGTACAAGGTTGTTGAAACATAAGTTCTTGAACTTGGGTACTGAATTCCAAAACGCTGAATGGCGTCAATTGCCGCGTCTTTCAAACGTATGTCGTGTTCTAAACTTAAATAACTGTAAGAACCAAAATTAACGTGCTTCTTACTCCCAAATGTTATAGTTGTAGTATCATAAAATTGATCTTCGGTGTATAATTGTCCTATTCCGTTTTCGGTTCCCTTTGTAATAATGTCGTAAATATTGTTGATGATTTTACCGTGCATAATTGTGTGGTCTTTTTTGAGTTCAAACTCTAAATTAATCTAATTCAAGCAATGTTTCATGCTAATTTTATTCTTTGTATCTTTCCCAACCTCCTACTCATTATGAATATAAAAGAATCATATTATCAAAACGACTATTGCGAATATTGGATAGAAGATGGAATTGTATACGAAATCTTCAAACCAACTTTTGACGTATTAACCTTGGATATTGCCAAAATCATTACACAAGATAGATTAATGATCTCGAATGGTATTGCACGTCCACTCTATGTTGAACTTGGATCCGCACTTAAGATGGAAAGAGCCGCTAATAAATACTTATCATCAGGTGAAGCAATGAAAAGCTTAACATCTACAGGTATTTTAGTGAGTGACCAAATTCAGCGATTTGGAGCTTCAATATACACTAAGTTCTTTAAGCCCAAAATTCCAACAAAATTCTTCACCAATAAAGAATCCGCCATTTTTTGGTTGACACAATTTAAAACTGAGGCAATGAATTAGCTTACTGTTGAAGGAGTGTTGGACATAAGAATAAATTATTTTTTCTATAATTTACATATCCTTAAATAGTTGTTTTAATCTGGTATCGTCTCGTAATTAAAAAAGAGACTAAAGAAAAAAAAACAGGCAGATTTTCGAAGAAATATCATTCATTAACCCAAAACTTATGAAAAAGTAAAATATTACTCTTCTTCTACTCTGTCTGCCTGAGGTACAAATTTAGGTATTTATACTTAGTAAATCAAACTTTAAGACATTTTTTTTCAAAATTAGCATGTGAAATTGACCTATTTTCATTTACCAATCCTCCTATTTAGCTGCACCATTGGCTTTTAAATAATCTTTCACTTTTTTACCTTTAGCTACCTTTAATGCGGTTTTTCCTTTTTTGTTCGCAGCATTTACGTTTACACCACCTTCAACTAGTATAGTACAAATCTCTAAACCTTTTCTTCCATTGGTTACAACGAGTAATAACGGCGTTAATCCTTCACTATTTTTTTGCTCTAAGGCTGTGCCTTTTTCAACCAAAATCTTCGTCATTGGTGCATTGTCGTTATTGATGGCAATGTGCAAAAAGTTTTCACCGTTAGCAGCCGCATACGTTACAGGCGCTCCTGCGTCAATCATACGCTTAACATATTAAAATTATTTTTACGTCCTGCAGCTTCTAAATAAACCATGTTGGTGGCATTTGCTCCTTTGTCCATTAAATAATTGAAATTTTTTTCATGACCGATATTGATAGATGCCAACGCTCCATCATCAGGCGCAGCTCCTCGATCAACCAAAGCTGTTGCTATAGTTAGGTTTCCATTTGACGCTGCAGCCGCAAGTAATTTTGGAATCTTAGCATCCGCTCCGGCATCCAATAAAATAATCGCTATGTCCGAATAATTTTTATCAACTGAAACTTTGGACCATGATCCGCTTTTCATGGATTGAATTTCGCTATTAACATTTCCGTATACACCTCCATTACTTCCAATACCTCATGAAGTTGCACTCAAACGGCAGTCGGCCCAAGTTCTATTGGCGTTGCTTTTTAAGATTTCACCACCACGTTCCATCATTTATAAACTCTTATCCTCACCAATTAAAATATCAACGATAAATCGATTATCCGTTGGCATGATAATAATTTGTTGCGCTGCATTCTTTTGGATTAAACGTCCGGCGCTAGTTACCCCATAAATGTTTCCGTTAATATCATCAGTTGCTTTGATTAATGTTGTTCCATAACCATCAACCCAAACAGCTTGCCAACTTGCGGCATTGGTTGATATATTAGGAACCATCCACAAACCATATTTTCCGCCTACTGAACCTAATACATATTTATTATTGGCATTGCGATTGCTTACAAAAACATCTTTGGCTCCTGTAATACCTGCATAAGGAAACCAACGCTTATTATTACTATTCCATTCTTTTACTTCTCCCTTATTATTTACGATATGAATTTCACCATATTCGGCATGTGCCGCTTTAACGCCTTCTGCAAGATTGTATTCTATAAATTTCCAACCGTTAAACTGGTAGTATAATCCTTTGCCATGAGAGCCTCCTTCGCCAAAAGCCCAAACAGCTCCTGCTCCATTAACCGTAATATAATTTGCCGAAAATGGCGCTGTAGCTTGACCAAAATCAAGCGTTGAAAAAATTAAAAATAGCGCCAAAGATAAAGCAGGGAGTAATTGCTTTATAGTCAATTTGTTAAGGCCTATACAAGCTAAAGGTCATGCCAAAGTAAATAAAAAAAATGAGCGTATAGCCATTAATAGACTTCACACATAAAGATTACGTATAAACACGTGCAAAAACAAAGGTAACTCGCTATCTCATAATAATTTATGAAACAAAAAAAGCGCCTTGTTTAACACAAGGCGCTTTCCATAATATTTTTAAGCTATTTAGCTTACTTAGTAACCATCACGTTAACTGAACCAGTAGTTCCGTCAGCGTAGGCTAAATTGATTACGTACATTCCAGCAGCAAATGCTGTAACGTCTACGTCTAATCTATTGTTTGCCATTGTTACATTTTGTGTATCAACAATTTTTCCAGTTACATCAACAATTGTCATTGCAATGTTTCCTTCAACCATGTTCATTGGAATATGAACAATGCTGTTAGCAGGATTAGGGAATGCAACTAATTCAGTTTGTGTTAATTCAACTAAACTCAATTCTTCAGCATTAAACATTTTAACAGATAAAGATGGATTTCTATCCGATCCAAATCCTAATGTAAACCATGATCCACTTAAATATAAAGGAGATGTTGGCATTCCATAAGTTTCTACGTTCCAGTTATAATCTATTTTTGTATCGTATCCAGGGTAGATGTCAGTACCATAAATCTGTACACAGAAAAGGTATTTTTGATCATCTTCTAATAACATTGGCTCTTCTAACTCAACATAAACGTTTTCGCCTTGTAAGTTGTCAGTATAAATGTACTCAGCATCTGCAACATCATTCAAAGTAGCAATTGTTGTCGTTTCTAAATCAACAAAATCGTCCTCCCACTCATATACATAGATTTCAAACAATTGACCATCTAAAGAAGTTGGATCAGGATTTTGAGATGTACCAGCAGAAAAGTTCATTCCTTGAACACCAATTCTACTTGCGTTAGGATCTTGGAAAAATAAACAAGAATATAAGTTATCTGTTGTTCCGTTAAACTGGTTTGTTGAGTTTACAGGAATTGAAGTAGCCTCGTCCAATCTTGACATTGCAAATACGTCATCTCCCATTACGAAATCAGCAGTTCCTACGTTGTCATAATCAGACTCATCAGCTGCGTCAGCTTCAACAGTGTAATCTACGTGGTAGTAACCATCTGCATATGTCGCTTGAGAGAATGTTGGTAGTCCAATAAACACACTATCACCAGGAGGTATAGTACCAATTGGATCGGAAATTTCATTATAGATTTCAGAACCTTCAACACCAATAACAACATTTAAAGTTACATCTGATTGAGCGTTTGAACCATAATTTCTAACCCAAGTTCCTACTTCCATTTCAAATTCAGAAGCATCTTGTGAAAGTTGAGATAAGTTACCAAAACTTTGTGCTCTAAAATGATCAGCAGCAGTAAATCCTATATCGTTAGCATATAGACCATTTTTACTTCCAATAAACGTCTCAGTTAATCCAAGGTCAATTTCAGCACGTAATAAAGCACCATCAATATTGGTAATCATTACAACTGGAATTGTTACAGCAGCACCATCAGCACCACCACCCATAGCTACAGCTGCTCCGCCGAGGTTGTTAATGATTACACAAGCAATAGCACCTGCATTTTGGCAAGCCAAAGCTTTAGAACCAAACTCGCAAGATCCTCTGTATACAACAGCAATTTTACCAGTTAAATCATTTTCTGCAGGAGTACAAGCAGTTGGGTTATCGATATCCGTTCCGTCGTCAATCAATACCATCTCAGCTAAAACACTGTTAACCGGGTCATCAAGATCTGGAACAGACCAATCAGCTGCTGCATCATCAGCGTAAGTGAAGTCGTAATTCCCCTCATTCGGCGAAGGTGCCTGAACGTAGAAAATAACTTGAGCGCTACCTACAGTGGCCAAAAGGCAGAGGCTCATAAAGAGTACAATTTTTTTCATGTCTTAAAATTTAATTTTTATGTTACCACAAAAATACAAAAATTATATGAATATCGAAATCCGTTGAGTGAAGTGTAGTAAATCAAATTTAAACGGTACTAATTGCGCAAAACCGAGACTTACATATCTATAATTCAATATATTCTCGATACATGGCTTCGAGTACCGACCTGCATTTTTTCAATGCCGCATCTATCTCTTTTTGGTCGGAATAAGACGAATACTCCAATCGATCCTCGATCATATGATACACGGTGTATCCGTCCGCATTTTTCCATCCGTAAGACTTAGTAGATGTGCAAATTGCCCAAGCCTGCGTTGATGGATCCAATAAATCTTTACTCCAATGGTATGCATCAGAATTCAAATCGAGTTGATTGAGTAAGGTTTTGGCCAAATCTGATTGTGAACCAACTCTATCTACCGTTTGCCCAACATATTCATTTTTTAAAGCACCGCCCCAAATAAGTAGCGGAATGTGAAAAAACATTTCATCATAATGGTTGTTATTATAAATATTCGTACGACCATGATCAGAAATAAACACGACAATTGTATTGTCGAAATCTGGCAGTGCGCGAATTCCAGCAACAAACTTCCCTAAATGCTCGTCAGCATAATGCATACTCGTTACATAACCATCATTATTATATCCTGGGAAATGTTCAACAGGCATGTCATAGGGCGAATGGGTACTTTGTGTAAACAAACCATAAAAGTAGGGTCGTTTTGCAGTTTGAATTTCACTTAAAAAATAAGGAAACATAGCTTCGTCGTGAATACCTAACTTGCCCGTTGGTATCAAATCTAAATCATCTTCATCTACGACTCTATCAAATCCTACATCTGTCAAATAAGCACCTATATTACCATAAGACAAAGAGCCTCCAAAGGTATAGAAAGAATTATATCCTACTGTTTCGAAGGATTGATTTAAGGAAGGCAAATGCCGACATTTGGATGATTGTGTTGAAATGGAGATTCCTGAGATTGTAGGATAACCACTGATGATTGAAGAAGTTCCTGTTTCAGAGGTCCCACCAGTTGCGTATATTTTTGTAAAGAGTAAACCTTCTCCACATAACTGATTAAACTGTGGCGTTATTCCTGGCTCACCGCCTAAAGGCTCGATCATTTGACCAGACCACCCTTCTAATTGGACTAAAACTATATTCGGACGTTTCTGATCAAATATTTTAACTGTATCTATTGCTTCGTTCGCATATAAATTCGCTGTTATCGCATCAGATTCTTGCGGGTCTAAATTTTGAAAGTATACTGATAAGTCAACTTTAAAATGAACGAATGCTGTATTAATGAAGTTCCAAACGGGGTTAACCGTTACGTCGTTTACTATTTGTTTTTGAGAAAAATAACCATCTGTTGCACTCACCGGTATTTGTTGCAAGCCGCCGCGAATCATTAAAATTATAATAAACGCCGCTCCTAGTAAATAGATCAAACCATACATGATTCGTTTTAATAGTGTTTGAACCGTTATTAGTATCTTATTTTTCTTAAACCAACGATTATACAGGAAATAACCAAATACTAGTTGGAGAACAAAATAGAAAAAATACCAAAATGTGTAAGCAGTTGTCGCTGTCCTAAAAACTTCGGACGGCGTAGCTAAGTGTAGGAAAATTTTCGCGGACAATTTAGTTCTCCACTCAATATAGGTTACAATTTCACCACTCATCATTAATGAAACTAACACTAATATGATCCAAAAATAAATGAGAATGATTCGATTTAAAATTTTCAATGCTCTATCTCCCGTTAAGAAAAAAGAGGGGACACTAAACAAAAACGCGATTCCAGAAACATAAGCAAAGGCAGATAAATCTAATTTCAAACCATGGAAAGGCATTAAAAATAATTCACTAAAATTTCCGCTAAATTCCCCGAAAAAATGAAAGATAAACAGCAAACGTTGAAAAAGGAAAAAAATAAGCCAAATAGCCAATAGTTTTCCCAAAAATTTAAATTGTCCTTTCACAACTACAAAACTATCAAAATCTTGACAAGATGAACTGCCTAAAAGTGATGAAAGTCATTCTTAACTAATTGGATTGATATTATCTTTGTCCTAAAATTTAATAGTGATGTTTCCAAATCTAAAAGGTAAACGATTATATAGTATTCTGAATTCTAAATGCCCAAGATGTCATGAAGGAGATTTTCATTTATCCAAAAACCCATACAACTTAAAGAATTTTGGTGAAAATTATGAAAAATGCGCAGCCTGTGATTACAGATTTGAAAAAGAACCTGGTTTCTTTTACGGTGCCATGTATGTGAGCTATGGTCTGGCTATTGCTGTTTCTGTTGCTACAGGAGTGGCTATTTTAGTTTTGTTCCCAAGCGCTTCTTACAAAGTTTATATTGCAGCAATTTTAATTGGAATAATTGGTTTAATGCCATTAACATTTCGCTTGAGTCGTGTTATCTGGATGAATTTATTTCAACATTATGATGCCACTGCGCTGCAGAAAAATCAAAATACTAATAAAGAAAAAATCATCTCATAATCAAATTCCGAACGCAAGTTTAAACTAATTTGTTGTTTAAAGCCAAGGTTGTTTTTATTCCTGTAATTTTACGATAGATCGATTTTTTGTGAAACTGCGAACCAAAGAAATATTAAAAACCACGAATTTCAAACGGATATGGAATTTAGCCTTGCTTAAAATTTCATTCCATTTAGCCACTTTATTAAAAAAACCGATCCATTGGGGAAAACCCATGGCGCTTTCTATTGAACCTACAACGACTTGTAATTTAAGATGTCCACAATGCCCAAGCGGTTTAAGACAGTTTACCCGAGCAACAGGGAATTTGGATGTTGCAATTAATAAAAAGATACTCGATCAAGTTGGTAGCCAATTACAACACATCAATTATTATTTTCAAGGCGAACCATTTATTCATCCTCATTTTTTGGACTTGGTAAAAGACGCACGTGAACGAAATATTTATGTGGTTACCTCAACCAATGCCCATTTTATTGACCCAGAAATGGCAGAAAAAATTGTCTTATCTGGCTTAAGTGAAATTATTATTTCAATTGATGGCTTAACGCAAGAAACTTATGAGCATTACCGCATTAATGGAAAGCTAGAAAAGGTAATTACTGGCACAAAAAACTTAATGGCGGCCAAACAAAAATTAAAGCGCCCAAATCCGATAGTAACGTTTCAATTTTTAGTAACGAAACACAATGAACATGAAATTGAGCAGTTACAAGCATTGGGTAAAGAGCTTGGTGTAGATGAAGTCCGTCTAAAGTCTGTTCAAGTTTATGATTTTGAAACGGGCAATGACCTCATTCCAGAAAACGAAGCTTATTCGCGCTATAAAAAAACAGGAAAAGGCCGTTATGAATTAAAAAACAAATTTAAAAACAAATGCTGGCGCATGTGGAGTTCTTGCGTTTTTACATGGGACGGTAAAATTGTACCTTGTTGTTTTGACAAAGACGCGGAGCATCAATTGGGCGACATTCAAATTGCCGATTTCAAAACTACGTGGAAATCGGGAATTTATAAAGAATTTCGATCTAAGGTTTTTAAAGACCGTAAGCAAATTGAAATTTGTAAAAATTGTTCGGAAGGCTCTAAGGTTTGGGTTTGATGGTGGTTTGGCGGGTTTTTTAATTATTTAATACTTAAATGAGCATTAATCAATAAACTAAAAGTCTTTAATCTAACAGCGCAGCGATCGAATATCTATTTTAACTCATTCAATCCACCCATTCACCATGAATTTCACCACGTAAACTAATTCTAATTATTAGAAATAGAAACTGCTATGTAACTTTAACGCTAGTCCGTTGTTTACAATGATGAGACTTTAATGAACTTTATTATGCAAATCAAACCTATGAAATATAGCCTTCTTTTCCTTTTATTTTCTGCCAACTTTATCAGTTTTGCGCAAGAAATTAAAACAACTAAAATTAGCAGTGATATTGAAGCTGTAACTGTGTTTTTAACGGGTGGTGAAGTACACCGTAAGGCTTCAGTCAATTTAAGTAAGGGCAGAAACAAGCTCGTTTTCACGCAAATTAGTACGGTAGCTGATAATAAAAGCATTCAGTTTTCTAGCGAAACTTCCTTAAATCTGGTTTCGGTTAGTTCTGAGATTGATTATTTAAGTGTGACTGATCGGAATCCGCGCATCATAGCGATTAAAGATTCCATTCAATTGTTAAGTGACGAAGTAGTGGATTTACAAAATGAAAAATCTGCCTATCAAGTTGAACGCCAATTATTGGAACAGAATAAATCCATTAAAGGAGATTCTCAAAATTTGACGGTACAAGAGTTAAGTGCTATGGCGGCTTATTATCGCAAGCATATTATGGAAATCAATAAAACAATGACGTCCTATGATTTGCGCATTCGAAAAAAAAACGCATTGAAATATCGCTACCAAAATCAATTAACAGAATTAAACTATAAAGAGACGATTAAAAGCAATCAAATTGTTGTAATCGTTGACGTCGAAACAGCGCAAACCAGTTCGATTGACTTAAAATACATGGTTTCAAATTGTGGCTGGCAAGCAAATTATGACTTACGTGCTGATAATATTACGGATAAGATTTCGCTAAAATATAAAGCAAAAGTTTACAATAATACGGGCAATGATTGGGCAGATGTGAACCTATCTTTATCTACATCTGATCCGAATCTTTCAGCCTCTGCACCAGAATTGGCACCATGGTATTTGAATTATAGTTCTTTGATGAATCAAACCAATGACGCTTTTCAAGGAAACGAATATGTTGTACCTGATAACCGTACCTATACTAAATACTATCAAAATTGGAACTCGGCCCCACAAATTTCACAGAATTTAGATGGTGTTTACGCAACCGATAGTTTTAACTATGAACAAACTCAAAACACTGCTGACAATCCTGAGGACAATATTAAATTCACAAATATTGAAGTTTCCCAATTATCTACGACTTTTGAAATTGCGAAAAAATACTACATCCCGAGTGATGCAAAGCCTTATTTGGTTGACATAACTGAACATAGTTTAAATGCCACATTCTCTCACAAGGCCGTACCAAAATTGGATAAGGATGCTTTTTTATTGGCAAATATTGTTGGATGGGAAAGTTTAGATTTAGTTCCTGGACCAACGCAAGTTTATTTTTCTGAGGCTTTTGTAGGGCAATCATATATTAACACAAGTAATGTTGCAGACACACTTCGTTTGTCATTTGGACGTGATACTAAAATTCCAGTTTCTAGAAAATTAGTGCAAGAATTCAGCGATAAAAAAGTAATTGGAAGCAACAGAAAAGACAATTACACTTATAAAATAATTGCCAAAAACAACCGTGACATTCCTGTAAGATTGAGTTTATATGATCAAATTCCAATTTCGCAAGACAGTGACATTTCCATCACAATTAATGAAACCTCAGCAGCTACTTATAATGAAACGACGGGTAAATTGACATGGTTGTTAAATTTGAAACCGGGCGAATCCAAATCGTATCAAATTTCGTTTACGATTAAATATCCGAAGAATAAAACGATTCGTGTGAAGAAGTATCGTACAATTTCTGCTCCTAGTTTTTAAATAGAGGGAACAGTTAAGCCATTTGCTCCAATTCCAATTCAACCTTCTTTCTGAAATTACGCACATTCTGCTCAATTTCAGAAAAGAAACGATTGCGATCTTTCGCATTCACTTCTGAAATGAGGTTGGAATTTTGTAGTAAATTATCCAAAATAAATTCTGATTCTTTGATATAATAGGGATCAGTCGTATTCAAATAATTCATGATATTGTGCGAGAAGAAGACTGCGGAACCTGAATTTGACTTAACGAGATACGTATTATCTGAAATAAACGTCTCATTAAAATACATCTGTAATTCGTTGCCAGAAGTAGGTGGTTCGTTTCGAAACGCAAACTTCCTACCTAGTTCCGCTTGGGCTTTTAAATGGCCGATTAATTCCATTAAGTTATCAATCAATTCTAAGGTATAACTTGGATCTTCGAATAAACGCGACTCAAAGTAATACTGAATTTGACGTAAAGTGCCGCGTAATGTTTCTAAAGAATAAATTTCAGTACTCGGAATTGAATTGTAAATATTATGCGCCTCTATTCCAACCATCAACACTTTCTTATCAATCTTTTCGCGTTTGAATAATTCGTCTTTGTAAGCAGGGATTTTTAAATAAGTTTTTGCCCAAAAGAAAAACTTAAAACGCGTTAAATGTGGCAGGTTAAACATCTGAAAAATCGGCGTATCATTTACACTCATCACCATACTGGTGTCTTCCATCTCTTTGATTTGCTTCAAAGCATCTCTTAAACCTATAATCCAAGTTTCAAAATTCATACCGATACGATCCAACGGCATATATGAAAAATTCACAGATCCTTTTTTATAGGTATCAATTTCATCAAATGAAATATTATAAGCTTCACATAAGGTTTTCGTTTCGTATATGCTCAATGGAACATCTCCACGCAGTCTTCTATACACCGCATCTTGACTCAAGAAAAGTGTATTCATTAAAACCACTGCTATTTTTTCATCTTTCGGTAATTGCTTCTTAATCGATTCAAAAATGCGCTGTTGAATATCCTGGTTTACGTCCATATTCCCAATTTAGCAATAATTACGATCTCTCAGGTAATTTTTAACGTAATCACCTACACCTTCTTCCAATGTATGAAATGGTTTCGTATATCCGGCAGCTGACAGTTTAGTAATGTCCGCTTCGGTAAAATATTGGTATTTATCTCGAATGTCTTCTGGAGTAGGAACAAATGAAATCTTTTCAGAAACCCCCATTGCGTCGAACGTTGCTCTGGTTAAGTCTAAAAATGTTCTTGCCGTTCCTGTCCCTAAATTATAAAGTCCGCTCGTTGGTTTTTCTTGCATTAAAAATGTACAAACACTCACCACATCTTTCACATAAACAAAGTCACGGAGTTGTTCTCCGTCTTTATAATCTGGATTATGAGAGGCAAATAATTTCATTGCGCCAGATGATGTGATTTGATTGAACGCATGCATAATTACAGATGCCATTCTGCCTTTGTGATATTCGTTCGGGCCATAAACGTTAAAGAATTTTAATCCCGCCCAAAATGGTGGTGCTTTCTCTTGTTTTAAAGCCCATTTATCAAATTCATTTTTCGAATCGCCGTAAGGATTCAAAGGTTTTAATTGATCCAAAATGTCATGACTGTCAGAATAACCATTTTCTCCAATCCCATATGTTGCACCGCTACTTGCGTAAACTAATGGAATGTTTTGATCGGCACAAAAATTCCACATATCCTGAGAATAACCTACGTTTAATTCATCAAAAATAGCTTTATCAAATTCTGTTGTATCTGTGCGTGCACCTAGATGAAAAATAAAATCTATTTCGTTTGAAAAATCATTTGCCCAAGCAAAAAAATCGGTACGTGGTATTTTTGCAACGATTGATTTCCCCGCCAAATTATTGATTTTTTCTTCGCGCGAAAAATCATCCACCACTACAATATTTTCATGTCCGAGTTGATTCAATTCTGCAACCAAACATGACGAAATGAAACCTGCTGCGCCCGTTACTACTATCATACTTTATAATTTTAAGCCAAAATGTCAGTAAAACCTTATTGGTAGGGTTTTTGCATTTTTTATTTTACAAAATTAGAACTTAATTTTTATTAAATTTGATTACTAAATAAATTAAAATGGAATATAACAATTACGAAGTCATTGATAGCGAATCGCAAGTTGCAGAATTATCACGTACTTTTTTCGCCAATGTTTATAAATACATGTTTTTAGCCTTGGCTGTTTCAGGATTTATTTCTTGGTATTGCTCTGGACAAGGCTGGTATTTAGAGATGATGTTCACAGAAACTGGAGCTTCTCCATTATTCTACATCACTTTGTTTGCGCCAGTTGGATTGGTTTTATTAATTCAAATTAGAATAAATAAGATGTCCTACTCTGCTACACTCGGTTTATATTTACTTTACTCCGTTTTAATTGGAATAAGCTTAGCGTTTATATTTATGATGTATACCTCTGCTTCAATTTTCCTTACGTTTTTTGTAACTGCGGGTGCTTTTGGATCAATGGCTTTGTTGGGTTATTATACAAAAACCGATTTAAGTAAAATGGGGAGTTTATTATACATGGTCTTTATCGGAATGTTCATTGCAGGTATCGCCAATATGTTGATGGGAAGTAAAATGATTAGTTATATCATCTCTTTCTTAGGACTGATTGTATTTACTGGATTAACAGCCTATAAAATGCAAGAAATGAAAAAAATTGCTGGTGAACCAGGCTTGCAAGGTGAGGATCGTAAAAAACAAGAATTATTAGGAGGCTTAATCCTTTATATTTTATTCATTAACTTATTCATGTCCATTCTTCGATTTGTTGGAGACAGAGGATAAACTACCATTAAATAAAGAAAATTATGCAGGGAGAAGGAATGATGACCTATTATTTAGGGCCAATGATTATTGGTGGAGTTTTTATGCTCATCAGTTGGTTAGTGGGAAGCATGCTTAAACGTAAGTTCGCTAAATATTCAAAACTTCACATGGCCAATGGAATGACCGGAAGAGAAGTGGCCGAGCGCATGTTGAAAGACAATGGAATTTATGATGTGAAAGTAATTGCTGTGAAAGGACAATTAACAGATCATTACCATCCGACTCATAAAACGGTAAATTTAAGTGAGGCAGTTTATAATAAAGCCAATGCAGCAGCAGTTGCAGTGGCGGCTCACGAATGTGGACATGCCGTACAACATGCTAGAGCATACAAACCACTGAATTTACGCTCCAAACTTGTTCCTATCCAAAATGCAAGCGGTAAAGTCTTGAATATTGTAGTGATTGGAATGATATTTTTAGGAGGAGCGCTAGGTGGAATTGCACCCTTCATGATTTATATAATAATAGCGGCACAAGCCGCAATTACTTTATTTGCCTTAGTAACACTCCCTGTAGAATTTGACGCTAGTAAACGCGCATTAGCATGGATTAACGATAATGGCATTGTCACAACGGATGAATATGACGGCGCTAAGGATGCCCTTAAATGGGCTGCTATGACTTATGTTGTTGCAGCACTTGCAGCCGTTGCAACCCTTGTTTATTACATTATTATTTTGATGAATCGTAGGTGATCTCGATACAATTTTTGTTAATCACGCTTTGCTCTATTAACAAAAATTACTCGATCTGACCGTATTTTAGCGGGTGTTTTTCATTTTTTGACTTGACTTGACTTGACTTGACTATATTTTCGTTTAGTATGATACTTATCAGGTCGTTGAGGTTAGGTTACTTAGCTGCATCTTACTGAGTCTGGCTAAGTATTGCATTATCCCAATGACCTAATGCTAAATTAAAGAATTGACTACGTTGAATCCATTGAAAAACTTATTGACGCTTTATCGTTAATTTTAGCTATTGATAAATCAATTGGATATGGGTTTTATAAAAAATATATTTTCAAAAAAAAAGCAACAATCAAAAAAAGTTTCAAAAAGTGAAATTCAGGATATAGTTAAAAACTTCCAGAAAGAACTACCCGGGAAATTAGCAGCATTGAATACCATTCAGACCTATCAGACAGAAACTTTAGAAATAAACCCTGCGAAAATCAAATATATTGAGGCCACTCAGGAAAAGATTGACGTTGAAATTGACAAGGGAATGACCTTGATGAAAGAATTATCAATAGCGGGCATAATTGATGTTGAAAATGAATCTGTTCCATATACAGCAATCAGTAACCTTGATTTCTATTTTGACTCTTGGCAAATTATGCGCTTTACGAATCTGAACGGTAAAATTCCTTTAGGAACTCATTCTTTTGAACTGGGACTGGTTTTTGGAAGAGGAATGATGGAACGACATCCAAATTTGAAGTGGTTTTATTCTGCTCATGATGCCGAGGATGGAAATTTAATTCTATTGGATTCAAAAAATGACATTGAAATTAATCCGCTCGAAAGTATTATGCGCTGCAAACGCAGAAAAGAAAAAAATCCTTTTGAAGAAATAGAAAAAAAATACCTTGCGCTTCTTAATTCAATGCATAATTATGATCGAATCTTAATTGTTTGATGATTTCAGATTGAATTTGATCCAAACCACATTACAAAACTCAACCCCATCAAACAAAAAAAGCCCCCTGTTCTTTTCAGAAACAGGGGGTCCACATTTTCACTAAAATGATTCTTATTTCTTAATCACTTTTATTGTTTGGGTTAAATCCTTTGCTGCTACTTGAATAAAGTATATACCATTTTCTAATTCTGAAAGTTCTAAGGTTTCTTTATTAAAGCCACTCCCTTGTACAATTGTTTTACCATTCATATCATAAAGCACATAAGTGAAATCACCTTCCATTTCTAAAACTGTTTCTCCTTGTGTTGGATTTGGATAAAGTTTGATTGCCAATTTCGATTCGGTGGCAATTCCCACTTGACTGTTTACTACAATTGTCTCTGTTGCAGTGCAACCCCATTCATCCTCTACTGTTACTACATATGTTCCAGCTACTAATCCTGTTAGGTCTTCTGTATCATCAAAATCTCCTGATCCATCATTGTCCCAATCAAATACATAATCAGGATATCCGCCTGTTACTATAATGTCAATTGATCCATCACTTCCAGAAATCTCATCACCTGTAGTACTCGAAATCACTAATGGCTCCAGTACTGTAACTACTTGTGTTGCTGTACAAACATATCCATCATACAATTCAGACATGTGTACCATTAAGTTTGCTCTATAGTTGTTTGCTTCTAATAAAGGGGAGTGAAAACTATTCATTGTCATTCCACCCATCATTATATTACCATTTCCCCATACTTTTTCACAAAGCACAATGTTTGTTGCATCTGCAGAATTAGCTAAAACAGTTGTGAAATCTGACCCTGTAATATGACCATGGCTATAATTTGAACCTGTCATAGTTACAGCAGTTGGAGAATTTGGTCCAAGATATGCTGGATGTGCTAAGTCATCAACGGTTACACTGGACGACGGGTCTGCATAAATTAATACTGAACCATCAAACCCAAAATCAATGTCACCACCTTCATTTGGTGCAGCATTCATTAATAAACTTCCTCCTAAGCTTACCCAATCTTCAATAATTTCTAAATTATCAATTAAAAAAGCGTTTAATTCTGATGCGCCATTATCACTTCCATCCATAAAAACGAATGATGTGTTACTTGAAAAAATAGCCTCAGGATCTAGTGTTTCGAAAAAATCTAATGTCCATTGACCTGTACCAAATGCTAAGTTCATAGCATTAGTATTACTTGCGCTTCCCCATGGTTCACCAATACTTGCTCTTAAGTAGAATCTACTTGTAGCATTGTTCATATAATGCAATAAATTAGCTCTCCAATTCGCTGATTCTGCTAAAGGCGCATGAAAGTTATTTGTAGTCATTCCTCCTAACATTACGTGGCCTGCTCCCCATGACTTTTCACATAATACAATATTAGTTGCATCTACTGAGTTCACTAAAACATTTGTAAATCCTGTACCTAAAATATGTCCATGGCTATAATTACTGCCTGTCATTGTTGCGACAATTGGTGTATTTGGTCCTAAATAAGCTGGGTGCGTTAAATCAGCAACATTAACACTACCAGATGGAGAATCATAAGCCAATGTTGAGGCGCCAAATCCAAAATTGATGTCTCCACCTTCATTAGGTGCTGCATTCATTAATAATCTTCCTCCGCCATCAACCCAATCTTCTATTAAAGAAAGATTTGTTGCAAGGAAAGCAGCCAGTTCAGACGCTCCGTTATCACTTCCATCAATGTAAACAAATCCAGTTCCTTCTGAAAACACTTCGATTGGATCTAATGTTTCAAACATGTCTAAAATCCATTCACCAGAACCAAAAACCAAATCCATAGCACTTGGATTTGCTGTCGACATCCATGGTTCGCCCACAGCCGATCTTAAATAATAACTCTCTTTTATAATTTCATAATTGTAAGAAACTTCGTGATCTCCAGAACCAGCACTTGCTGGATCAAATGTGCTGCCAGTTATTCCAGAACCAACAAATTCGCCACCTTCAGGCGATCCAGTTAATGTTACTGCTTCCGCGTCAGAACAATAAGTAGTGTCAAGCCCAGTGAATGAGCATTGTGCGTTTAGAGTAGTTCCAGCGCATAATATAACAGCAGTGGATAAAATTGTTTTAATGATATTTCTTTTTTTCATTCTTAATTATTTAGTAAATCTGTGGCACAAATAAACGGGCTATTTTCGGCGGTAATTTGAAAACCTTATGAACAGCCTAGTTTAATTTATTAACAGCCTTTTTTTCCTATTTGCGATTAGCGCAAATCAATTTTTACCGTGGTGAAATTCAATTTAAGCGAACCGTATTCAAGCCGTAATTTTACACCAACGAAAAAAATATTACTATGAAAAAATTAATCACATTAGTACTCGTAATTATAGGTTTAAATGTAAATGCGCAACTGGACAATGTTAAATCGCATACCATTTCAATAGAAAGCGGCCTTTGGGATCGTGGCGTAACTGGAATAGGTTATAACTATAATTTCTTAAAAACAGAAAACGCATTTGTATCCATTCACGCCTCAGCAGGTCTAGGTCTTCTTTTTGAAAACGAATATTATACTGTCGCACCTTCTATTAACATTGGTAAAAAAAATGTGTTTCTAACCATTGGTGCGCAGTATAAGTACACTGATCATTATTATTTGGAATTGCGCGAATTTTTAACTGAAACTGGTGAATTTGAAGGTTCTGGAATTGGAAGTTTTGTAGGTTTTAATATCTTTTCTGAAAGCGGTTTTAATTTTAAAGGTCGAATTAGTATGACGCACCTTATAAATTCAGGTGAACGTATGTCATTCATGCCAGGTGCAGGTTTATCGTTTGGTTATTCTTTTGGACAATAATGGGAGTATGCCTAAGCAAATTTTTATTTACGTGTTAGTGACAATTAACAGAATTCATATATGAAAGAGTGTACACCCATAATTGTGGCGCCGGTCGGAGAAAAAAAATCTATATGGTTTCCGAACGTCATGCATTGCACTCGAACAAATTGTCGTACAGCATTTAGAATATTGGTCAATCCTTGTAGCATGAGGTCGTTTTTCACATTAGTGTTCATATCCACTAGCATATTTGGATTTGGGCAAATCGGTCGAAACCAAGGGATGAATCTCAAAAATCGATTCGCGTTAGGAGTCGAAACTGGCGCCTATTTTGACCAATCAATGCGAGTAAACGATTATTTGGTTAGACCAAACTTAACCATGCACTTTACACCCTCTTTAATGATTACAGCAAAGCATTATTTGGGTTTACATATCGGACAGCAAACATGTGACCTGCGCTTTAAGGCTGTTGAAGAAGCATATATTCAAGGCGCTGAACACGAAGACTTAAAGAAGATGACATACGGATACGATAACATCTATCAACTCGGAATTTCATACAGGTTTGTCCAAGTTTTTGAAAATGGATTTGCGCTGTTACCTTCGTTCAACGCAGGAGCACTTTGGGCGGCAAAAGAGGGGCATTATTTAGATTTTTATCCAGATGCCTCAAACCTAAATATTTCCAAGCGTTTCGGAACATATCCGGCAGATGACCATATGAATATTGGCGCCTACATATCAGGGACATTTGATGCAGGATACCAATGGAAGAATACTGGGTTTACGCTATTTGGAGGTATTCGATTCCTTATGGGAGAAGTAGAGCAAAAGAATCAATACGTTGAGGAGTGGCTGAATAGTGGCGCATATATAAGTACTGCGTATTTCGAAAAACGCTCACTTCGAATGTTATCATTTGAAGTTGGGATCATATTAAATTCCAATATGAATTAATATGAATTAAAAGGTTTAGGTATTTCACCTAATCGATAATACTGCAAAGCTTTATTTACTGATTCATTGTCTTGCAATACCTCAAGCGAAAAATAAAATGTGTCTAACCATTCATGAAATTCTATAAATTTCAAATCATAATCACCGCCACTTGCTTGATACGAAATCACGCCACCATTAACGTCAAATTTTGAAGAAGAGAGTGTACTATTTGTAAATTCTGACGGCGGTGTGAACGCATCAAATTCCGCAGCATTAAATCCCGGAAGCTGTCGCACATTAAAAAATCCCCAATCTTCTTGTAAAACAAGGTCCCAATTGATTTTGTTTTCTTTTAAAATAACTAACTCCTCTGTTCTTTGAAAAGGCAAAAAGTAAATATAATTCGTTATTGGTCCTTGTGTGTTCGTAAATTTAATTGTATCTCCCAATTGCTCAAAAACGTGTGCCACTTCTGCAACAGCAACATCATTTGATTGTTTAAATGACACCGTATTATCCTTGCAGCTATATGGTCCGTTTGCTGTTTCATATTGTGGATACTCAAATATTTGAATACTATCTTTGGTGAATGACCAAACTACCTGATTTTCAAAATCAACATTGGCCACAACTCCACCATTAAATGGTGAGGAAAATTCCATTTTTACTTGAATCCAATCTCCAACCAAATTAGCTACATTAGATCCTGCAGTTGGAGTCGAATTATTTTGCGAATTCCCTAAATCCTCAATCCAATCCTTTCGTTCTTTCTTTCCACCACAACTACTTAATACTATTAGTAGGGTGAATAAAAAGATAGATAAATTTCGAAACAAAGTTGACACGAACATAATTGATTTTTAAATGTTGTTCTCAAATATATAAAACATTGGCTGGAAAGAAAATAAATATCCAAGTCTAGCATCCTAAAAAACGCCTTATAATGCTTAAATTCGTAACCAAATCAGACGGTATGACAGTTGAAGAAATAAAAGCAGCGATTCAAGCAGGAATTCCTAAAACGGTTCCTACTAAAAAGGAATATGATCCAACAATTAATCATGCGCCTAAACGAAAGGATATTCTTTCGAAGGAAGAGAAAATATTGGCTTTAAAAAATGCGCTGCGTTATTTCCCAAAAACGCAACATGCTGAATTAGCAACAGAGTTTGCCGAAGAATTAAAAACATATGGTAGAATATATATGTATCGCTATCGTCCCGAATATAAAATGTATGCGCGGCCAATAGACGAATATCCAGGCAAATCTGAGCAAGCAAAATCCATTATGGCTATGATTCAAAACAATTTGGATTATGCCATTGCACAACATCCACATGAATTAATTACCTATGGCGGTAATGGTGCGGTTTTTCAAAATTGGGCGCAATATTTATTGTGCATGCAATATTTGTCTGAAATGACAGAAGAACAAACCTTGACCATGTATTCGGGTCATCCTATGGGCTTATTTCCTTCACATAAAGATGCGCCGAGAGTTGTTGTCACCAATGGAATGGTGATTCCAAACTATTCAAAACCGGATGATTGGGAGAAGATGAATGCACTTGGCGTAAGTCAGTACGGACAAATGACGGCGGGGTCTTATATGTACATTGGACCACAAGGTATTGTACATGGAACAACAATTACAGTTTTGAATGCCTGCCGAAAATTGCCGGGTGACGGAACCACAGCAGGTAAATTATTTTTAACAGCAGGACTAGGTGGAATGAGTGGTGCACAGCCCAAAGCTGGAAATATTGCAGGAGTAGTTTCTGTTACAGCAGAGGTGAATCCAAGAGCTACCGAAACGCGTCATTCGCAAGGTTGGGTAGATGAAGTAATTCTAGATTTAGATGAACTTTGCACACGCGTTAGAAAAGCCAAAGTGAATAAAGAAGTCGTTTCAATCGCCTATCAAGGAAATGTGGTAGACGTTTGGGAAAAATTTGATGAGGAGGATATTTTTATTGAATTAGGATCAGATCAAACTTCACTTCATAATCCATGGGCAGGTGGTTATTATCCTGTTGGAATGTCTGTTGAGGACGCGAATGATATGATGGCAAATGCCCCTGATTTGTTTAAGGAAAAAGTTCAAGAAACCTTAAGAAAGCATGCAGCCGCCATTGATAAGCATACGGCAAAAGGAACGTATTTCTTTGATTATGGAAATGCTTTTTTATTAGAAGCAAGTCGCGCTGGAGCAGATATAATGGCAGAAAATGGGATCGACTTTAAATATCCATCATACGTTCAAGACATTATGGGACCTATGTGTTTTGACTATGGCTTTGGACCGTTTAGATGGGTTTGCGCTTCAGAAAAACCAGAAGATTTGGCTATAACAGATCTTATTGCTTGTGAAGTTTTAGAAGAAATTAGAAAGAATTCGCCTGCTGAAATTCAGCAACAAATGGCTGATAATATTCAGTGGATAAAGGGCGCCCAAGAAAATAAATTAGTGGTAGGTTCTCAAGCCCGCATTCTATATGCAGATGCGGAAGGTCGCATCAAAATTGCAACAGCATTCAACAATGCGATTAAGGCCGGTAAAATTGGACCAGTGGTTTTAGGTCGCGATCATCATGATGTTTCTGGAACAGATTCTCCGTATCGTGAAACTTCAAATATATATGACGGTTCTAAGTTTACGGCTGACATGGCAATTCACAATGTAATTGGAGATGGTTTCCGTGGTGCCACATGGATTTCTATTCACAATGGAGGCGGAGTTGGTTGGGGAGAAGTGATAAATGGCGGTTTTGGAATGTTATTGGATGGTAGTGAGGATTCAGATCGACGTTTAAAAATGATGTTGCATTGGGATGTGAATAATGGAATTGCGCGCCGAAGCTGGGCAAGAAATGAAGGCGCTATTTTTGCCATTAAACGTGAAATGGAACGTACCCCTAGCTTAAAAGTGACTGTTCCTAATTTGGTAGATGTTGACTTGAGTGGGCTTGTTTAATTCCCTTTTCCTTACTTAACTTAGGCATATGCTCAAAAAATTCAGCCTAATTCTCATTGGCATTGCGCTTCTTAGTTATACTGGGTGGTACGTTTATGATTTTTGGTGGGAAACAAGGGACTGGGATTATGGATTGGACGAAGCCAAAAGTGATCTCGTTAAAAATTATAAAGATAACGAGGCTGAATTTCAAGAATTAGCCGAATTGTGCAAACAAATCAAAACACTTGGACAATATGAGATTTGGGAAAATGATCAGATTTCATTTCATGTGGATGACACCACTTTCTATGACCCCGATTTATCAAACGCTTCTGAAAATCACGCATGGTATAGTCAGGTAGGAAAAGTAGAAGAAAATTATATCCAAGATCTAGAATTTGGAGATTCTGGAGTCATAAATGTACTTGCGAATGGTGAGTGGATTGTTCAAAAAAATTGGTGGTTATCTTTTCATGGAGATAAAAATCATAATATGATCCCGAAACTTTTGGCTTATAATAATATTGATCCTCTCTTGGCCTACGAATTAGACAAAAAAATGCTCGCCTTAAACTGTAATGGAATTGATATAAGGGATAGTGTTGCAGAAGTCGTATTTCGAGGATTTTTTAGGAGTGGACATCTTTGCTATATAATTCCCTTTAATAGTCAGACAAAAGAAAAAGGTTGGCACCGAATTGCTAAGGACTTTTATTGGGAAGCAGGGGGAGGTGGTTCTTGTAGCTTGCCAAATTGGACGAGATAGTTTAACGCCATTATTCAAAATATCTCACTTCAATAGATTTATAATCCTGCGAAAAAAATGACCGGGATTACGAAATTACAATCTGGTACAATTATTGAAAAAGAACAAATCGTTAAATAAACAGAACCATGACGCGATTCTAATTTTAATTGTCGCGCCTAGGTATAAATTACTACTTTAGAACTAACTAATATTTTAAGCTATGAACGTTAAATCAATTTTTGCCCTACTATTTTTGACTTTTTTTGGAATGCAAGCCTCCTTTGCACTGAACCCTTCTCGCACTTATAAACAGTTGCCAGACAAATTCAATATGAAATATACCGCCCACGACGTTAAAACTGAGGACGGCGCAAAATTAAAAGCTTGGTATTTTCCAGCCAATGTTAAAACGACAAACCTTATTTTAATTAGCCATAATGGTGAAGGTAATATGGCCGACTATTTAAGACGCGTTGATCAATTCACATCTATTGGATATAATGTGGTTACATATGACTATCGTCGATATGGAGAAAGTTCTGAATTCGAAATTGACAACAATATGTACCTCTACCCGCATTTTTTGAAAGACATAAAAGCAATGATTGACTTTTGTAGAATGCAACATGTTCAAACTTTCCATATGTATGGTTGGGGTGTTGGCGCTGGATTATCATTAGGTGTTGGTTATAACAGAACAGAAATCTTAAGCATTATTGCGGACACTCCTTTCCTTTCTATGGAAGATTTAGAAGGTCGTTTTTCAAATTGGGATGATCCAATGGAGGTTCCTTTTGCAAGTTATGACAAAAAATTTGAACCGATTAACGCATTGGACAGTGCTCCAACAACTTTAAATGGCAAAGGCAAAAGAATCAAGTTGATTGTTGGAAGCAACGATAGACTTTATAATAAGGACGATTATACTGAACTTCTAGGAAAACAAAAAAAGATTGTGGCTAAGGAAATTCATGTGGTTAAAAATCCTGATCGTAAAGATAATTTCCAAGTGGATAAGACAGCTTATATGAATGTAGTTAAGGCATTTTTGAGAGTTGAATAAGAAATATCAATACTAAATATTTTTTTTAGAAGCTACCTAAAAAAACAAACGTTAGTTTATTTGGTATAAAATCGATTGAAATGGAAATGGATGCACGAATGGTGTCTATTTCTATACTTATGAAGCTGTTTCCACGAATAAAATAAGTTTTATAGGACAAAGGAATGTTCAGTTGTTTAGAAGATAATTTGGTGTAAAAGTCAAACGAAACTTTTATCGCAGAACTTTAAATTCAGCGAAGCAAATCGTAGTGCATTTTGAATTTGGGATATATTTCTCTTTCAGCCGTTGGATTTCAATAAGTATCCTTTAATCTAATTTTAATTGCCTATTTTTCGATCAACTAATTTTAAATGTGTGATACTAATCGGTCGTTATTTCTTTTTGATTTTTCTTTTATTCATCATTGCATGCTCTGTTCAAAAAACGCAGATGAATGAGGCACCTTTAAATATTGCTGAAGATTCAATAATTACTAAGTTGGATTCACCTGAGACAGAATATCTCGATATCGTCGAATTGTTC
>JBLHOW010000015.1:0-99700 GCA_047623705.1 Crocinitomix sp.
ACAGATAGGTACTGGATTAATATATGATCGAAACGGATATTATCAATTTCACGGCTGGGATGGCGCCGATAGACGATATGCATATTATAATATGGATTATATAAGCATACCAATTAAAGTATCAGGTTCCTTTGGAGAAAAATTTTTCATGCGTGGTTCTGTTGGTTTAAATACTTCCTTTTTAATCAGCTCAAAAAGCTATATAAGTTCAGCTCCTACAGAAATAACATCTTCTAAAGTAGGAAGCATAGAAGCTTCAATATTTGCACAAATTGGTGGGGGATTTTATCTCAATGAACATATAGGTTTTCATTTGCACGCGGATATAATGAGAGGCTTAACGCAATTTGACCAAGATTATTATGGTTGGTTAAAACATAAAAAACGAGGGATTACGCTAGGTATCATTTACAAAATATAGTTGTTACCGTTTTTTAAACTTTGAAAAAACCAATTAAATCCGCCTCTACTCTTTCAGCATTTAACCATAAATCCATACTAAGCACAACTTTAAAATCGTCGTATTGCCCAGCAAGCACTGTTAGTACACTTTCAATGTCGGTTACTTCACCTTCGCTCAAACCAGGATCAACCAATAGAATTCGATTGTTTTTGTGTTGAATAAACGAACTTAGTCCAATTCCCTTCCCGGCAGGATAATACGAATACTCAACTTGGTTTTTCAATAATAAATCATGAATCAATTGATGCGCTACTGGAATCACGGTTGCTGGAGTCTTGAGTGTACTCAACTGCTCAGCAAATGCTAAATAATCCTTTAATACCTGTACACCTTTGTTTTCTGACAATCCAAAATCTGATGCTTTAACCGAGGTAAATACCACCATTTTTTCAATGGCACGCGTAAACATTACGTTTAATCGATTGGCTCCGTTTATTTGATTTACGGGGCCAAAATTCAATCTAAATTCACCGTTTTCATTTTTGCCATACCCCAATGAAATTAGAACAAGATCTGCCTCGATTCCCTGGGCATTTTCTAAATTCCGTGTTATTATTTTATCATCAATATCCAGCTTTAAGTCTTTCAACTGGCGCCGAATTTCCTTTTCTTGCTCTTGCGAAAATGCTATAATTAAAATAGATTCTATCTCATTTGATTGTATATTCTTACAATAAAGCGCCACTTTCTCTGCTTCTAACTCATTTTTACCTGCGTCATAATTTCCTTCCACATATTGCACTTCAATTGGGCATTCGGCAAATTTAGGTGGCAGTGTTAGTAAGTCACCATTGTAAAATTCGAGGTTAGAAAAACGAATTAAATCTGGATGATGACTTCTATAATGCCATTTCAACATTTCATTCGCGTAAACTTGCTCTCCTTGGTCCAAAATGGTTTTCGTATCCTCTCGAGTAGTGAAAAAAGCAGACGGTGGCATTTGTTTAGAATCGCCAACTACAATTACTTGTTTGGAACGATAAATTGCCGGCACAGCGTCTTCCAACGGAATTTGGCTCGACTCATCAAAGATTATGACATCAAACAAATCTTCAATACATGGTAAATTTTCAGAAACTGTTAAAGGATTCATGACCCAAACCGGTTGCATTTTAAGCAAATGCTCTTGCGTTGATTCAAAAAAGCCTTTTACCGAAAGGTGTCGTTGTTGTTTATTTATTTCATGCAAAACGATTCGCTTTTGCGCCTTATATCTCTTTTTACACGTTTTCTGATGATCATTTAATTTAAATCCTGCTCTGGTTGATAGCTTCTCAGCTTCACTTTGTTTTATTTGAGCAGCATCCAAAATTGCGCTAATATTTTCATTAATCTGTATTTTTTTATTGCCTATTCCTCGTTTCACTGCATTCACAATTTCCCAACCAGAAAGGGCTTTGAAATCAGATTCAAATCGTGTGATTTCTAATAAATTTTGATATGCTATAATGGCATTTAGCCGTTCAGTTTTAAACGAATTATGCTGAACAAAGTGACGCATAACAGGTGGGAATTCGAAATACTGTTTGATTTCTGGCAACCAATGATTCATTATTGGCAGTTCTGTTTTTAACTCCCTTAATTTGGCATCAAATGCATGAATTGAATCAATTTTATTTTCATTAAACAGAAATCTATTTTGCGAATTAAATTTTAAAATTTCGGGATGAATGCGACTTAAACGTTGAATAAGTGCGGCGGATTCTTGATGCTCTAAAATTTGCAGGTACTCGTTTTGAGAAACGGCATCTAATTTATTTCGCAGATTAAATATAAGGTCAATTTCATTTTCGGGATCGGTAATATTTAAGTTATGTCTTAACTTAATCCTAACCTCATCTAATTCTCCTTTAAGGCGCCATTCCATTTGCACGGCTTCTAATAACTCAACCTTAGTATGAATAGAAATTCCTGTGTGAAAATCTTGAAAAGCCGTTTTTAATTTTGCTGGGTTGCGTCTTAAAATTTTTAGAATGGAACTGCTTTGATGTCGTTCTGAAGTATGTAACAAATCTAGTAGCTCAGTAATTTCTGCCATTGAAGGTTTTCTAGACCATTTCTTGTTACCCTTTTCAACATGCGAAATTTTAGTTTTGAGCAACTGGTATTTTTTTGCCCAGCTATTGAATGATTTATACTGCTTTGAATCAACATTGAGTAAATCCAACTGCACTTTGTCAATCATATTTAAAATACTGGCCGTTAGCGCCAATTTCACAAAACCGTCAAAGGACTCATCTAAATTAAAGTTAGTTTGTATGGTCTGAATTAACGCCAACGTTTCCGTCATGTTTCCGATTCTTTTCTCTAAGGCCAACAGCACATCAGGTTCAGAAAATACAGCTAAGTTCAATTGCACAAAGCTACATTGGGCAATAGTTTGAACCCCAAAGGCGTTTGGCAAATTCAACTCCATTTTTTTCAGCAAAGTTTGGCGCGCTTTCCATTCATGAAATTCAGGCACTTTACCATTGGATGTCAATTCAGCTAATGGGATGCTTGCTTCCAGCAAAACCGTTATAAGATCTTGCAAGCACCCGTTAATCTCTGTTTTATTTTGAGCTAATTTTTTTGGGTAAAATTGTAAAATATTATTCACCTCGCTCTGTCGGTTCTGCTCAACACGATTGAATTTATGTTCATTCAGTGTTTCCCATGTCTTTTTCAATCCACTATAAAATGCTTTTTTCTGATCCTTATTCGTATTAAAATAGGCTACTAAAGCGCCTAAACCAATTTTCGTTAAGCGATTATTTACCACTTCTAAAGCCGATCTTTTTTCAGAAACAAAAAGAACTTTTTTATCTGCCGCCAAAAAAGCGCCAATTAGCGCTACTATAGTGTGAGATTTCCCCGTTCCAGGAGGGCCTTGAATCACCATATTCCCAGCTAGCGCAGTTTGAATAACGGCCTTCTGTGATTGATCCAAAAATGAAATTGCTTGTAAAGCATCCGTCTCTTTTGGTTCAGTATCAACCTCACCTTGCAATAAAACAGAAACTTGACTATTTGGTTGAGCAATTATTTTATCATAATCAGCACCCAAAGCACTTTTCTTATAATTAAAATTACCAATTAACCGCCGCGTAATCAATTGCCAATTTTCAGTTTCGTCAAAATCTTCAACTGCACTAATTTGTGCCGCATGATAATCACCTTGGTCATTTGAGGTACTAAAATAATTCTGCAACCGCAACATTTCTTCTTCCAAATCGGCTATTTCCTCGGGCCATGAATAATCGAAAAACAGTTTAAAATAATGCCGTAAAACAGGGTTTATCTGAAATTTTTCCACCGTTATTTCAGGAGAATAAGTCGTTTCTATTTTACGGATGCGCTTTAGGGTAACTGGGCGGTAAAATAAAGGAGAACAATAGTATAATTTATTCGTTACTCCACCTTCATTAGGCGGAGACCATTTTATAAACACCTCAACATCCAATGTCGTTTCCAACCCGTATTCCTTCCAATAATAATTAGCTTTTTTATAGATTTTTTCTGGTAATTTAAGCCCATCATTATCTGCCGGATTCCACAGTTTTTTTTCTTGGATATGAACGAAAGGATTTCGCTTTGAAAAATCAAAAAGTGCCTTTTGCAATGCTATCAACTCCTTTTCAACTATCATTTCACCAAAATCCCCTTCAATAAGTTAAGTACGTCTGTATCCACTAAATGATATGCGTCAATTCCAATACTTTTAGCACCTTCAACATGTTGAATGCTGTCATCAATAAAAATAACTTCTTCTGGTCTCAGGTCAAGATCATCCAAAATAAATTTAAAAGCTGAAGGATTCGGTTTCCTTTTTTGAATTAAATGTGAATAGTACGTTTTATGAAATACCTTCTCTAGTAAATTAGCATCTCCGTATTGGTTTTTAATGATTGTCTTAAACGCCTCTAAGTGGATTGCGTTTGTATTGCTAAACAGGTAAATTTTATAGTCCTGTTTTAACTCCATTAAAAATTCAATCCGTTCTTCTGGTAAATCAAGCAACATAGCATTCCACGCTTGATCAACCATGGCCGGGTTAATATGATTGCCAAGGAATGAAATAAGGTAATCTCTAAAATAGTCTTCCGATATTTCTCCGGTTTCAAATCGATCAAATATGTCGTTTTGCTCCGCTTGCGAATAAAGTTCGTCAAAGCGCTCCTCACCCATTTTCTTAAAGGCGTCAATCGTTTTATTATAATCTAAATTTAGAATCACTCCACCTAAGTCAAACAAGATCGCAGAAACCTTTTTTCCCATCTTGGAAATTTACTTAATTTTCAGTAATTCTGATGAAACGAACGGATTGATTTTTTTTTTTTATATTTGACTGACCAACGATACCCAACTAAATGCTGAATGTTTCTATAATTGATGATGATAAGCTTTCGCGTAGGATATTTAAGAAGTACATTGATCAAACCAACTTCTTAAACTTCAAAAAAGAATATAATTCGGCGGTATGCGCTCTTGAAGACGATTCAATCAATACCGTAGACCTCATAATTTTGGATGTTGAAATGCCGAACCTAAATGGCTTGGAATTTCTGGAACAGACTGAATTAAAGCCGCAAGTAATTATTTCATCCATCAATTCAACCTACGCTGTGCAGGCATTTGACTTTGATGTAACAGATTTTCTTGAAAAGCCTGTCCCCTATGGCCGTTTTCTACAAAGTATTTATCGGGCACAAAGAAGGTTCGAAGTCAGTCAGAAAAATCGTTTAAATTCTAACCACATCTATATCAAATCTAATAACGGTTATACGCGAATTGAATTTGACGACATCATATATATTGAAGCCTATTCGGATTACATGAATATACATACTGTTCAAGAACGTTTTACAGCACTTTCAACTATGAAAGCAATTGAAGAGCGCTTACCTAAGAACAGGTTTATTAGAGTGCACCGTTCTTATATTGTTCAATTAGACAAAATCAACCGGTTTGAAGACAATATGATTCGCTTAGGTGAAAAAGTTATTCCGGTGAGTCGATCTTGCAAAGAGAATCTATTAAAGCATTTGAATTTTTTCTAGTAAAAATAAATGCATCTTGTCGCTACCAATCTACATTTGAGCGTAAAACTCTTGCACAACCCTAACACTTTGATGATTGCTGGATAAGTAATTTCATTAGTTTTGTAGGTATAAAGACTGCAAGGGAAACCGTTTGAATCTGTAGATTTATTCAAAAATGACTTTTAAATGCGCTACTTAATTTTGCTTATTGTTTTGACTTTTCAATGGAGCAGCATGTCCTGTTTTGCGCAACTCGGTTCTATTTCGGGAACAGTTTCTGATGAATTTGGTCCATTGCCAGGTGCAAAGGTTAAAATAGTTGGGACAGACCTTTCAACAAGTTGTGACATTAACGGAGCGTATAGCGTAGAAATTAAACCTGGTAAATACACCGTTAGTGCAAGTTATCTTCTTTATAAAACTAAAACAAAATCTGCAGATATTTCCTTCAGTAATTTAAATGCTGATATAAATTTCATTTTAGAATCAGGTAGTGTTGTAGACGCAGACATTTCAATTGGATCGCGCGCCAAGCCAAAATCGCAAATGGAGAATGTTGCGGCTGTGGATGTAATTTCACCAACTGACATCTCAACTTCTGCTCAAATTTCGTTATCGCAAATATTACATTACCTCGTACCTTCATTTCACTCCACGTCGCAAACCATATCTGATGGGACTGACCACACAGCACCAGCCACTTTGCGAGGACTTGCTCCCGATCAAGTACTGGTATTGGTCAACGGAAAAAGAAGACATACAAGTTCATTAATTAATGTGAATGGTACTGTTGGAAGAGGATCTGTCGGCACAGATTTTGACGCGATTCCAGTTTCAGCGATTGATCGAATTGAAATTTTACGAGATGGCGCTGCAGCCCAATATGGGTCAGATGCGATTAGTGGCGTAATCAATATTATTTTGAAAGATCAAACGAATGTTTTTTCATTAAACACCATGTTAAACCCTTCCATCTTCGGGGACGGAACTGAATTTTTATTAAGTACTAATTACGGTTTAGATTTAGGCAAAGGTGGCTTTGTAAATGTTTCGGCTGAATATAAACAACGTGAAGCCGTAAATCGAGCAGGAAATTACACAGGCAACATTTATTCTGACAATGACTCATTGGATGCTTTATTAATTGAACAAAATGATTTTTTTGGACAATTAGGAGGCTATAATGATCAACAAATAATGCAAATTGGATCTTCGAAAAAATTTGACGGCGCAGTTTTTTACAATGCAGTACTTCCGGTAAAAGGAAAGGCCGAACTCTATTCCAACGGCGGGATAAATTATCGCAAGGGCGAATCACGCGGTTTTTATCGACTCCCAATAGAAAGTCAAAAGGTAGTTTTGGACTTATTTCCAAACGGATTTTCGCCAGAAATTCATACAGATATTATTGACAAATCAATGACAATTGGCATGCGTGGGACACGCAATGGATGGCATGTAGATTTCAGCAATTCAACCGGTGTTAATGAATTTGACATCACAGTAAAAAATTCAAATAATGCCTCACTTGGGGTTGCGTCACCCATTAACAACTTTGCAGGTGGTTTTAAGTACGGCCAAAACATTACGAATTTAGATTTCTCAAAACGACAAGACAGTCTTGGATTTTTACATGCCTTAAACATGGGGTATGGCGTTGAATTTAGGATTGAAAACTATAAAGTGATTCAAGGCGAAGAGAGTTCATGGGGGGATGGTGGCGACACCACTGATTTAGGATTACCCTATCAAGCAGGTGTGCAAGTTTTCCCTGGGTTTCAACCACAAAATGAATTAGACAAACGGCGTACAAATGTTGCAGCATATAGTGATTTGGAATTTCACTTCACAAAAAAGTTTTTGATTGAAGCGGCAGCACGCTATGAAAATTACACGTCGTTTGGTGGTAACCTTAGTTGGAAGTTAGCGACGCGTTATAAGTTTGGCGAAAACTTATCTGTTCGATCTTCATTTAGCACAGGTTTTAGAGCACCATCTCTTCATCAAATTTACTTTAATAATTTGGGAACACAATTCGTGGATGGAGAATCATATCAAGTAGGCACATTTAATAATGAAAGTCCTATTGCTAAAGCATTCGGTATTGAAAGTTTGAAACCCGAAACCTCACAAAACCTTAGTTTGGGTTTTACTTCAAAACTATTTAAAAACTTTACTTTCTCAATGGACGGTTATTATATTGGTATCAAAAACCGTATTGTACTTTCAGGGAGGTTTGATGATGGCTATGAAGATATTCTAACCCCCGTAGGTGCGAGCTCCGCTCAGTTTTTCACCAATGCTGTTAATACTGAAACCTTTGGATTTGATTTTGTTCCGACTTATTCATTGCGTGTGAAAAAAGGATTGCTACGCCTTTCGGGAGCTTACAATTATACTGCAACAAAAGTCGTTGGAATGATTCAAACATCTCCTTTGCTAAGTGGATCAGAGGATATTCTTTTTAATCGAGAAGAGATTTCGCGATTAGAAGCAGCTCAGCCAAAATCTAAAACAATTATCACAGCAAATTATCTACTCAACAAATGGAATGTTGCTTTAAAAACAACACGTTTTGGAACCGTTTCTTATGTCCATCCAAATGACGGAAATGCAGAAGATTGGGTTTTGAACGAATTCACCGATCAAATCGAAAGCCGCGATCAAACGTTTAGTCCAAAATGGATAACTGATGTTTTTATCTCTTATAAGTTTAACAACTATTTTACCTTAGCCTTTGGGGGCAATAACATTTTCAATGTATACCCAGACAAGCATACACATTCCGTTAATGTAAATCAGGGACATTTTATTTATAGTAGACGTGTTCAGCAGTTTGGTGTGCGCGGTGCTTCATATTTTGCACGCGTAAGTTTTTCATTGTAATTTCTGAGATGTGAACGCAGACAAAAACCTCTTCTTATTCTTACTTCTGCTATTCAACCTAAACGTAAACGCCCAAGTTGATATAACGGAACAAGAACAAATTAAAAATAAGCAAAGGGTTAGTTATATCTATAATTTCACCAAGTATATTGATTGGGAAAACTTAGATTCGCAAACGGAATTTGTAATTGGGATACTAGGCAAAAACAGCTCTGAATTGGTAGCAGAATTTGAAGCCACGGCACAACAAAAAAAGATCAAAAATTTACCCGTCGTAATTAAAAACTTCAATACGATTGAGGATATCACCCCTACCAACATTTTATACCTTAATAAAAAGGACAATTACGAGCTAACTCCAATCTTAGAACAACTATATTTTAATCATTGTTTATTGGTTACAGAGGGTTATCCCTTCCGAGTATCTATGATTAATTTTATTGAAATAGATGATGAATTTCATTTTGAAATTAGTCAAGAAAAAATTAGTAGGGCTGAACTTTTAGTGGACCCCGGTTTATTATCTTTTTCTATCCAAAGTACAGCAGATTGGAATTCATTATACGATCGACTAAAGGAAGAGAAAAAAACAGTTGAGAATCAAGATAAAGAACTCAAAACACTAACTAAAGAAATAAGCGCTCAGAAAAAAGAAATTAAAAATCAAGACGATAAATTACGTGCTACGTTGGATGAAATAGAAGTTCAAAAACTTTTATTATCAGATCAACAGATCATTATATCACAACAGAAAAGCAACATTAATGGTCAGTTACAAAGGCTACAATCTTTGGCTAAGGAAATCCTAAAAAATGAGGATGTCAATAATTCGTTACTTAATACATTTGAACAGCAATATCAAAATATTGCTAATCAAAAAAAGGAATTGGCAGAGCAATATGAAAAGCTAGAAAATCAAAAACGTGAAATTAGAACGAAGGAAGGAGAAATATCATCACAAAATAATAGGCTTAAAATCCAAGTGGGCGAAATTGAGCAACAGCGCCTTACTTTATATATTTTTCTCGCCTTTTTAATTTTCGCAATCTTTTTTATCTTCTATATGTACCGGGCAAATAAAAGAAGAAAAGAAAGCGAACAAAAACTCCATTTACGTAACCAAGAATTAATCGCGTTAAATAAATCGTTGGACAGTTTTACATACCGCGTTTCTCATGATTTAAAAGCTCCAATCATCAATGTAAAAACCATGATTTCAATGTTAGAGGAATTTACCGATCAGAGTCAAAACCCCATGATCACAGAAATTTTTACGAATTTAAATTCATCTGCTGATCGACTTGAGAATACAATTGTAGACATGCTTAAATTAACACGTATTGAACGGGTTGAAGAAGCAAAGTTGATCGTTTCGCCTAAAGAAATTTTAGAGAACTTAAGCGTCAATTACACGAATGAAATGCAACAAATCAATGCTGAATTGATCAATCATATTAATGATAATGTAACTGTTTACGCGTCAGACATTGAACTGAATAGTGTTTTTCAAAATTTGATTACCAACAGCATTAAATATAGACATTTAGAGCATCCTTTAAAAATTGAAATTTCGGCCAAAACACGCAATGAAATTTGTACAATCACCTACCGCGATAATGGCGTAGGAATTGATTTAAAAAAGTTTGAAGGAAAACTATTTAATATGTTTGAACGTTTTAATACTGACAGCACTATTGAAGGAACGGGGGTTGGTATGTACATTATTAAAAAATTGGTTGAAACCAATAATGGAAAACTAGACCTCAGCAGTGATCCTGGACAAGGATTAACGTATCACATTTCACTGCCAATAAAATCGAATTAAAATGGGAGCAATATTAATTGTAGATGATGATGAAACCAACAATTTTTATGCAAAGCATGTCCTTGCAAAATCTAATATTACAGAAAATCTCTACTTTGCAATGAATGGACAAGAAGCCTTGCAAATCATTGCCGATTTAACTAATAAAGGTATTACCACAGATCTTATTTTATTAGATATTAACATGCCGATAATGAATGGTTTTGAGTTTTTAGAAGCATATGAAAAGTTACCTGTGTCTCACCGGTCTAAAACAGTGGTAACAATGATGTCTTCTTCTGTCAATTCAGCAGATATGGAAAAATCAAAATCCTATAAAAGCATTGATCGCCGTATTGAAAAGCCCTTAACAAAAGAAAAAATAGAAGCCATATTATCAACCTTATAGTTCGCTTTACCAATGAAAATTAGCCAGCAAGTTTTGCAAATTAGATTAAATAAAATTGGGAACAATGACACCGAATTTATTCATAAGCTGATTGAATTATTTACTAAAAACGCAAAGAAATCACTGGTGATTTTAACCCAAAAAAATCCAGAAAAAAGCCTCATTGAGAAACAACAAACGGCACATAAACTAAAATCTAATTTTCTTCTTTTTGAGTTCGAAGAAGCTTTTGATTTGGCATCAAATATTGAAAACGCCCCCTCTTTGCATGAAATGGCTCCTTATATTGTAGAGTTGAATCTAGTTTTGCCAACTATTTTGACAGCACTGAGCGACTTTGAATAGCATTCAAACGTGAAAATTTCTCTCTTCGTCTAACATCCTCTTTATCTGGTCGTTTTAACCTATATTTCTCGTATAAAACACTTATTTTCGTACTTACCGTTTTTACTTTCAGTTTTTGGATTGAAAATAATATTAGCGAACTAGATTGAAATTTTGCCTTGAATGAAAACATTTATAATTGATGACGACGAATTGTTTACTCAGAGCCTGAGTAAATACCTTGAAGGCAAGAGTCCGGGGGCGACTTATCAATTTCATAAACTTTCAGCTGCATTAGGTAAGTTAGACCTTGCACCAGAAGTTATCATTCTCGACCATTTATTGCAAGGCACCTTTGGCATTGATCTTATTCCAATAATTAAAGAAAAGCTCCCTCGCACGAAAATTATTTACGTATCTGCTCAAACTGACGTGAATGTTTTAGCAACAGCTCGGATGATCGGTGCAACACATTATATCAAAAAGGATAAATATTTATTTGAGAACATTGTAAATGAAATCAATAAAAAAACAGTCCATAATCAATCCAAAGCAGACAATGTTTTTTATAAATTAAAATCCCTTGTAAAAAAGCCCCGCAAAAAAACGCTCTTCATTGTAGATGATGACGAACTATATTCTGTTTTTCTTCGCTATAAATTGTCTAAATCGCAGGATTTTGACATTTTCATGTACAAAGATGGCCAATCTGTGATAGAAGATATTAGTAAAGCACCTGATGTACTCATCCTTGATTATAAGCTTGTTAAAATGACTGCGGAAGTAGTTTTAAAAGAATTTAAAAAACGTTCGCCAAGAACACAGGTTATCATCTTGTCTTCTCAAGAAAATATTGACGTTGCTTTAAATTTATTTGAAATGGGTATTGAAGATTACGTTGTGAAAAACAAAGATTGGGAAGGAAATCTACTTTACGCGATCGATAAGTTTACACAACACCGTACGAAAGCCAATCTCAAATACGTATAAGTCTGGTATGCGTTCAAACTAACTGAGAACAGATTCCATTCAAGCTTTTTATACCCTATAAACTTCTATTGTAAAAAAGAGTGCTTAAATTTTGATTAATTAATTAAATCAGATACATTTGCAGCCGTTCTTTTGACGTTTTTTGTTGAGGGTTTTGATCCTAATCAAATTACGGTAATTGAATACAGAGTATCTCGTTACTCTTTAAATAAATCGGGCCTATAGCTCAGCTGGTTAGAGCACTTGACTCATAATCAAGGGGTCCCTGGTTCGAGCCCAGGTGGGCCCACTATTAAAGTGGGAAGTTACATTTCGTATTTCAAGAGCCGCAATGCTTGAGTAAAATGTGACAAATGAGAGAGGAGAAGGAGTTAAAATTTTAAGGCGAACTTTTGGGTTCGCTTTTTTTTGCCAATAATGGCCCTGTGGCGCATCCCGATAGTTATCGGGAGAATAGCATGGGAAAGTTTGAAAAAGGTAAATGGCCCTGTGGCGCAACTGAATAGCGCATCAGATTTCGGCTCTGAGGGTTGGGGGTTTGAATCCCTCCAGGGTCACTAAAAAAGTCTAACATCTTTGATGTTGGGCTTTTTTTTTATTATGTTAGGAACTTGTTCCAAAAAATAATCAATGGAAAAAGCCCAGAAACTCATTTCATTGAGATTTGGACTTAATGCTTGGGCAACCAACATTCCGGTGGATCTGCAATCCTGGCGAGGTCACCAAAGAATAAAAAACTTAGCACATAATGCTAGGCTTTTTATGTCTTTAGATCGAATCGAATTTATTCCAAAGTCAAGTAAGGTTAAATTATGTATTTTTAAGAAGTTAAATTTTTCTGTATGACAAAAGTTAGATTTTATTTACTTGCACTTATTCTCTTCTTTACTACTTTTACTTTCTCACAAACATTTGAACGTCAGATAATGGCGTCATCTGATGATGCCGAAGAAAAATTTGATGGAACAAGTGTCGAAACGACGAGTTCTGACATTGAGATGGTCTATGACTCATGGAATGATCAGGGATTACAAATATTAGGACTAAGGTTTGATGATATCACAGTGCCATCAAATTCAACAATTCTTAACGCTTATATTCAGTTTACCGCTGACGGAGATTATGATGGGGATTTGACCATGACCATTAAAGGTGAAAACAATCACGACTCAGCTCCCTTTGCTGATACATATGCCAATATTTCGAGTCGTTCTCAAACAACGGCCAGTGTTACCTGGAATTCAATACCAGCATGGATTGATGAGTCTGAGGGCAGTGCGCAACGAACACCAGATTTGTCTTCGATCATTAGTGAGATCATTGATTTGGATCTTTGGGAAAGTAATGATCCGATAACTCTGATTATCACTGGAACGGGAGGAGATGATCAGCGCAGAAGAGCCTACTCTTTTGATGAGAGTGTAACAAAAGCCGCAGTTTTGCATATAGAGTATGAGTCCAATTCGGATGTTGATCTTGCATTAACCTCATGCATAAACCCTGGGAATCCTGCTTTCCCAGATGCTGATGCCAGTGTTCAGGTTGAGATTACATCTTTTGGGAATTTTACAGCCACTGATTATGAATTATCTTATTCTCTTGACGGTGCTCCTTCAATTACACAAACAGGAACAACTCCAATTGAATTGGCAGAAACTATCCTGTTTACATTTGACGAAACAATAGATATAAGTACTTTGGGTATATATGTACTAGATATCACTCTTACGATAACTGATGATGAAGATTTAGGAAACAATACCTTATCAAAGACAATTAACGTGATTGATGAAGTAGATATATTGACTTTTGATTCGGGAAGTGCATGGAGATTTTGGGATAATGGCATTAATCCAGGAGCAGACTGGAATACTGTTGGGTTTGATGATGCTGACTGGCCAGTTGGATACAGTCAGTTTGGTTTTGGTGATGGAGATGAATCGACACTCGTAAATGATGGTCTGATTAGCTATTACTTCCGAAAAAAGATCAATGTCACAGATCCGGGTGCTCTGGATAATTTGTATCTGCACCTTATTCATGATGATGCTGCAATTGTTTATATAAATGGCGAACAAGTGTTGAGAACAGAATTGATGCCCTTAGGAGTCATTGGACATTTTACCGCGGCAAGACAAAGCATAAACTCTTCGATTCAAAATGATTTTTTCACTTATAAGATCGATCCATCTTATTTCGTTGCAGGAGAGAATATAATTGCTATCTCGGTTCGAAATAGGAGTATTTCTGATGAAGATATTTCTTTTGACTGTTTTGTCAGTACATCATTTATCTACGATCAGGATGGTCCATATGTTTACTACGTTGGAGATGATATTATCGTTGAGAAGGTGACACCAACAGGATTAATTAGTACCACTTATGCTACTCCAGATGGGTTAGAATTGACATGCTTACTTCCACATATGGGTACAAGTTTTTCATTTTTCTTAAAATCGGAAATCACTGTAGAACCTTCAATTTTCACCGAAACGCCATCTAAATTTTTGGCCATTTCTGATTTTGATGGACACATTGAGGGGTTAACAATGGTACTACAAGGTGAAGGAATAATTGATGAGGAATTCAATTGGATCTATGGTGATGGACACCTGATTATCAGTGGCGATTTATTTGATCGAGGGTTCCATATTACAGAATGCTTGTGGTTGCTCTATAAATTAGAAAGTGAGGCGATCGCTACGGGTGGAATGCTGCACCTGATTATTGGAAATCATGAGATGTTCAATATGAGAGATGATTGGCGATACGTTGAAACCAAGTACTTCAATGATGCTCATCTCATGGATAGAAGAATGTTAGAATTATATGATTTGAATACGGAATTGGGAAGATGGCTGAGATCAAAGAATATTATCGAAAAAATCGGAAACTATGCCTTTATGCATGGCGGGATCAGTCCTGAGGTGGCAGACCTCGATTTGAGCTATGATCAGATTAACGATTATGGTCGACAAGAAATGAACGGAGAACCATGCGCAGGGGACTGTGACGTGGTCAACGGTTCTGATGGGATTTACTGGTATAGAGGAATGGTGGAAGAAGATCTAACTCAGGTTGAAGTGGATGAAATTATCAATAGTTTTAATGTTCAAAAGGTCATACTAGGTCACACAAAAGACAACACCATTCGTTCCCTTTACAACGATAAGGTAATAGCCATTGACATGTACCACATTGATAATTTTGAAGATGGGTTCATGGAAGCATTGCAATTTGAATTGGGATGCTTTTATCTTTTCCATACAGATGGAACGGATAGTGATTATACTTTGTTGAATGAATGTGATGATTCCACAAGTAATGTTTTGGAACTTAATGGGGATCGTCAACTTCAGATCTATCCCAATCCAACCTCAAGTATACTGAATATTAAGACGCCAGTTTCAATGTTCGGCAGCTATTATTATATAATATATGATGAGACAGGAAAAGTAGTTATTCAAGGAGTTGCCAACTCAGAAATGGTCCAAATTGATATAGAAGGTTATTCAACCGGAAAGTATATTTTGACACTACAAAATGAGAGCAGCGTGGTTACTGGACATTTTATCTTGAAAAAATAGGCCAGTTATAGTCACTTTTTAATGGACATTTTCTAAAAACTCGACAGCTATCATTTACCTTGTATTTAAACGTGTTTTTGGTATAATGAATCAAAAATTTGATGTAATATCTCAATTCAGTGCAAAACCTAAAAATCGTTAAAACGTTTTTTAGCTCAAATGTCACTCAACCATTAACTTAAAAATACCATTTCAATTTCCCTTAAACTCTCATTACAAAAGTTAGAACTAACGACCATAGAGGTCACATTTAAAAGCCAACTCCTATTGGCGTTGGCTTTTTTCATTCGTAAAGTATTAGTTTTGTGAAATTATTTGTAGTTAGGACTATTGACGAATTTGGTTAGAATCTGCTATAAGGGTTACTTCTAAAAGTAGAGTTTTGACTATTTTAGTGATCTAATCACAATTAAAAGGAATAAAAGCTATTGCTTTTATTCACATGTTAAGCAGCATTCAGATGAAAATTAAAATAATACTCTTATTCACATTTATTATCCCATTTCAATTAATAGCTCAAAATGAGATTGTATGCCCTCAAGCCAATTTATCTTTTAAATCAACGGGGAAACTAACTCAATATGATGTTGAATTAGAGGACGTATATGGTTATGAAAATGACAATTATGCGGTTGATATAGAAGTAGTATCTCTCTTAGAGGAATCTTCAACATTTAACGACAATATCCGAGATGGCGCATTTGAAATTGCGAACGACATGGAATTTGAAGAAGTTACTGATGGAGGAAAAATACCTTTAATCAACCACGCACATTACGTGAGCGCTTATGAAATTGAAGAGGGAGTCAAAATACCTGTTTTCATAATTGCAATTATTGATGCCTCAAGGGGTTTAGCATATGAAATTACTGTTTATTGCTACGATCTAAATGAGACTGAAGGACAACTCATTGTAAATAGCTTCAAGCTGCTGTGATAAGGTATTGTGACCTGCATTGTAAAAAAACGCTGCCTGACATATTAAGTAAATATCATTCCCGCTCATTTGCGTGTACAAAATCTTGGGGTGCCAGCACGCGGAACGGACAATTACCGGGGCTTGGCCAGCGCACTAACGGCGGCATCTAAAAATGCCTATATTTACTCAGACGTTATTACTAATTAAAAAAATAAAGAGATATTCACCTTGCTAACAGAAATAAAAAATCCAAGAAGCAAATGTTACAATTGCATGAGGCCTTCAAGCACATGCATTTGTAAACACATTAGTCCTTTGCATACTAAGACTCGTTTTATTATTCTTATGCACCCGAAGGAGTACAAAAAACAAAAAAACGGGACAGGACATATGACTAAGCTTCAACTTGATAATTCAGAAATTATAGTTGGTGTCGATTTCACCAATAATAATCGTGTAAATGAAATACTGACTAAAGAAAATAGTTGTTCTTTTTTACTTTATCCGGGAAAAGAAAACTTCAACTTATCGATAAGAGAAAGTTCAGAAATAAATTCATTTATGGGTAATAATCCACACGTCTTTATTCTTGACGGCACATGGCCCTGTGCCCGTAAAATGCTTAAACTAAGTAAGAACCTGCAAAAACTAAAAAGAGTGAGTTTTGATAATGAAATAAAATCAAAATTTATTATTAAACAGCAACCAGAACCTCTTTGTCTTAGTACTATTGAGTCAGTCTATAATGTCTTAAATTTACTTAAGGAAAGTGACTTAGAACAATGCGAGACGAAGGATTTTCTTATTCCTTTTGAAAAAATGATTGAGTCTCAAGTCAAATATATTCTAAACCCAAATATTAATAGCTATCGTCCCAGTACGAAAAGAGAGATTACACCGAAAGACAGGTATAAGAAGAAAGCGCAAAGAACTATTATTTTTAAACAAGAAAGTTAGATATCTTTTTTGTGAAGGTTATTAAATTAAACACCAATTGCAGATCTGAACTTAATAAAACTTATTAAAAGTGACAACTAGCAGAATTAATGACTATACCAAGTGAGTTAATGGGATATAATAAACGAAGATATTAAGGAATAGTCACGAGAATAGCAGGAATGAAAAAGTAATTATAACAATAAGTGATGTCATCATATCTGTTCGTGTCTCACAGCGACAATCCGTACTATTACGTTAAGAAAACACTACTTCAATTTCCATTAAACTATCTTTAAAAAAGTTAGAGCTAATGACCATAGGGGTCACAAAAAAAGTCTAACATCTCTGATGTTGGGTTTTTATGAAACGAGATGAATTTATTCAATCAAGAGAATCAAATAAAAAATCCCAAGATTTCAATGCAGTTGAAATCAGACTTAATGCTTGGGTAAAGACCAATGCGTTAGGGTTAAGTCCAATTGTTAGGGACTAAGCATAAATTTTAGTCAATCTTAATAAGATTGACGCCCAATCCAAATAAGGTGTATTAACACTTCAGTATTTAATATGTTAATAATTGAACGAGAATTAGTTACATTTGAAATGCCACATTTAAATCCTTGCCTAATGAAACTATCCATAGTACTGAGCCTTTGTACTTTCATTTTTTTTAAACCACTCTACTCCCAAAACAACTCTGATACAAGGCTAGATTCACTCGCGAAAATTTACACAAACCCTGATGAACCTGATACTTCACGCATAGATGCCATGAACCATGCCAGTGCATTGATCCTCTACAGTAATCCTGATTCTTGCTACAGCCTGATAAAAGAGCAATTGGCCCTTTCAAAAAAAATTAATGATGAGAAAAGGCAGGCAGAATCTTATTATCAACTAGGCTGCTATCATAACGACATAACTGGTAATATTGATTCAACTCTATTTTACTTGCGTACAAGCTTGCGTAAATCAAAAAAAGTAAATCATTTAAAGCTTCAGAGCACCACCTATAATATGCTGGCTATATCGATAAAAGAGCGGGAGCCTGATTCTTCCCTTTTTTACTATGAAAAATCCATTGTTTTTGCAGAGAAAGCTAAATACTATGAATCTATATCAGGTAGATACATAAATATGGCACAAGTTTATCAAAAGAAAGGAGATTTTTTTTCTGCTTTTGAAGTTTTAGATAAAGCTTATGCCTATTTGGATAAATATCCAAGAGCTGGTTGGAGATCTAATGCTTATGACATTGAAGGAGGTATAAACCTAAGCTTAAAAGAATTTGACAAAGCCCTAGAATACTTTGAGAAATCTCTAGAACTTGCTGAAAAAACCGACAATAAATTTAGCATACTTTTATCCAATTTAAACATGGTTAATGCTTATTTAGAGCGTGATTTACCAGGGGACAACGAATTAATTGAAGTTTGTTTTGACCGAGCAGAAATAGTATGTGAAGAACTCCAAGCAGAACAAGCTTTTGCTGTTTTCCATGAAATACGCGCACATTTTTTACAAGTAACAGGAAGAGGAGAAGAGGCAAAATTCCATGCAGACCAAGCACTTGTAGTTTACGAGGAAAATAATGTAACAAATAAAGTGGCCTATTTAAAAACGATCCTTGGGAATATTGCTTTGGACAATAAGGATTATTCTTTGGCTATCATTAATTGTAAAGAAGCATTTGAATTATCCGAAAACTCAGGTCACAACTCTACAATAATTAGATCGTGTAATTGTCTTTATAAGGCATACGAAGCGACTGGAAAATTACATGACGCTCTAAAATTTCACGTCCTATACACTGAACGCGTAGATAGTACATTAAGTCGTGAAAACTTTCAAAATTTAACCGAAAAAGAAATGCAATACACTTATGAAAAAAAGCAACTTTCGGACAGTTTAAGAACAGCAGAAGAAAAAAGAATAAGTGATATTGACCATTTAAAAAGTTTGGAGAAAGAAAAGTTTTCGAAAACAATTACAATTTCCGTGGCTATAGGACTCTTTATCATAGTCTTATTTATGTTCAGAGAGTTTCAAAGAAAGAAAAAACAAACACAAGTACTGGATGAAAAAAATGCCTTAGTTAACAAATCTTTATATGAAAAGGAACTTTTGTTCAAAGAAGTACACCACAGAGTTAAAAATAACTTTAAAACTGTATCTAGTTTACTCGAGTTACAATCAAAAGGGGTACAACACGAAAAAGCTCTGGAAAATATTAATGAAGGGAAAAACAGAATTAAAGCAATGGCTTTGATACATAAAAAACTTTATCAAGGCGAAGATATTTCAACCGTTGATTTTCAGACATACACTAAACAACTATCCGAAGAAATAATTTCACTTTACAATTTAAAAGAATTGGAATTAGAAGTTAATACAGAAGGTTGTCATCTCGACATAGACACGTCTATTCCATTAGGATTGATCCTAAATGAACTAATTACTAATGCATGCAAATATGCGTTTGAATCTGGACGAGGAAAGTTGAGCATTACATTATCCAAAGCCACGAAAGAATACTATCTACTGGTTGTTAAAGACAATGGAAAAGGGCTTCCTATTGATCTGGATTTGTCCAAAATAAAAAGCCTTGGACTGAGATTAGTACAAAGGTTAACAAAACAACTACAAGGAACATTCAATTATATTAGCAGCAATGGAAGCGTTTTTGAAATTCGATTTAAAGATACCGTACACAGAAAAGAAATTGACTAAAAAAGAATCGATAATTCTACTTCTTTAACCTCAACAATCCTATTCTTAAGGCTGTACATTACCAATATTTGATTCTTCTCAAGTATAAAATACTTTTGGAAAACTGGATGTACTAGATATACCATGCAAAGCCGGAGACTCAATTAAGATACTATTGCTGAAATTAACGTAGAATTATGAGCTGAGGAAATTTAAATCTCAATGCAATAAATCTAAAAGTTGCGCCAAAAAAAAAAAACGTAGACCGCTATCTATCAAGCTGTAACAAACTGAACTGGTTCGACTATTGAACAAGTTCATCTCGCATATAAAACAAGAAATCCACAAATTGCGCAGAGATTTGAGCTTTGCTATTTCACAACGGAGCTTAAGGGATCGCGATAACAATCCCTCTCGGGTCACATTTAAAATCAAATTCCTATAGGGCTTAGTTGTTTCAGTTCTGGCTCATATAAAGGTTTTTCACTATTTAGCAGACGGTTAATTAAATCGGTCAAAAATAGAACTATCAATAATTACGATTTTAACTTAAGTTAATTTAATTTTGGAATTAATCTCTCAAATTTGAGCTCAATATAAAGAAGACAAGTGAAGAAGTTTAAACTTTTATCAATAACAGTATTATTCATTTTGATCAGCATTAAGTCTTTTGGTCAATCAATTAACAATGACAATATGGAGCCTCAAATAACATCAAAAACAATAGTGTTTGTACACGGATTATTTTTAACACCTAGAAACTGGGAAAATTGGAAAATTTTCTTTGAGAAAATGGGCTATAGTTGCTACACACTTCCAAATCCTGGTCATGAAGGCGAGCCTTCAGAGCTTAGGTCAAATATAATTCCTTATCTGGGGGAAACGACATACGAAGATTTGATACAGAACCTTGTGAAATTTATAGATTCTTTACCCGAAAAACCAATTATTATTGGTCATTCATTAGGTGGATTAGCGGCCCAAAAGTTAGTAGCAATGGATAAAGCGGTTATGGGGGTTTGCATTAGCAGTGCTGCACCGAAAGGAATAGGAACAATGAAAAGAAGTTTTTGGAAATCGAATTTCACTGTAATAAATCCTTTTAAAGGAAATTCGGTATTCATGCCTACAAAAAAATGGTTTCATTATGCATTTTGTAATACAATGTCAAGAGAAGAGTCTGACCAGTTGTTTAATCAATATGTAGTTCCTGAAAGTCGAAATGTGCCGAGGGGAACTTTAAAGAAATTTGCGAAAATTGATTTCAAAAAAACACATGCACCCCTACTCTTTATTGCAGGTAAAGAGGACCATATTGTGCCTCATTCGTTAGTTGAAAAAAACTTCAAAGCCTATAAAGACAATTCAGGCATAAAAGAATATAAACTATTTGAAAACCGAGATCATTTTATTTGCGGAGAAGAAAACGGGGAAGAAGTAGCCTCTTATGTTCATAAATGGATAATTAAAAATTAATAAAATATGAGAAAAAAATCTTTTTTAAGTGTTCAAGATAGGCTAAGAAAATCGTGATAGCTGGCAGATTCTGTTTTTCAACAAACCTAAACGCAAATAAAGATTCACATGGTATTGGATTAAGACTATCCTTTTCATTCAGTGTACAAAGTACCGCATGAAATTATTTCGGATAGAATTCTCAGAAATATAAAGCTAAAACACGTGCAGTTGATTTTAAAGAATTTCAAAATAAAAGTCACATATTATTTAATCAATCGCGTTGAGAAGAAGACACCGTTTTATTTTGAGTTGGATTTAAAAAGAAATAACTTCTTAATTTGGCTTTCTAAAATGATATTTGAATTGATGAAAAAAGAATGGTTTACTAAAGTGACGCTAGTTATTATTATTTCGCTCTTTTTTGCTCATCTCAGCCCTGGAGGCCTTAACCTAGTGCAAAAATGGGACAGCTGGTTTTTGCTTCGTTTGATCGTCACAATAATTGATATTTCATTCTTCCTGTTTTCATTGATTTATTTTAATAAAATGTTGAATCGGAAGAAATACGGTAAAATCTACCTATTTCTATTCCCTGTGATATTAGCTTTGGTTATTACCTGTTTTTCAGAAATAATTTTGCGTACTTTATTTTTAAATGAACCAATAGATGCGCTGTTTTTTAATTTTTTCCTACCAATTTTGGCTTTGTTTGCCGTTTCATTAAACGGCTACTTTGTATTATTTAATGCTAAAATGGTTCAGGTAAGTATATCTAAAGAGCAGGGTGAAAAAGACAATGAAAATGTATATCAGTTGCATTTTCATTGTACGAAAGGAAAACAAATCCTGCAAATAAACGAAAATAATGTCGCCTATTTTTTCATAGAAAATGGCATTGTATATTTAATGACGCTAAGCAGTGAAAGGCTTGTCATTAACGATACAATTTCTTCAATTGAAACAAAGTGCAACCCAAAGCTATTTTTTAGGGTAAACCGCCAATGCATTACTTCAAGATTTGCAATTGATCATTTCTCTAGGTTGACCAATAGAAAAATTGACTTGGTGCTTAAACCAACGGAGTACAATCAATTAATTAGTAAGGCTAAAGTAGCCCTATTCAAAAAATGGTTTCATGATATTTCAATTCCATAATATCTGTTATTATCATTTTAAGTAGGAGATTTTCTTTTAAAAAAATATGATGAGAAGAAAACCTTTGGCTGAAAAAAAGCTCTTAATATGAGAATAAAAATAGCTGGATATAGATTTAAAATATTAACAAATCAAATTGCTGCCCGTTTGACATTTTAATATGACCCAGTTCATTACAATTCCAGCTTTAGACTGACTAAAACCGTACCAATAAGGCATAGCTTTGACAAAAATTAGATGACTCAGGTTTATCATCTAGTTTCAATTAACCAATAAATAGTGTAAATAATAAATGAGACAAAAAGACTTTTTAACAAGATCAATTCGCAAGAAGAAAATGCTAATGACTATTCTTTGCTTATTTTGTTTTTCGACACATTTAAGCGCACAAAAATATACACATGGTATTGGATTAAACTATAATCTTTCTTTTTTCAATTCAGCTTACAACACATCCCAGCTAAGCTATACAGGGACTTCCCAAATAGGTATTCCAGGAATCACTTATAAAGCAAGTTTAGATTTTGACTTGTCTGAAAACAAACAGTTTTCAATTGTGTCATATCCATTTGTTGGATTCATGACGAATTCTGATTATGGTAACTACAAGGGATTTGAAATCCCTTTATTGGGAGAATTGTATTTTGGGAATACAACTTCATCTAGAAGTTTTATTGGTGTTGGTGCAACATACTCCTATTTGTCTGCAAAAACTGCGACAACTATCATAGGTCCAAAAATAATAGCTGGGTTTCAATTCAAAATAAAGGAAAAAACGCTTTCCTTCAATTTGGGTTATGCTCTTGGTTTGAATAAAAGAAAAACTTCTGATGATTTCAACTATACAACAGACAGAAAAAGCCTAATGTCATTCTCCGCAATTTATTTTTTCAATTAAACTTTCGATCATGATAAAAACTAATTCAAATAAAATAATCAATCAATTAATTTTTTTCGTTTTTATTGCTGGTGTGTGTTCATCTTGCTATAAAGTGGAAGAAGAGTATATCACTAATAATGGTTTTACTGAAGTACAACCAATGACCGGAATTGTTTTATGGGAAGAGAGTGGTCATAACAATACAAACGCAATCTCTTTAGAATTTTCTTACATGTTATACAGTGATATTGTATCAGAAGAAGGCATTTATGATTGGTCTGCTGTTGAACAAAAGCTAGATGCGATTGCTGAAAGAAAACATCAAGCTATTTTTCGCTTTAGATACGTCTATCCTGGATTCGAAACCGCGGTTCCTCAATACATTAAAAACCTTTCAAGTTATGACGAAACAGAAGGAATTAGTGAAAAACAAACAACTTGGTTTCCAGATTGGACAAATCAAGAATTAAAGGACTTTACGTTGGAGTTTTACGCTCATTTTTCCGAGAAATATGATGAAGATCCTCGATTAGCATTTTTGCAAGTTGGATTTGGCTTGTGGGGAGAATATCATATTTATGATGGGCCAGAAATCATTGGAGAAACATTTCCTTCTGTTAGTTTTCAAGAAACTTTTTTCAATCATATGGATAGTGTATTTCAAACTACCCATTGGAGTATTTCAATTGATGCAGCAAAACCGACTGTAGGTCCATTTGATGATTTCCCGTATTTATTGGATACAAAATTTGGTGTTTTTGATGACTCATTTATGAACGAAGATCATGGAAACTCTAATGAATTGATGTGGAATTATTTTGCCAATGACCGATATACTCATTCGCCATGTGGTGGCGAGTTTAGTTACTATTCAAGCAATGACCAAAAAAACGCACTATCCCCTGACGGTGCGAATGGCGAGCCATATGAGTCATTTGCTGAACGATTTCATATTACCTATATAATTGGAAATGATCAGCCGTCCTATCACACAATGGATAGAATCAAAGTGGCTAGTATTAATAGTGGTTACAAGTTCGAGGTGATTTTGGTAGAAACTATAGGAGGACAAACAAAAATAACGGCGAATAATATAGGGGTAGCACCAATTTATTATGATGCGTATTTCTCCCTTAATAATATCCTTTCAAATGAATCGCTAAAATCTTTAATGCCAGGAGAACAAGCTATTTTTACAATCGATTATATAGGTGATGAATCTATAGAAATACAATGCGATCGATTGGTAGAAGGTCAATCTATTCAATTTAAACAGTCATTTTAAGATAGCTTGAAGTTATCCTATTCAGATTATGCCATAAAGAAAATGTTTTTCGAAATAAGTAATGTAGAATTTAACGTTGGAACATTATACCCATTGACTGGCACATAAATGTTCTATTTAAAATTTATTACTATTTTAGAAATGTAAAACTAACCCCAGAAAACGCTCTATTTGAAGAATGAATGATATTGACAAACTGAAGCATGTATTGAATCTTTTTTCAGGATTAACTGAGGATGATTTTATGTTGTCAGAAAATTTTTGGCATGAAAAGTCTTATGGAAAAGGAGAATTCTATAATAATTATCACAGTGTTTGCAAACATTTAGGTTTCATTGTAGAAGGTACTTTTAGGTCTTACGTTATAGATCAAAAAACAGGAGAAGAAAAAAATATATTTTTCTACTCGATAAATGGTTTTGTAGTCACGTTTAAAAGCTTTGTAAATCAAATCCCTTGTGAGTACCATACGCAAGCAATGACAGACGCTAAGGTGATTTGTATTGGTATACAGGATCTAACTTCTTTATATAAAATGTCTCATAATTGGGAAAACTTAGGTCGTTTATTAGCTCAAACAGCCTTTAATGTTGTTGTTGATAGAGTTGAGAGCTTTATTATACAATCTCCAGAAGAACGCTATCTAAATTTAATAAAGCTTCATCCCGAAATTTGTAATACAATTCCCTTATACCATATCTCGTCTTACCTTGGTATTCAGGGGCCCTCACTTAGTCGAATTCGAAAGAGAATTATTGATAAATAGCGATTTTAACTTAAGTTAAAAATCTTATGGTATTTATTGTTCAATTTAGAACTCAATTTAGAAGTATGTTAATGGAAAAATCAAAGAAAGTAATCTCTGACCTGTTGGACATATATACTTGGGTTTAAACACAAATATATACAAGTTCATTTCATTCATTAGTCATTAAATGAAAACGAAATAAATGAAAAAATTAACCGTTTTTTTTAAGATTACTCTTTGTCTTTTATTAATATCATGCAATAAGGCAGAATTAAAAGAACCTTTCCCTACAAAAATTAATCAGAACCTAGAATATTTTGGGTACGCTCTAGTAGATGTTGGTTGGGATGACCCAACAGATTCTGAAAGCAAAACGAATTACATTGATGAAGTTCATAGTTTTTCTAATGTTGCAGATATTCTTGTTGTTGATCCAACGGACGACATTGTAGATAGAATGAACGTCTTTAATCAGAATGATGTGAAGGCAATACTGCATTTAAGTGAAGTGTTTTTTGAGCAAAAAAGTGCAGGTGGAAACAAGAGTGGGTTCGTCTATGGATTAAGGGAAGACTACCAGCAAAGGTGGGACACTTTGGTAAGCACCAATAATTTATCGATTAATCATACTTTGATAAACTGTTTCTATATAGGAGAAGAACCTTCTTGGAATAGTATTCCTGAAGAGGAATTTAAAGCCGCTTGCGACTATGCGAAGTTAACAGTTCCTGAAATTCCAATTTTGAGTATTGAAGCATTTTATGACATTGATAATATCTATACACCAAACAGTGTGGACTGGGTTGGTTTTGATCACTATTTCATTCAGGAACCTTCAAGCGATTCTGATTTTTTAAACGAATATAATACCATGAAATCCAAAATAAAAAGTCATCAGAAGATTATATTAATAATGGATGCTCATTGGATAAAGATTCTACATGGTAGTGCTGGAATTAGCAAAAAGGACATGGATTTTGTCGCACGTGATTATTATAATTTAGCAAATTCAGATACAACAATCATTGGTATACTGGGCTATTTTTGGCCAAGTGGGTTTGATTCTGACAAGGCTATCGGTACAAGGCATTTGCCAAATAACGTATTAGATGAGCACATGCGAATTGGAAAAACAATAACTGAAAAATGATGAAACTTACGACACTAACAACACTTTTCATATTTATTTTTTCTAGTGGATCAATTGCCCAGTCAAACGATAATGACAAGGGAAATGTAAATATTCACTTTGGAACCTTAATGGTTTACTCAACATATTCTATTGGTTATGAGAGTTTTGGCCTGCTGAAAAATATTGGAAAACATCAAGTGCGTCCAGTAATAAGAATTGGTGGATGGCAATCATCTTATGCCGAACAAAACAAAGGGGTCCAATCCTCTTTAGGAATAACCTATTTATTTGGGGGGAAAAGTCATTTTATTGAGCATTCCTCAGAAATTGTAACTCATTTCGACAAAGGATTAAAAGGTCAATCAATTGTTTTCATTGGTGCTATGTACAGGCCTTATTTGGGGTATAGATATCAACCGTTAGACAAAAAAATTATTGCTAAAATTGGTGTTGGATGGAAAGAATTAATTCAAATTGGATTTGGACTTAGGTTTTGAAGAGCGTTAACAAAACCGATTTTTTTTGTTAAAAAAAGAGGTAAACCGCAAATGACCAATCTATAGCAGCTGGATTTGATTACATTCACATTAAACTTACCACGTAAAACCAGATCAAATGTACATTAAAATCCTCTCAATAAGCATTCTGCTTTTTGGCATTAATACAATGTCTTTTTCTCAAACATTTAATGATACCGAGGACGATACTCCAATTGAAAATCCACGCATAAGGTTTGTTTTAATAGAAACAAGTGACGTTACTATTTCTTCAGACATCATTAATCGAATAAGAGATATTGGAGAATTTATTGAGAACTATTATGTTACGCAATTAACGGGGAAAGGCTATTTACTAGAAAATGAAGATATGTTTGCGCGTAACACCGATAACGAAGTCTTAGTTTATACGGTTGAGAGTGAACTTGCGGCAGATGAACTAGAAGGTATTACAAATTTAGGAGTAGACCTTGCTCAAGAAGTGTATACTGACCTAAATAATAGTAATTCTGTGTGGGCAATTATTCATTTCCAAGTTGGTGGTGGTTTTGTTGGTGGAGGTAACGTTGCCGGAGGACGAATGCGATTTGAATATAAAATGGCGGATGGGGCTATTGATTTCTCAAGTCATATGTCTGAAACTGATTTTCATGATGACATTTCGTTCAAAGCTATTCATCACGAACTTGGACATGCATTAACCCTATTACATAATGGTCCTTTAAGAACCAATATACTTTATAATACTATGATGGGGCCTATCAATTCGGCCTACGAGAGTACTGTTGGCGTGAGCACCGCTGATGTACAAATATCTGATTATAGTGCTGCGATAATTGCAAATCACCCGATTTTTAGAAACACACAATTTGAGATGGATGAGATTACTGGAAAGACATTGCGAATTGAAAAAGTAATGGGTGACCACGATTTATTTTCTATTGACTGTATTAGTGGAGATGCGCGTGTAAGAGGCAGAGTTATATCAAATTTGCCATTTCATCATGTCGTCATAAAATTTGCTTATCAAAGTAGTTATTGGGACAAGGCATTTGCAGTTGAGCCTGATATAGACGGGTTTTTTGAACTAATTATCAGTGAGGAGGATATTAATATAGGATTGTTAGATGAATACGAAGTTATGGTATGCTATGATAACGGTCTTTCAAGAGGTGTCAGTGAATTGGAAACGACAGAATCATTAGCTCTCAGCAGAAATCAGTTTGTCAGTAACTATATCTTTGAGACCAACCCTAGTTATTCTCAAACAATATCTCAATCAGGTCTTGTATTATCAACCGACTTTAGCAGTGGAATTGCCTACCAATGGTTTGATTGTAATGATGACTTCTCACCTGTAGAAGATGCTAATGACCAAGACTTTACTACACTAGGGACAGGTAGCTATGCCGTTACTGTGCTGACTCCAGAAGGATGTGCTTTAACTTCTGATTGTTTTGATATCACTGCTGCTAGTGTTTATGATCACTCTATTCCAATCAACATTACAATACTCCCAAACCCCAATAATGGAGAGTTTTCTATCCAGTATAATTTAAATGAATCAGAGGATAATTTATTGGAAATATACAATTCATTTGGACAGAAAATTCTTGAGCGAACTATTCATTTAAATCAAACAACACTTTACCTGAAAGAAGCACCTAAGGGAATTTATTTTGTTCGGATAATAAATGGCAACAGCATCAGTACTGGAAAAGTAATTATACAATAGTTCTTTGAGTATTTGAAAGTGATACTTGTAGGACAAAAAGAGATTTGGTAGTGCAATTACAAGATGACAATTGCTGAATAAAAACTCCATACCTCTTCAGTTCGTCTGTATTTCACTTAGGGGGAACATTTTTCTGATAAATTTATTCAACTAGAGCTTATAAGTTAAGCCAAATGACGCGTTTATAAGTTGTGTTTTTCTCTCTAAAATTGATGATTCAATGAGAGGTTTAGAATAAGGAGAATATCCAATTGAACTAGTTATAAAAAAGTTCTTATGAATATTGTAATTTATCTGTGTTTTAAAAGAAAATGATAGATATGATTTTTTAAACAATGGATTATTCGAAGAATTAAAAAGTTCGAATGAATTGTTATTATAATATCCTCCACCTGCATTTTGTAAGATATTGACTCTCGCAGTCACTAGTAAACCTAACATAAATTTGTTATGAGTGAAATAGTAACCTGCATGTAATGGGATGGTAACGTACTTTGCTTGAGTAATACCCTTGAAGTTAGTGATTGATGTTATAGAATCAATCGCTGTTGACGTAAAATGATCATAGTAATAAACGGAGTCAACTATCACACCACCACCGTAGATATAATAATCTAACACATAAGCTGAATCTGAAAATTGGATGGTGTCGTAAGAGATCAACGAAGTGTTATAATCATACTCATACTTCTGTTCATTAATGCCAATTCCGACACCTATACTAAATTTATCCCTAACTAACACACCAGCATTGAATTCATAATTCATTGTGGTCTTATCCCTATTATTTGTTTTGTAATAATCAGACTCTATGCCTGTGTATTTCGCGGAATTAAAATTAATTCCCATCTCTGCGGACAGTAATAAATTAACATTTTTATTTTTTTGTGGACTCTCTATGACATGATTAGCATTCTCAGCCAAGTCTTGATTCATGGTTGTTGTATCTTGTTCAACCAGATCAATTTTTTCGGATTTAGAGAATATTGAATCTTTGATATTGTCATCAATTAATGGGCGATCATTTTTCGACTCCCATTTTAAAGAATGATCCTCTACAGGAGCAATTTTCTGCATTGCCTTAATGATACCCATTTCATTATTATTTTGATTAGAGTTATCAACACTTGCTGCATTTGGATTAATGAGTTCATTCATCAGGAATGCTCTCTCATTCTCCACTTTATTAAATTGCTCGTTATTTGGCGCAATATCCGTTTGAGACAATGCTAATACTTTTATATTTTTTACATTATCTAAAGTTGGGTTTTCCGATATTTCTTTATCGTCGGATAAAACATTTGTAGTTGAATAATCGCCTTTAGAGCTATGGAACATATCTTCTCTATTATCCGTCATTTCTGCTAATGAAAGAGAGTTACTAAAATCTGATTCTTGATTGAAAATTAAGCTTGAATTAAATAGAATAGTTGAAGATGAATTTTCTTTTGAATTCAAAAAAGTATAACACACTCCAATAACCAATGCTAGTGCACACGCAACATTGACAAACCAGAAAAGATTTACTCTTCTCTGGTTTGTCTTTAGTCTGTTAACAAGATCATTTGTATAAACATCCTTTATCTCAAAATGTTGATTTTTTACTCCTGAATGAAATAAATCATCTATCTCGTGGTCATGCATACTTACTTAGTTTATAATTTTTTATCTTTCCTTTCAATATTTTTCGGGCTTGCTTAAGATGCCATTTTACTGTCTCGGTAGATATATCCAAACAATCGCTAACTTCTTTATATGTGTATCCACCTTCTATGGCATACATGTCAAAAACGATTCTTGTTGCTTTCGGTAATTCAGCAATCAGTTTAAGTAAGTCAACTTCACTTATCCAATCTAATTCAACAACTTCTGATTCACTATGTTTTTGAACCATTATGTCAAAAGATTCAAAATTAAAAAGTGACTTACGTTTTTTATCTTTCCTGTGCGAACTTATTATTTCATTGTAAACAATTCTACTGACCCATGAAAAATACGAAGAGCCTATTCTAAATTGATCTATGTTTCCAATGATTTTCATGAAGCTATTGTTAACTATCGTGATCCTATCTTCTTCATTCACATAATATCTTGTTGCAATGCTCATGATTTTGTCATAGGAATATCGATACAACTGAAGAATCATCCTTCTGTCATTTTTTTTAATGGCTTTCTTCAATCTTTTATCGACTATCATAGATAATAAAGTCGTTACTTAAATCTTCGTGATAATAGGCAATCTATTGTTTGATTATTTTTACAGTTCCTACATTCTCATTGTTCGAAATGATTCGTATAAAGTAAACACCATTTTCTAATAAATCCCCATCATTATTCATTAAGCTTACTTCTGATAAATTGTTGATTTGTTTTGTCAAGATAATTTCTCCCGTCACAGCTATTAATTGAATTGTTGCATTATCATAACTTTCACCTATATAGACAGTTAACGCTTCCTTGAATGGATTTGGGAAAACAGAAAAGTTAGTCTGACTATCATTAGTAGTTATGTTAGCAGATTGATTGTTTTCGTCGTTTACGCGGTCAACAACAATATCAATACATTCTGTACACGTAACACAAGTACCTCCTGGAACGCAATGTGTTATCGTTAAACATACACTGTAACTGCCAGTATCAGCATAAGCATGTGATGGGTCAATATCAGTAGAGAAGTTACCATCACCAAAATCCCAACTATGACTTAACCCAAAATCTTCAGTTGGCATAAAATCAAATGTGTTTGACCCTGGCGCGTGAGGTGTAGCAGAGAAATTTGCATTACATTGTCCATAAGAGGATATAGATGTGATAATTAATGTCATTAACAACACCAAGGTTCTTTTTGGATTTCTAAGAGAACTAGTTTTCATAATAAATTTGTTTTTTTTTGTTTCAATAATGTAAACGCAAATTTCATTAATATGGGGGGGCGACATACGTAAAAGTTTCTTTCAAATCTCTTTATAATAAGAAGATTCATAATTTTATATGATTCGAAGAATCACTTCTACCGTCAATTCTCATTGAGGCGTATTTATAATTATCTGTTCCTAGCTGTGGGGCAACAGAAGGCGCTTTTTTGATTCCAATTATAAAACCAAAACATCAGTAAAATCCTGTATTCTGGGTCTAGTCATTGGGTCTTTTGTTTCTATTATTGGAATGATCACAACCTTTGATGTTATTGAATCTATAGGCAGTATTAGTCAAGGAATGTTAGCCAGTGGACTCAAAATATCATTCTTAACAACACGTTTTGGATGCATAACCTTTATTCTTCCAAGAGTTGGTATTATTGTTTTACGTGCATTACAAAAGAACTGATTAAAATAGCGGAAAACATTTGGATCTCTTCGTATGCTATTAGTGTATCCCTGTTACTTTCCTAAAAACTGTCATTAACACTATATGTTGAAACCTTTATTAATCATTTTTATTTCATTAAGTAACTTTACTTTCGGCGCAAGCTGCGACACCTTAGCTTATTGGCATATTATAGAATCCAATGATACTTTGGAATTGCATACAGGAATTGACGGAGTTGAGGTTAAGATTGATACTAAAGAAATTAAATTACAAGATTCTTTGAGTACACAAGTATGGTATTGTGTAGGTCTTATAGGAATTAAATATATAGCCGTATTGAGCAAAAACAGTAATGTGATAGCATTTGGCAAAGCAGAATCTATTCACAGGTCTGAAGCTATCAAAATCAGTTTGTATGACCTTTTAGAATATTCTCTAAAATCTGGTGAAAAGGAGTTTGACCTTTACTATGCAGTTGTTGGAAGGGAAATTAAGTATCAGCCAAATAACGGACATCTTTTGGCTAGGATAGTGCTATATTAAAACTACTTCTAATAAAACAAATAAAGTTTATTTCCTCCTTTGATAGAATTCGATCGGACAGCAAGTATTCGAAGTTTTTGCCCAAGAAATTCATATGATCGCGAAAGTCATCCTGCAGAGGATACGAAAAGAAGAATTTAAAATAGAGGCGTCATTACGCAAGCGCTACTCATCAAGCCATGCTTTAAAGGCTTGTGCTTTTTCTCTACTTACAAATACTTCGTCTATATACAATGGGGACAATTCTATTTTCAATTTACCATTAAACCACATAGCAATTTTAGAAATAGAATGAATAGAACCTATTAATTGCCTGTTTATTCGGTAAAAGTGATTTTCATCTAACAGTTTTTCTAATTGTTCTAAACTGTATTTTATTGGATGGCACTCACCATTTTTATGCACCAGATAAGTTGAATCCGATCTATAAAAATAAGCGATTTCAGATGTGTTCACCACAATTAACTCATCTCCTTTATTCACTAAAAATCGCTCTTTAAAAGATCCTTTTGAATGCAAACCATTTAGTGTTGCAAGTACTTCTTGAATTGGCACTTCTCTTTTAATTTGCTGCGTTTCAAACTTAATTAAAGCGCGCGCCACTTTTTTCTTTTCAATGGGTTTAAGAATATAATCAATACTGTTCAGTTCAAAGGCTCGAATTGCGTATTCATTATAGGCCGTGGTAAAGACAATAGGCGTATCAATTTGATTATTTTCGAATAATTTGAAGCTTAAATCATCACTCAACTGAATGTCGAGAAAGATTAGGTCTGGCATTTCATTTGATTTGAACCATTCTTGCCCCTGTTCAACACTTTGTATCCAAGCCACAATCAGAATATCTTGACGTATTTCATTTAAAATCTCTCTGAGGTTTTCAAATGCACTTTTTTCGTCTTCTATGATTAAAACGTTTATCATTTATAATTTTAATAGGGGTAATTCAACCTGAAAAACATCAGGTGTTTCATTAATAATTACTTCACGATCTGTTAAGTACTTATATTGTTCTTTTAAAATAAGTAGCCCTTTGCCTATTGAATCCACATTCTTTTTTAAATGAATTTGGTTTTTTACAATAAGTAAATCCCCTTCCTGCCGAATAGAGAAAACCATAGGGCAATCGTTATCAATTCTATTGTGCTTCACTATATTTTCTAACAATAAATGTAAAGACATTGGCGGTAAATAATAATTAGAATCATGAATGGCTATAGTGACGCGATAATTTTCTCCGAACCTTTTGCCTAAAATATGATTATAACTGTGGGCAAACTTAATCTCTGAATCAAGTTCTACTAATTCATCATCATTTGTTTCCAATATATAACGGTACAAATCGCTCATTTCATGCAAAAACAAATCTGCAGTATCGGGATCACTTTTAATTAAACTAGATAAAGTATTTAGATTATTGAAAAGAAAATGAGGATTCAATTGACTCTTTAATGCTTTGTTATGTAATTCTAGCGCGTTTGCCTTTAAACGTTCGTTTTCTAAAGCTTCTTTTTGCCATTGTTTAAAGTGATTAATCGCATACAGAATACTCATCAAAATAATCCCTTTCATGAAACCTTCCAAAAAGTTTAATAGAAAAATAGTGATTTGAAAAACAACATATTCTGGCGCAAAAAGGGGAATAAGAATACTCCTTAAAAGATAATATATGGCAACGTTGAGTAACATGACTCCTATCACGCCAAAAACAAAGGTTCCAATATTCAACGACCGTCCTTTACTTAGTCTCGTATTGAGCCATTTTTGAGCCAGAAACCATAATACGGACAATCTTAGGGAAATCAACAGAACTGCTATCCAATTGAAGCCTGTTTCACTTTCTGTGGTTGTACTCATTATTAACAATAATGAATAATAAAGCACCGCAAAAAGAGGGACTGCAATCCAAGGGAAGTATTTGATGAGCCAGTTATTTTTCAACTGTCTTTCATTCATATCTCTTAATTTAACCTTTCTTTTTCATCATTACCAACATCAATTGATTGGTAATTTCGTTCTTTTAATTTTCCAAAATTATAATTCAAAGAAAAGCGGATGTATTGCGTATAACTTTTATCTAAATAAGAGACAGAATAATCTCCGATATAATAAGTACCGGCCTCTCGCTCTGTAAACAAAATATCATTCGCTAAAATACTACATTTCAATTGATCTTTTAAGAAGCTTTTTGAAAGACCGAATGATACGCTATAGCTATTCAAGTCTTGATAAATACCGTCATAACGTCCCGAAAAATAATTAGCGATAAGTTCTATGTTCACTATGCGTTTCAACTTGATTTGGGCGTATAAATAAAGGTAATGATAGGGTTTTAAATCAATCGAACTAAAATCACCATATTCACCAAGAACTTTATCCCAGTTGACTGAATAATTGAAATACGCCGACATAAATTTATTTTGTAGTGGAATTGTCGCAGAAGCATAAAATCGATCTGCATTGACATTTTCTCTAAATAACACTATACTGTTTACGCCACCTAACCCTTCTTTTGTAATATTCTTAAATGCATTAATTGATCGGTAATAAGTTGCATCCAATTGCATTGGACCAATAGTTATGGCAAATTTGACAGAATGATCAAGCTGCGGAAGCAAAAGCGGGTTACCCTGTTTAGACGTTAATGAATCAATATAAAAAACTTTAGGGTCTAGCTCGTTATAAGAGGGACGCCCTGTATAGATATTATAACTCAAATTTAACCCAACGCGCTTATTTATTTTTTTCGAGATCAATATAGAAGGGATAAACCAATTATAGGTTCTACTTAAGCTCATTTGATTTTCTTGTGTTGTAATGCCCTCAGCAGTCGTTCTTTCAAACCTGAGTCCAGCACGAAAATCAAACGTACCAAGTCGTTTATTTAACTCGCCATAAATGGCAAATTGTTGTTCTGTAAATTCAGTTGTTGAAGAATAATTAGAGACTAAGACAAGTGCTTCTTCCACTTGGTTATTCATATTCAAATCGCCCTTATTAATACTATTTGAATACCTCATCCCTGTACTAAGGGAGAAGGATTGTGATACAAATTTTTGATAATCAACTTGACCAGAAAAGAGATTGATCCAATTATTTGAAACAATTTGACGACGACTATTCTCAATTGAATTATTAGCGATCAAAATATCTTCAGAAATACGTTCTTCAAGTCCTAAACGATAGCCTGTATATTGTGCACCAATAAACAAAGAGCTTCCCAATGAGTCAATTTTCTTTTTATAGTTTCCAATCAAACTCTGATTTGTAAATCCAATCGCACCTTTATTCAAGGCATCATATTGCGTATATTGGTCTGCGTACACCTTATTATTCGACGTTATTAGGACTCCGACATTTGCATGTTGTACTTTATATTCAAGGGTAACTGTGCTTGTTGAATCAATTTTATAACTGACACCAAAACTGCCATTATGTTGTTGAATTGAAGATTCCTCCAAAAGTTCCAGTTCTGTTTTATACGAGCCCGATCTTTCTGTTTCTCGAGTGACAGTATTCCACGAATTACCCAAGGTGCTTGAATAATTGGCTTGTAATAACCATTTTTTTTCTTCAAAATTAAGCCCGATACTGGTAGAAGAAACAAAAGTTGGTGCTAAAATAGCTTGTCTAATATTTACTTGAAATCCTTCACGGTAATAGTTTTTAGTGATAACATTAATGACTGCTCCAGCCTCGCTTCCATATTTGGCAGATGGATCTTTTATAATTTCAATGCGAATAATTTGATTTACTGGTATCAAATTAAATTGATCAATCGTTACCTGTTGTCCGTCAACATAAATTAGTGTATTACCTCGACCTATAACAGTCACACTACCATCCTGTATTCTAACTCCTGGTGATCTTTTTAGAATTTCAAGAGGTGTAATACTTTCGGAAAGTAATGTGTTTTCGACATTCACTTTCGTGGTCGTTCCATCCACTTCATATAAAGGAATATATTCAATAACCTCAACAGTTTTTAAGTACTCACTATTTTTCAGGATTAACTCTCCCAAGTCAATAGTGAAGGAACTATCCGTATTGGAGACATTTTGATAATAATCTTCTGTTTCAATAGATTTTACTTTTAAAATAACATGATCAGCATTAATTGGGAATAAATCAAAAATTCCTTCAGCTATAATTCCGCCTGTAATGAAAGTACTATCAATGGCATTATAAGCAAGAATATTTCCACTTACTAAAACCTCATGATTCTCAGTAAAAACTTGACCTTTGATATGATATTGAGAGAAAATAAAAGTACTCGATATGACCCCGATTAATGTAAACAAATACTTTTTAAAATTAAATTTCACCATGTAGCCTTTTATAAATACAAGACAATGATAAGATCGAATCTTTGATCTGAATTGGCAAAAATCCTGAACCGTCATTTTTGCTAGCTTAACCGTTTTTATAGCCGTATGAAATTAAAAGTGGCTCTCAAATCCTCCAAGAAAAAGTTAGAAACATCCCTGTTTTGGATCAAAAATAATTCGCGTACACGGGGCCTGGGCTTTTTTACTTTTCAGACAATTCCCTTTGAACTTTTTCGTAAAATTTTCAAAAATTCGAAATCATACGCATCTTCGCGAGGATTCAATCTCATCTTTAACTTGGCAATTTAATTTTAGTACTTTAGCTGAGAATTTTAAGTTGCGTTTACAGATGTGAAACAACTTTTGAAATTGATGCAGGGGACTAATGGAGTTGTCACCAAAAAAAGGTGAAGTGCATACACATACGTGTCAAACTTATTTTTAAAATCGGAAAATGTCTTTTATCACAGCTGTTTGGGAAGGTATAAAAGCTACGTCAATCATTGAATGGTTAGCTGTCATTTCCAGTATCATTTATGTTATTCTAGCAGCAAAAAGATTAATCCTTTGTTGGCTTTTTGCTTTTATAGGTTCTGCCCTATTTGTTTACCTCTGCTATATTGGTGATTTATATATTGAATCTCTTCTCCAACTTTTTTATGTTGCAATGGCAGTGCTTGGTTGGTTCAGTTGGAAAAAATCAACAGCAGGGAATTCCAATATTAAAAAATGGGGAGTGAATAATCACTTCCTTAACATTTTGATAAGTGGAATTATTGCGGTTACCCTCGGATATATTTTCGACAATTATACCAACCAGGCAAATCCTTATGTAGATGCTTTTACAACAAGCTATAGTTTGTCGGCAACCTTTATGGTAACTCGGAAAATATTAGGGAATTGGATTTACTGGATTGTAATTGATTTGGTTTCTATTTATCTATATGCGCAACGTGATTACAATTTAACAGCTGTTCAATACGGACTTTTCACCATTTTAGCTGTGTTCGGCTTCTTTGCTTGGCGAAACGAATTTAATAAACAAAAGGTATGATTCGAATCGCAATAACAGGACCTGAATCTTCAGGTAAAACAACTTTAAGTCGATCACTTTCTGAACACTTTAAGGTGCCATTTATTCCTGAATTTGCACGAACGTATTTAGAGAAAATTAATGGAGATTACAATCAGTTTGATTTAGATAAAATAGCCCAAGGACAACTAAAAAGTATACTTTCTTCGCAAAACACCATTAATATTTCAGATTCTGATTTCTCTGTATTAGAAATATGGTCACATTACAAATACGGAAATGTATCTGACTTCATTTTTGGATTAGTAAAAAAAGATCTATTTGATTTACACATTTTATGCACCCCTGATATTCCATGGGAAGAAGATCCTCTTCGAGAAAACCCAGATAATCGAGATCAACTTTTTGAGCTTTATAAAGAATCGTTAATTAAGCATAAAAAGAATTTTATTGTCGTTTCGGGTGCACATAAAAATCGTGTAGAAAAATGTTTAGAAACTATAGACCTTCTTTTAAAAGTTTAATGTAATTTTGTTCCATCTCTAAGGGGTGCTGCTTTTTTAAGCGGCTGAGATTATACCCATTTAACCTGCTCAGGATAATGCCTGCGAAGGGAAGTGATATAAAACTAGATGTTAATTACGTAGAGAATTAGCCCCTTGTTCTTTGTATTTATAAAAAAATATGAAAACAAGAATTTTATCTAAAATCTTTGGCCTACTTATGTTCATGCCAATGGTGACATTTGCTCAAAACAGTATCAAAGGAAATGTAAAAGGAAGTGATGGGAATCTAATTCCTGGAGTTAAAGTAGAAGTTCAAGAAACATTCTTTAAAACATTTACAAACCTTGAAGGAGAGTTTACATTTACTAAATTGAAGGCTGGAGAATATAATCTTCTTTTTTCTATTTCTGGTTTTACACCTCTTACTAAGGTTGTACAAATCGACGGAAGTGATATCGAGTTAACGATAACCTTAACGGAAGATTCTCGGTTGATGGAAGAAATAACAGTCTCAGCAATTCGCGCAGACTCAAAAACACCAACAACATATTCAGAAATTAACAAAAAGGCAATAGAGGCCCAAAATTATGGTCAGGATTTGCCTTATTTACTAAACTCCATGCCGTCTACAGTAGTAACATCTGACGCAGGAGCGGGAATTGGTTATTCTGGTATTAGAATTAGAGGAGTTGACCCTACTCGAACGAATGTGACTATTAATGGAATTCCAGTTAATGATTCCGAATCGCATGGTGTATATTGGGTAAACATGCCTGACTTAGCGTCTTCAGTTGAAAACATTCAAGTTCAACGTGGTGTGGGTACATCTACAAATGGAGCGTCTGCATTTGGTGCAAGTATCAATATTAAAACGGATAACATTAATAGAAAAGCGTATGGCGTATTAGACAATTCTTATGGTTCATTTAACACGTGGAAAAACACAATCAAAGCGGGAACAGGTTTAATTAACAACAAGTTTACAATTGACACGCGTTTATCTCGCGTTAGGTCAGTCGGATACATTGACAGAGCAGAAACAGATTTGAAATCATATTATGTTTCTGGTGCTTGGGTAGGTAAAAAATCATTACTAAGAGCGACTATATTTAGCGGAAAAGAAAGAACATATCAAGCATGGTACGGTACACCAGAATCTGTCATCAATGGAGATCAAGACGAAATTACTGCATATGCGGATCGTAATTATATTTTTGGAAGTGATAGAGACAATTTATTAACGTCTGGTAGAACTTACAATTTCTATACCTATGAAAATGAAGTGGACGACTACCAACAAGACCACTATCAATTGCATTACAATAGTCAATTATCAAAAAACTTGAAATTAACAAGTGCACTGCATTATACAAGAGGATTAGGATATTTTGAGCAATTCAAAACCGGTGAAGATTTGAGTGATTATGGGTTTGCGCAACTTAACTTTACGAACGATACCATTACTACAACCGACCTAATTAGAAGAAGGTGGTTAGATAATCACTTTTATGGCGGTGTATTTTCATTGTCGTATGACAAAGGTCCACTTAATTTAGTTTTTGGCGGAGGCGCAAATCAATATATTGGTGGTCATTATGGCGAAGTTATTTGGGCAGAATTTGCTTCAGATAGCGACATTAGAGAACGTTATTATGACAATGACGCCACTAAAACTGAAGCACACGCTTATTTAAAAGGAACATATGAACTAGGTAATTTGACGTTATTTGGAGACATTCAATACCGTCATATTGAATATAGTTTTTTAGGAATTGATGATGTGAATGGAACAATTACAGCGGTTGACCAAAATTTAGCCTTTGATTTTATAAACCCAAAAGGTGGATTTATGTATGACTTTAATTCGCGTAATAATGCTTATTTTTCTGCTGCTATTGCTAATCGTGAGCCAGTTCGAAGAGATTTTAGAGAAAGCACACCAGAAAACAGACCTGGCGTAGAAAATTTGCTGAATTTTGAGTTAGGATACCGTTATAAAGGTCAAAAATTAATGGTTAATGCGAATGGATATTATATGCATTATAATAATCAATTGGTGTTGACTGGACAAATTAATGACGTTGGAGATTTTACCAGAACAAACGTTGATAAAAGCTACCGTGCAGGAATTGAAATTGAAGCTGGATACCGTTTATTTAAAAAATTAAGTATTACTGGAAATGTAACGTTGAGTAATAATAAAATAAAAGAATTCAATGAGTATGTTACTAACTACGATATTGGAGGTCAAGATACAATTGCGCACAGTAATTCTGATTTAGCATTTTCTCCAAATATAATAGCTGCGGCAGGTTTAAAATATACCCCAATAAAAAACATGAGTATTAGTTTTATTGGTAAGCATGTTGGTGATCAATTCTTGGATAATACGTCTGCAGAAACACGTAAACTGAATGCGTACACAACATTTAATCTTCAAATGCAATACACAATTAAGGCCATGTTATTTAAAGAGATAACGTTTGGATTAATGGTAGACAACTTATTTAATGAGATGTATGAAAACAATGGATACACCTGGGGATATATTGCTGGTGGAGAAAGAACAGTCGAGAATTTTTACTACCCACAAGCTGGAAGAAACTTTATGCTGAGAGTTTTATTTAAGATATAGACTTCAAAAAGGGAACTGTAGCATTTGATATAGCTTGAGAAATTAGCAATCTGGCTAAATGCGTATTTGTTCGGTTATAATGAATATTGGAGGTGATTTTTAGGGAGGTTATTGGCTTTTTCAAATTGATGTCACTCACTTATGCACGATTTATAGCTCGCTACATTACAGTATTTCAAACGAATTTGGATAGCAACGACATAGAGATAGATCAATGATAGAAGTGGATACTAGGCCCGATTGAAAGTTATCGAACATCTATTAAAACATGAATTAATTCCTATGTTTTAATGTTCAATATACCGAGCAAAATTTGCTTGAAGCGTTAAGTTTGATTTGGTTGGAGTAAAATATTAACTCCAATCACCGACTTTTACTTTATTTTGATACATTTGCTAAAATCTAACTTTATTAATTATGAAAATGAAATTATCAGTAGGAATTATACTAGGGCTTGGCTTGTTAATCACGAGTTGTAAAAAAGAGGGTTGTATGGACATTGACGCAAAAAACTATAACTCTGAAGCGAAAAAAGATGATGGCACTTGCACTTACGAAGGTAAACATGTCGTGTGGTATGGAGAATCTGCGGCTGATGGCTTAGTAGCTGATGGAGCAACTTCTTTGACTTATTTTGTTGACGGTTCCCTTGTAGGATCTGGAGCATCAAACGTATTTTGGACAAGTTCACCTACTTGCGGTCAAGACGGATCTGTCACAATAACAAAAGATTTGGGATCTGTAAAAACGCAATCATACACATACAGTGTAATTGATCAAACGGGCTGGGAATATTGGTCTGGCATCATGAATTTTAATGCTAACACATGCACAGAGGTAGAATTAACTTGGTAAATCAACAAGTATTTTAACCTCATTATATTATTTGAAAAAATTGGCTCGTTCGTTCGGGCCAATTTTTTTTCATTTATAGGAATTCAAGGTTTCGATTTATTATCCCCTCTAATCATTTTTAACGGACATTCTATTCAAATAAGTTAAGTTGTCTGGATATATTTCTAACGGAGAAAGAACAGTTGAGAATTTTTACTACCCACAAGTTGGAAGAAACTTTAAGCTGAGCGTTTTATTTAAGATATAGACTTCAAAAAGGGTTCTGTCGCGAAGTAAAAACAACGTGTTGGATCTTGAAATAATTCTGTCGGAGCTACAATTTCATCTAAAACCTCGAAACTATTCGAATTACAAAACCCAAAGCGTTAGTAAAAACAGATGTTTATGGCTAATTAGTTGGTATGATTCCTATCAGGACATTATTTTTGATGACCTTGAAAATATGTAACAGAAAAGCCCTAAATTTACTAAGTACGAGACAGAGTTTAATGTACACTCTCTGAAATTTCAGGTATTATGATCAGTAAATTATCCGATTATTTTAAAATACTATTATTACTTTTCCTTACTTTAAATGTAGCTAACCAAGCGCAAGCGCAGCTGGATAGTCTCACAGTAAATTATCAACTCCGCAACATTCAATCCATTGATTTTCATTTTTCAGACTTTCCACAAGAAACAGAAACCGTACAAATAAAACATCTCTATTTTCGAAGTGGCAATTATTCAAGTTATAGCCCCTACGAAATTAGTTCATATAGTCAAAGCAAATCCTTTGAGCCTTCAAAACTGATAACCGTTGATGGATTATCAGATGCTAAATTTAGTCTTGAGTTATTAATCTTAGTGCAATACCTCTCTAACGATAGCATAGTTATCTCAGAAGAGTATTATAGGGAAGATGCAAAAGGTAAATGTGTCGTCACTATTGATGTTGACAAGGTCGAATTAGTAAATAAAAACGAAACCCATAGTTTTATCGGAACTTGGACAACGGGTAAAGATATCAATTGGGACATTAATTTAGGAACAAAAAATTACGAAACTTACCCTACTTCCGATATTGCTGAAATGTCCGCAATCCAAATCCATCAAATCACCAATCTCACAAAAATGGATAGTGCTCGTTTTAATGTATCAATATATGATAAAGATGTTATTGGCTCTGATTTAGTTATGCGTACAGATAATGTCTTTCTAAATTTAGCTGTAAATAAACCAATCACACACATTATTAATGATAAGGCCCTTGTAGCGCCATGCCATTTTTGGATGCGAATAATCCCTGTAAAATCAGTTAAAATTATTGAAAAGTATACCCATACAGACATCAAGTCTTTTGATTATATCACTCAAAAAGATACTATGATTGATGAAAGTTTGATGCGGAAAATTGATTTCAAAGTAGTTTCAAACCTCAAAGAATCTTATGCCAGATTAAACGCAAACATGTTAATTTACGGCTGGTTCATGCAAGGAGATACAGCAACTCATAGTATTGCACTGGATTCGGGCACCACATATTTCTCTTTACTATATCCAGCGCGGCACCACAGTCCTGAAATGGAAAAGATGCGAATTGAATTAACGGACAAATCATTTATGCCTTACTTACCATCTATCCCAATTCCATATTTAAAAACGGCTTATGAAAGTTTTGAGCGAATTGAATTTATTAGCAAAACACGGTACAAAAAAATCAGAAACATTTCTATTCTACTCCTCAGTGGAAATCACCAAAATATAGAAAAAGAAGGTTTACAAGACTTTAAAAAAGGACTCTATTTGACAAATGAAAATTATTCGAATGAAGATCGTTACAACTACACAGAAGTTAACATACATATAGACGAGGCTGTGAGTTTTATTTTCGTTGATCGATATACGGGTGAAATTCTAAACATCTTTGTGAAAAAACTCCACTCGGAACACATTGAAAAAGACAAACTCATATTTTTATTGAGCAACGGAATTAAAGTGAAATATAAGCTCAACCGTCAACCATACAGTCCGGCAAAATTAGAACTTAAACCACGTGATTTTTCAACATTTCAAACTGATATGAATCGCGCTATGAGCGTGCCGAGTACCAACAAAAAGTTGAAGTACAGTTTCATTAAAAAAAGTCATGATATCTATCTAGGTTGGTAAATGGGATTGGTTAGTGAATTCAAAAAAAATCCTGCCCTTAATGCATCATGACAACACAAAATTACCCGAACATTAAGAAAACACATCTTCAACCTCCCGCAAAAACTCTCATACAAATAGTTTGAAATTGATCCTAATTTGCTCTATTTAACTCGTTAGCGTTTATATTTAGGTGATTATAGTTTGATTGCTTCAATTTCCCAAATTTATATCTTAACGTAAATCTCAAAAAACGATTATCCTGAGTGATTTGCGCTTGATAGGCATTATTATCTTGGATAAGATCAATTCTTTGCTTTGATAGTTGAAGCATATCGTTAATATCCAATTGCGCATAGAATTTGTTATTCATAAAACTTTTAGATAGTGCGAAATTGATACTTCCTGTTGGTAAAACGGTTCTTCTCCCATCAAAGAATTTACTTTGTATATCACCAATAATCTCAAAATTAAACCAATTTTTCACTGGTATTTTTGCATACAAATAAAAATAGACTTTTGGAGTTATAGGCATTTCCTCAAAAGAAATATTATCAGCCTCTAATTTAGAAATACTCACATTCAGCATAGCATAACCGGTTATTTTTTTAATTTCAAATCCTTGACCAATCTCAAAATACGCTTCATTTTCTTGCTTAAAATTGACAATCTGCAACGTATTATCTGTCTCTAACGAATCAGTAAGGAAAAGAGAAAATATTCTTGGCCCCTTCGTGTGATTTACACCAATTCTAAAGGAGCTAGCAAATTTCTGGTTATCAAAACTATGTTCAAAGTTGTAGATAAAACTAGGCTTGACATTTGGATTTCCTCTCACTGCAGTAAATGCATTTAGATAATAGATATAAGGTGTTATATCCTGAAACCTTGGTCGCGCAATTTTAGAATTAAACTTATCAGACATTGACCAATTTCCTTTTAGCGTATTCGTAATTCTAGCATTTGGAAAAACAGATAAATAATTTGTATCCAAATACCCATTTTGGTCTTGCCCTTCATACGCAGTAGCAGTAGTATTTTCAAATCTTACACCCAATTGGTAATTTCCTTTTTTAAACGTTCCGTTCCAATTGAAATACCCTGCAATGAGGTTTTCATTGTATTTCAAATTATTTTGAATGTTATTATAGGATGAATCGCTTGAAACAGTATTCAAAGAAAGATCTGATTCGGATATAACATTAGAAAGCTTACTACCGATTTTAAAGTTGTTCCCATTTTTAAATTCTTTCGAAAAATCAATCTGAGCATTTTTTAAGGCATTCAAATTTTCGCCTATTGATAATGTCTGGGCGTTAAATACGCCATCATTAATACTTGTAACTTCGTTTACCCTATCATCATATCCTTTAAAGACAGAACTGTACGTTGCCCCAATAAAAAGACGACCTCCTAAGGTATCGGTTTCTAATGTATAGTTCGCCGAAAGTATATCAGTTCTCCAAAGACTCTTTGCATCTAAATTGGATTTAATTTCGCGCGCAGTACCATCATAAAAACGTTGCTTAATGTTAGTTTCTACATCCAACTCATAAATGCTATAATTTCCATTGTATTCAGCCGAAATACTTTGTTTAGGAGAGAGTTGGTACTTTACACCAAACAGATAATTTATAACGGGATACAGTTTAGTTTTTTCTAAATAGTCCGTCTCAGCATCATATGGTTCGTTGGCATTGGAAACCTGTAATTGATCAAGTCTAATAATTCCTGTGCTACCTAAATTCGTGTTTCCAGATGCTGAAATTGTGAATTTTTTCTTGTGCCAATTAATGGAAGCATCAAAGTATCCCAATTGATAAAACGCTTTCGTGTAATGTCCCAAAATTTTGGCTTGATACCCTTCTATACCTAATTCTTTCGTTTTAATTAAAATTACAGCTTTCCCTTCCGCTTCATAGCTAGCGTCTGGATTTCTTATAATTTCAATGGATTTAATTTGTGAAACGGGCAAGGCATTCAAAGCTTCAATTGTGCTTCTTCTATTATTTATATATACCTGCGCCTCTCCTCTTCCAATAATACTTACTTCATTGCCACTCACAATAACTCCTGGCGATTTACTTAAAATCTCTAAAGGAGAAGTACTAGACGAAAAAATAGTATTATCCACATTGATAACCATGTTTCCATTCTTATTTTCAAAAGGTAAAGTTCTCGCAATTACCTCAACCTCTTCAAGTAAGACAGGTTTCATAATAATCGCACCTAAATCAATACTTTCTATTATCTCTATCCATTTTGGTTCGTAATTTATTGCAGAAACTTTTAATAAGACTTCCTTCTCATCAACTTTTAACTCGAAACTTCCATTTTCAGCATAAACTCCTGCTATTAAACTGCTATCTAATTTAGACACAGCGAGAACGTTCCCAAATAATACAGGGGCATTATTGTCATCCACTAAATCACCTTTAATTTGAAGCTGAGCATTTAAGCAAAATGCACTATATAAAAGTGTGATTAAACAGGCTGTTTTAAGTTTCATAATAATTGATTTTGACTCTAAATTTATGTGGAAAAAAAGAACTAAATCATCTCGTTTTGTCGGCAGTCACGAACAATTTGCAAGCGGTTACTTTCTTTTTCCGGATGGTAAAATGTTTCTTTACAAATAGCCATATATTTGCTTTGTATGAAAGTGGTAATAATTGAAGATCAAGTTCAACTCAGAAAAAGTTTAGTTTTTCAGATTCACCAGGCTGATTTGGGCTTTAAAGTTGTTGGTGAGGCTGACGGTGTTACAAGTGGAATAGGTACTATTATTAAACATAAACCTGACATTGTTTTTTTTGATATTGAAATCATAGAAGGATCTAGCTTCGAGATTTTAGATGCATTACCGCTAATTAATTTTAAATCTGTTTTTGCCACTGCGCATGGTCATTTTGCTATAAAGGCTATAAAATATAGTGCATTCGATTTTTTGGTAAAACCCTATAAAACCTCGGAACTACATGATACTTTATTAAAATTAAAACAAGAAATTGGACAAAAAGATGACTATAAGGAGAAATTTGAACTGCTTTTTAACGAATTGAAAGGAAGAAAAAATAAAAAGATTGCGATTAGCAGTTTAGATGAAGTAAAGTATATACCCATTCATGAAATTTTAAGAATTGAGGCAGATAGGAGTTATTGTAAGATTGTATTAAAAGACAATCAGAAAATTCTCAGTTCAAGAAACATGAAACACTATGAATCACTCTTGCCAGATTCCATTTTTATCAAAGTACACCGATCGCATGTTATCAACTTAAACTTTATAAAATCTATTATAAAAACTGATGGAGGATTTGTGAAGCTCATAAATAATGATGAAATACCATTATCAAGACGAAAGAAAGAGGACTTTTTACGAATTATAGAGGATAAATTAGCCAACTAAAATGAAGATAGTTTTTACCCTATTAACTTTTTTATTTCTCTTGAATGGATTCGGGGGAGAAAAACCTGCATTTAAAAATCAGATAGACAATGGGTTAAAGTGTTTGGAGAATGAACAGATAGATTCTGCTGAATTCTTTTTCAAAAATGCTATTGTACTTTCTCAAAACAAAGATACTTTGCTAAGAAGTGAAATTCTATTTGTAATTGGGCTACATTATGAAAGCCATTTTCATCATAAGGAAGCACTTATTTATCTGGAAGAGGCAACACGACTTTCCGCGAATTTAGACGACCCCCTTCTTAAAATGGATCTATCAAATCAGATTGGTGTTACTAATTATAATTTAAGGAATTTTTCTGAAGCATTAAAACAATATAAATATGGTTTAGAGTTAGCTTTTCAAGTTGATGACACAATCCAAATTGCCTATAGCTATAACAATATTGGTTTAATTTTTCTGGATACGAAAGATTTTATAAAAGCGATTGAATACTTCGAAAAAGTGATTAAAACGATCAAAGAAGATAATAGTTTATTATCTATTGTTTATAATAATTTGGGCATAGCCCTATATCAAACGAAAGAATATCACAAAGCTTTAGCGTCTCTGAATTTGTCTCAAGAGTATGCCTTAAAAACAGATGAGAGAGCCATGCTCGGAAATTCTTTCATGAACAAAGGACTCTGTTATATTGATTTAAATGAATTTGAAAAAGCGCAATTAAGTCTTGAAAAGGCGCTCGGTTATTATACAAAAAAGAATGATTATCAAGGTGAGTTATTAAGCAAGGTAAACCTGTCAAAAACTAACTTTAAATTAAATCGAATAGAAAAAGCTAAACAATTAGAAACAGAAATAACGGAAAATTTAATCCTCATTGAAAATCAAGATCTTATTACTGATTTTTATACTTATATGATCGAATGTTATCTTGATTTAGGAGATTCTGCAGTCGCTCTAGATTACTCGTTAAAGTTAATTGACCATAGTAAAATAATTTTAGAAAGTCTTGAAGACAATACCTTAAACAAACTTAAAAATGACATCTCTTTCACAAGTGTAACTGGAGAACTGAATAAAGTACAGGATGAAAAGCAAGAAATAGAAACAATAAATACTAAATTAAAATCAAGTAATAAGTTGATCATTGTGCTTTCATCTGGATTAATTCTGGTTGGGCTATTCTTTGTTATATACATGATTAAGTCTGTCAATAAAACTAGAAAAATCAACAATGCGCTAAAGAAGAATAAGGTAGAGTTAACAGAGAAAAATAAAGAGATTTTGAATTCAATCTCTTATGCAAATTCTATGGAAAAACTATTACTTCAACAAATGAACCCTCACTTTTTATTTAATGCTTTAACTACTCTAGAAGCAAGTATCCGTCTCGGTGATACAAAGTTTGCAAATGAATATATTTCCATGTTCTCTAGCTTATTGCGCAAAACTCTGGACTATTCAATGCTGGAATCTATTAGTTTATTAGATGAGATTGATTTCTTAGAATCTTATATTAAACTAAATGCGACAAAACAAGGAAGTAGTTTTCATTACGCCGTTAGTTATGATTATGAGCAAGTAGCAGACTTCGTAAATACACCACCAATGTTAGTACAACCATTCGTGGAGAATGCTTTAATTCATGGCTTATATCATAAAACAGATGGCAGTAAGCAGCTAGACATTCATATTGAACCGCATGATGAGTTCATTCTATGGACGATTACAGATAATGGTGTAGGTCGAAAAAAATCGGAAGAAATTAACCGAACGCATAAGGGAATATCACATGGCATTAAAATCACAAGAGACAGGATTAACTGGATGGAAAAGATTTACGGAAATCACTTTTCGATTGAATACCATGATTTAGAAGAAGGGACAAAAGTAGTTCTTAAGACTCCGATTATAGAGGTTTAAAATTCTACCTAACATTTGAAGCGTATCTTTTTCATTGAATTCCCTATTCGTTTTCGGAAGTTAGAACTTTTGTCGTTTTTGCTTAGAACCTTAACCTTGGACTTACCTAATTCGTTATTTTTGTCAAGAGACAAACCTAGGTTTGATTCAATGACAGTAGATATTAATAGTATGTAACCATTAAATGGTTACGAATTATAATGAAAAGAAGCTTTTTATGAAACGGTTAATCTTTACCAAACTTATCATTCTTCTTACATTCTCGTCCCATTTCGTTTTCGCTCAATCAGGTAATCTAATTCCGAACGCAAGTTTTGAACGTTATCGTGTATTACCTAATGACGTTGCACAAGGATCCAAATGTATAAGCTCTTGGAAGATTCCCAATATGATGGGTAGTGGAGAATACTATCATTCAAATTGTGACACGAAAAAAGCTGGCACAGAAAAAAATCACTTTGGAAGCCAAACACCTCACACGGGAAATGCCTACATGGGATTATGCGTTGCCAAAAAATTTCGAGAATACTTACAGATTGAATTAAGCCATTCACTTATTAAGGGTAAGCAATATAGAATCGCAATATTTATTAGTTGCGCTGATAAAATTGGCTTGAGTACTATAAATGAATTCAATGTATTGTTCTCTCAAAACCCATTCGTTATCCCCACAAACGAAGACCTATTAGAACCTCCTAAAGTAAAGTTCATTGGAGAATTCAAAAACAAAAAGGAATGGGTAGAGCTTTCTACAGTTTTCACTGCAGACGGCACAGAACAATTTATGACTTTTGGATCATTTTCTTATATCGAAGATGGGGTAAGGCATGGTAAAATAGATGGATTTGCCAAATACGCCCATTATTATGTTGATGATGTTTCCGTTACATTAATTAATGATGAAATCTCATTAACTCAGGAAAGTAAAATCGAAGAAGTTTCATTAGCAGACACATTAATGGATTACAATCTGGGTGAAGTTTATGTATTCGACAATCTATTATTTGAATCTGGAAAATCTATTTTACTCCCAAATGATTATCCAGAATTAGAAAATCTCATTCAATTTTTAGAAAAAAAAGGGGAGTATAACTTATTAATTACTGGGCATACAGATAACGTGGGAAATTTAGACCGCAACAAAAAACTGTCCTATGACAGAGCTAATGCACTAAAGTCTTATTTAATTGAAAAAGGAATAAACAAAGACGCGATAATCATTGATGGAAAAGGAGACACAGTACCCCTAAGTTCTAATGATACCGAAGAGGGTAGAAAAAAGAATAGAAGAGTAGAAATTTCAATCATTAAATAATGATTTTACGGCCAATATCTTAACTCCGTTGCTTTGCCTACTAGGCCATTTTTACGTAGCTTAGTAAGAACGTTCAATAAGTAAACACCATTTCAATTCTCTTCAAACTCTCTTTAGAAATTTAGAACTAGGGATCTTAGGAAAACACCAAAACAGAACTTCGATCAGCCATATTTTATTGCTCTCAAAACTGTTGCATTTATTCTAACTATAAATTTTATCTTTGCATCTTCAAATCTTATCATGAAAGAGGAGCAGGAAAATAAATCAGAAAAGTCATCAAAAGCAGAAATTGAGAAATGTATCTCAGTTTTAAATTCGCTATTGGATGATACCGATCAGCTTTTTGAATTGCCAGAGGCCCAAAGAGTTGCCTTATTGAAGGCCGCAGGACTTTTATCGCGACCTAATAAGGATGAATTTTTAAAGCGAAGAAAAGATGCGAAAAAGGCGGCAAAACGGAAAATGATTGAGCGCGATAAACATGCGCGAAAAGAAACCGGAATTCGATCAGCAAGGGAAGATGCAATTTTCGTAGCCCCTAAGTTTTTGGAGATGCCAAAAAATGATGAAAATGCTGAATTAGAATCTCCAAGAAACTGTTATGTATGTAAAGCGGTGTTTACGAAATTGCACCATTTTTACGATACCATGTGTTCTGATTGTGGTGATTTTAATTACGCCAAAAGATATCAAACCGCTAACCTAGAAGGACAAGTTGCAGTAATAACGGGCTCTCGTTTAAAAATTGGATATCACATTTCATTAATGCTTTTAAAGGCGGGTGCAACAGTGGTAGCAACTACCCGATTCCCTGTAGATTCTGCACTGCGTTTTTCAAAAGAAGAAGACTTTACAAATTGGGGTCATAGGCTACATATTCATGGATTAGATCTGAGACATATTCCAAGTGTTGAGTTATTTTGTGATTTCATTGAAAAGAAATATAGTCGTCTAGACATCTTAATAAATAATGCCGCGCAAACGGTAAGAAGACCAGCTGGTTTTTTCCAACATTTGATGGATAAAGAAGAATTACCACGTCATGCTTTACCCATATTTGCAAGCGATTTATTGAAGGACCATCACCAATGCATCCAAGATATTGATCAAGCAGCTGCAGTTGTAAGTCAAAACAACCAATTGGAAGTTAGCTGGCACGGAATTGAACCTGGTGTAGGTTTGAAATCATCAGCAAAATTATCTCAAATACCTTATAGTTTTGATAGTTCCTTAAAGGTCGAAGAAGTTTTTCCAGAAGGTGAATTAGATGCTGATTTACAACAAATAGATTTAAGAAAAACCAATAGTTGGCGTCTGAAATTAGGTGAAATTGAAACGCCTGAAATGATAGAAGTACAATTGGTAAATGCCATAGCTCCTTTTGTTTTGTGTAATCGCTTATCAAATTTGATGCGCAAAGAAAACACAGGCAAAAAGCATATCATTAATGTATCTGCAATGGAAGGGAAATTCCATAGATTTAAAAAAATCGCAAGACATCCACACACCAACATGGCTAAAGCCGCACTTAATATGTTAACGCATACTTCTGCCGCAGAATTTGCAAAAGACGGCGTGTTTATGAACGCTGTTGATACAGGATGGGTTACAGATGAAGATCCGGCTGAACTCTCTAAAAAGAAACAAGATGAGCACGATTTTCAACCACCCTTGGATATTGTAGATGGTGCTGCAAGGGTAATGGATCCGCTTTTCGACGGAATTAATTCAGGAAAACATTGGTGTGGTAAATTCCTAAAAGATTATCATCCGATTGATTGGTAAATAATAATCAGAGTTTGAACTGTTTCAGGTTGTATCCTTAATTCAAATATTCCTAGAGAAAGTTTGAAATATCCCTGCTTTGGGTTGGCTTTTTTAATTCTTAAATCGCTGATTTTGTTGTCCTCTTATTAACCTTTTGAAGTTCGAATTTTTCACTAACTTAGTTTTCAGTCAATATCAATTAAATGAAAGATTCTATTAAATACTCTCTTAAGTTTTGGTTGCTTTCTGTAATTGTTGCACCAATATTGATCTCTTTAGCAAATAGTAGAGGAGAATTTTTCATACTTTTCCTAGTTTTTGGATTTGTTTTTTCAATTATAAGTTGGGTATTAATTACCTTAATTATTTATCAACTAAAAGAGCTTAAACTTAAGATGGTAGCCAAAAAAATAATTATCTCAATCTTTGGAATTATTTTGTGTTACATCCCTTTTCACCTAACGTTTGGTCCAACTGATGAAGACATGACTCAAAAGTATATTTATCTATACTATATGATTCCTTTGGTATTAGGGATTTGGATATTTAAAATGAAAGTCTCGGCTCCCGATAATAGCAAATTGAATACAACCGGTTCACAGTAAATTACTGTGAAAAACCAACCCAAAGTCCTGCTACAAAAAGTTTGAAATATCTCCGATTGAGGTCACAAAAAAAGTCTAATTACATTGATGTTGGACTTTTTTGTCTTTATAACGTTCCTTTCTTAAACAATTGGAAACTATTTGCAAATCAAACGATAGTTTAATTAATTGTTTTTACCCCAAATTCAGTATTCAAACGGTTTCGAACGTGTTCACTTTTTTTTCGGGCGAATCCCAAAAAACACATTTAAGTATTATTACCTATTTCCTGTAATCAGGTAATAATAATCTAAGCAAATTGAAATTTCATATAGAACTTAGCTTCCTAAACCAAAACTTAGAATTTCCCAAGAACGCAAATTAATTTAGCCATTTTCAATGAGTGAAATGATGATGGCCTTGGCGATTTAACTTCCAAAACGAGTACGACCGGATGATTTGGTTTTTGTTTTCGGAAACAATATTTCTCTAAATGGAGAACTATGCTAAACACAATTTAAAACAACACTATGGAAAATTTAGACAAGAAAAAACACCAATTTAATGTAGGAAGATGGTTACCTGCGGATTATGAAATATTAAATAATCATGTCAAAGGAATCAAATCCTATGTGGCAGCTAATCCAACTACATTAACACCAAATATTATTGCACTTAATGAATACGTGACAAGTAATCCACAAATAAATACTTGGTCCAATGAGATGTTTACTGAAGTTCCTGCCAAATATATAAACTTGGACTATGGACATGAACTCCAAAATTGGAGTGAATTTATTCCATTATTAAATGGCATAATGACCATGACACAAACCTTTAATGAATCTGGTTGCGTAGGCTTCCCTATTAACGCCTTGCTGGATTGGGCAATGGGAACAGAAGCTGGACATCATTTTTTCTTGGATGACGGAGTGAATGCACATTTTAATAAAGTACTTCTTGATTGGGGTAATTTCCTAATGAGCCCTGCGTCAAAATACGCTGTACAAAATAAAAACGACGTCGTAACGAATTACCCAGGTCACTTCAACGATTTACAATATTACTGGTTGAGTGATAAAGCAATGATTGCTATGGCAAATGCTTTAAATGATGGTACTAATTATGACAATAACTCGGCTGCGGCAAGAGCAAAATTTATTTCAACATTTAAGTGTCCTGATGTTACTGAAATTCATTATGGATTTACAAGTTGGGATGATTTTTTTACGCGTCAATTCAACCCAGGGCAACGGCCAATAGGTACAGGAGAAGATGTCATTAGCAATGCCTGCGAATCTGGTCCGTATAGAGTTGCATACAATGTAAAGCGACAAAACACTTATTGGGTAAAAGGTCAGCCTTATTCTTTATTGAATATCTTTAATGAAGCTGGTAAAGACCAGACCCCTTTAACTGACAAGTACGAAGGAGGAACAATTTACCAAGCATTTTTAAGTGCAGAAAGCTACCACCGTTGGCATAGCCCTGTGGATGGCACAGTAATTACAGCCTATCAAACCGCAAAACAAACGCCATTTAACAGTACGTATTATTCTGAACTATTGCCTGAGAATCAAGATGAGTACGACTCAGCAGGGCCAAATGAATCACAAGGATATATTTCCAATATAGCAACGCGTGGAATTATTGAAATCGAATCCAGTAACAGCGCAATAGGAGATATGGTTGTTGTACCAATTGGTATGGCAGAGTGTGCTACATGCGATATCACTGTTCAAGAAGGGGATTCGGTAGTAAAAGGTGGCGAAATTGGCATGTTCCATTTCGGAGGATCAACACATTTATTGATATTCAAAAAGGACGTTTCTTTATTATTTGACTTTCATAATCAAATGCCAAATTTGAATGCATCCAACATTCCGATAAACGCTAAAATAGCAACGGTAGTCGCTAATACAATCGCTTATGATACTGCTAACGGAACGAGCGCTTTACGAATTGGAAATGAATCAACCACGAACAAGAATTCAGGAGCAATATTAGCAATTGTTCCAAGTAATGGTTCGGCTTACCCGATTAATGTAGGAAATAGCAGTGGAGAATACCTTTGGGGCGTTGACGCAAGTGGAAATGTAAATACCGTTCAAGGAACACCACAAGCCAATAATCCTGGGGCATCTTGTAATCTGCACATAAATTATCCTGATCCAGGAAATAGCGGTTACGTTATTGGTAATAATCCGAATGATGATATCTGCGCTGCTTTAAAAATAATTGTGCCTTCTAGCACCTGCAGTAATTGGCCTTTAGTTTTTGCAAACAATAATGGCGACACCTTATGGGCAATTGATTGTAATGGAAATCAATCAACATCTAATCCTTCTCCATCAACGGAATCCGCTTCTATTAATATGCCTTACCCCTCAACAACTGGAGGTGACAACGCATTAACTATTGGAGATGTTGCCAAAACAACAGGCTGCTATGGTGGCATTTCAATTATACTACCAGAGGGTAGCGAAGGTGGTGATATCTACGCCATAGCTATTGTGAATTCTGAAGGTCAACTTCTTTGGGGGGTTGATAGTTCAGGTGAAGAAGTGACTTCATAATTATAAAATTCTCGTTGAAAACAAGGGATTATAAATTGCTATTCAACCCTAAGCCTATGGCAAACTAAAAAAAACACGTTAGAAATGACGCGTTTTTTTTAGTTAGTCACTTAGATCTGAAACATTTTATTTTAGCTATTGATAGCGCATCATTTATTCCCAAAGTTTCACCGTCCACTTGGTTGGTGCCTGGGAACTTTCAAACTGAGCCAGCAGCTTACGTGATCCATTACCACTATTCGGACATGGCATTGTTGTTAATTGAAATTCCAGTCCAATCAGTTTCTGAATAACCCTAGAAATTTCATTGAAATTTAGTTATCGTTTATTCAGTTAACACCCCAAAATAAACCTTAATAAACTTCACAAATGAAAACAATCTTCATCTATCATCCAGAGATTATCGAAGTAACGAATAAAAAATGACTAAAATATCAGTAGAAATATTGATATTTTGAATTTCTCAAATCACACATCAACTACCCTAACCCAACCAAAAAATTCAAATTATACAGGTTCAGTCCCAACACCGTCCAACTCAATATAGAACTGTATAATAATCGTTCTTTTTTAAATTATGAGATGGATCGAGGTCTCGAATAATGCATATATTGGTCTATACAATTAAAAAGATGAAATCACTCTTTTTCTTCTGCCTTAACCTATTTTGTTTTGTGTCATTCGCACAAGAACCACAATTTCTTTGGGCTGAAAGATTAGGTGATGACGCCTTGACTTCTGATAATAGTAGAGCTGTTGAATATGATTCTGATGGGAATATTTATTCCGCAGGTCATTTTTCCGGTACAGTTGATTTTGACCCAAGTGCAGGAGAAACTTTAATTACAAGCATATTCGGCAGAGATGCTTACCTACAGAAATTGGATGCAGATGGTTCACTTATATGGGTGAAAATTTTCGGAGGTGCACAAGCACAAGAAATCGTTGATATGGATATTGACCTATTTGGAAATATTACGCTAATGGGGAATTTTCGTGGTACAGTTGATTTTGACCCAGGCCCTGATGAAGCATTCCTTTCTCCAAATGGCGCTACAGATATGTTTATTGTTAGTGTAGATTCAGATGGTAATTACCGTTGGTCAAAAAATATAGGTTGTAAATCGCATGACTACTCTGGAGGTATTGAGAATGATTCTGAAGGAAATATTCTAGCAACATTATCATTTCGAGATACGATCCAATTATCCTTATTGGATGACACCGTCGAATTTATACCTGCAGGTTGGTTTGACATGGCGATTTTAAAATTTAACTTGGATGGCGGAATAATTTGGGCGAAATCAATTGGCGGTACGGATCAAAAAGCCATAAGAGACATTACTGTTGACTTTTCTGGAAATATTTTCTTGACCGGAGTGTTTAAGGGAGTTATTGATGTCGACCCTTCAGCAGCAGAATACAATCTTACATCCGCTGGTTTAAACGATTTTTTTCTACTTAAATTAAATGCTGATGGAATTTTTTTATGGGCACACCGAACAGGAGGTATTCTTGAGCAAGTGAGTAACCGTTGCATTACTGACGGTTATGGCAATTTGTATCTCATTGGCAATTTTCAATACATTATTGATTTTGATCCAGGTCCGGATGTTGCGTTAATGAGTTCAAATGGTTTCATGGATTGTTTTATTCAAAAGTTTAATGCGGATGGAGAGTTGATTTGGGTCAAACAAATTGGCGGTACTTATAGTGATGATATTCTTGCAATTGATATTGATAGTTACAAAAATGTTTATATCACTGGCGCATTTATTTCGGAGGTAGATTTCGATCCTGGAGATGAGGCGTTTATTATGACCTCAAACGTGCAATCAGATATTTTTATACAAAAAATGAATCAATATGGAGAATTTATATGGGCAAAAAAAATTGGCGGCCCTTACCTAAATAAGGGGACAGACATACGCGTAGATAATTTTGATAACATTTATCTAACGGGAGAATTTTTTGATACTACGGACTTCAACCCAAGCCCCGCAATTGCTATTTTGGGCAGCAGTTCCGGATCTGATAGAGACATATTTGTCGCTAAATTCTCGCAATGTGCAAGTAGCAGTTATCACACTGCCACTAATTGCAAATCTTATACGTGGGATGTAAATGATAGCACGTATATGGTTGGAGGAATTTATACTGCTCTATTAACAAACTCCATGGGCTGCGACTCTGTATTAACACTTGACTTAACAATCGATACAATCAACACTGATCTTATTGTGGAAGCTTATACAATAACCGTTGCAACGGATCTGGGAACATATCAATGGATAGATTGTGATAACGATTTTGAACCGATACTCGGGGAAACAGATTCTTCATACACAGCAATACTTAGCGGTAATTATGCTGTAATCATAGACAACGGAACTTGTACTGACACCTCTGAATGTGTTGAGCTTCTTGTGACCATTGGTTTGAATAAAGTCAATTCAGAAACAAAAATGATCGTTTACCCTAATCCTTTTGACAGTTTTACAACTATTTATTTCCCAGAAAGTCACAATCAGAACTATAATCTTTCCATATTCGACATACTTGGTGCGGAAGTGTATAAAAACACAAACCTAAAAGAGAATCAATTACAGATTAAACAAGAGGAATTAGGACCTGGAGTTTATATGGCCATTTTGACTGAATCCACAAGTGGAAAGCTATTATCCACGACTAAACTTGTGGTAAAGTAAACTTTATCACCACATCCTACCCCTACTTCTTTCTTTTTTGGATCAGAGAAATCTAATACACTCAGATTTCTTCGATCGCGTTCAATTGTAAATTCCTTTTCTTTATCTGGACCAACTATTCCGTCTCTACTTAGATGTATGAAAGTTTTAAATAACCCCGCTAAAATTTCGACTTTGCTATTTCATAGCAGAAATCAAAAAAGCACTTTATAGGAATACGGTTAATTTTGGAGGAACTGTATTATCACACTTCATCCAGCGATTTACTTTTTCATGCAGTTCCTTTCGTTTAGGACTTAGGTACAGGTTCAAATTCAAAGAAAATATAAAGTAGGGCTAATGCTAAAGAACCATATCAATTAGATTGTACCTAGCCAAACACTTCTATCCCTGCTTCTTGTGAGTATAATCTTTCTTATATTTAAGGTAAATATTGTTTCGTGTAAAAAACATACGAGCCAAACGTTGTAGGTAAATTAAAAGTAGCAAAATGAAATATTTTTTATCAGTAATAATTGTATTGACCTTTTCAATAAGCGGCCATGCTAAAAAGTTTTGTTATCCGATAGAAGTAGTGGCTGGTATGGCAGACTTGATTGTCGTCGGAAAAATCGAAAAAGTTAGTTCAGGTTCATATCAATTTAGAATAAGTACGACTGTTAAAGGACAGGTTAAGGATTTAATCAAAGTTCAGAAGTTTGAAGAATGGACTTGCGACAAACGAATGAAAAAAGCCAAAAAGGGACAAGAGTTATTTCTATTTCTTACTATGAAGGCAGAAAAATATGAAATCATTAATGGAAGTACTGGAGAAATGTTTATTGAAAATGGAGTCGTCCAAAGAGTATTTAATACTCTCCAACCAAAAACAGCTGATCTAATAACCGCATTAAAAGCTTTTACCAGTTCATTTAAATATAAAGGTAAAGACTATGACACGTCTGATAAAAATTTCTTTTTCCAGTTAAAAACAGATAAAGAAATTCGGGAATTATCAGCAAAGACTCGATTAACAAGTTGGTTCTTTGATCGCGTAAAAGAGTACGAAATAAAAAAATAAACTACTCGAAACAAGATGTGTAAATAGTGCACTAAGCCGTATTTGTCCACTAATCGTTAACTGAAAACTCAAGAACAAACTATGAGCAAATGTTTTTTTTAGTCATTATCAAAAGTTAAATTTCAAGGTCTTTAGTTAATCGATTCATAATAATTGCATATTTAATTTCTATAAAAATTTGCACTCTCACACCTACTCTTCTTGTAAATGAGCGTTGAAGTTGGAACTTTTTTGAGTTTTGGTTCGAAGATCCTGTTGGGATCATGACAAATTGGATCTTTGACTATTTTTTGCGGGACAATAATATAAAAGGAATGCAACCTTTCTCATTGTTCTTGCATCATTTCATTAATATTAAACTGATTTTCAAATATGAAAACAGGAACCTTATTCGCATTATTGGTTGAGTTTACATTGTCATGCAATAAGGAAAACACCTGGGAATAGAATCCTAATGAAAGTAGTTTTGATCCTGATAGTGGGAACAATAATGCTAATGTTTATTATTTGAATTGTGTGCAATAATAACACATTGTTAATGAGTATATCTAATAATAGAATTTATGAAAATAAAAAACATAGTAATCGCAGTAGGAGTATTATTAATTTTTTCAGCGTGTAAAAAGAATAGAATAGAAAATAATTTAATAGGCACATGGGAATTTGAATATGAAATACTAGATGAAGGGTCAAAAGATTATGACCTGCCATATGCCTTGATGGACTTTGGATATAATGATGGTTTTATATTAAATGAAGATGGAACTGGTTCACCTACTTGGTACGGTGAAGACTCAGAGGGATTTGAATGGTCAAGTACCAAAAACAAATTAATAATCTATAATCGATATTGGGCTGGAGAATTAACGAATTACGAATTTTCAATAAAAAATGTGAAAAGAACAAGTTTGACATTCGAAAATTACAAGGGACATAAATATTACATGAAAAAAAAGTAAAACTACAGACCACAAAAAATAAACACAATTAAACTGACGTTAGCCATAGTCAGTTGAATGCAACCCGTTCACAATAAATCAGAATTTAAGACAGCTTTTAAACCTTCTTTCAAAAAGTTTGAAATATCCCCGCTCGAGGTCACTTGATATGACAAGCAGTCAAATTTTGAAATTGTATTTTCTTATCAATACCTTGTGATTCTGACCATAGCTAAACAAGCAAATTAAACTCTCTTAATTTATTGGGTGAAATTTTCGCAATAATACCATTTTCCAAATAGACATCACCTTGATTTGTATTGTACTTTACAATGTGATCAGTATTTATAATCCAAGACTTTTGAGAACGAAAAAAATTAGTATCCTCAGGTAGTACTTTTTCAAAATACTTAAGGTTTTTACTAATTGTAATTTTTTCTTCGCTTTTAAGATAAACAACAGAGTAACTTCCAGATCCTTGAATACAAATAATATCCTTTAAATTTAATATCCGATTGGCATCAATTTCAGGAATTATAATTCTTTCTATTTTTCTTGTTTGAAGTGATTCAAGTAGGTTTTGATAATCGTTAAGAGAATCTTTACTCCCTATTTTTTTAACAATCCTTTTAAGGCTTTTCTCCAGTACTCCTCTATTAATTGGTTTTACTAAATAATCTATTGCGCTGAGTTTAAATGCTTTTATCGCGTATTGATCAAATGCTGTCACAAAGACGATTTCAAATGTAATTTCATCAAAAAAGTTACTTATTTCATATCCTGCATATTCAGGCATTTGAATATCCAAAAAAACCACATCAGGTTTCAACTTCTTAATTTCAAATACTGCTTCTTTCAAATTACTGCACATAGCAACAATTTCAATTGGAAAATTAGAAAAATTAATTAAAGTTTGCAGTACATCTCTTGCATCCTCTTCATCATCTACTATTATTGCTTTGGTTGTTTTCACAATACATATTTAATTAAAATTCTCTTATCAGTTATTAGTAATTCTCAAAACAAGTTTATCGGTTTGCGAAATTTTAATATTTATTTCTAAAAGGAAAGGAAACAACAACCTTAGTTCCAGTAGCAACATCTTCCTCATTATATAAGTCCTCTATAATATATTTGAAATTTTGATTGTTTTGCTCACTCAAGATCCGCAATCGCTCTTCAGTGGCATTGAGCGAAAATGACTCATGCCTATATTTTTGTCTATTATTAATTTCCTTTGATTTTACTCTACCAATACCATTATCAATTATTGTACAAAAAGCCGTGTTATTGTCCTGGTTAAATGAAAAGGAAATTAGCAAATTTTTATTCCCCAACTTATGAAGTAAACCATGATGGATGGCATTTTCTAAAAATGGTTGAATTAATAAAGTAGGTATCATTATTTCTTCCTCAATATTATTCGCTATAGAAAATTCAAATTCTTTTTTCATCCTGAGTGTTTCAAGCGTCAAATAGATTCTTAAAAATTCAATTTCCTCAATAACTGAAGTATAATTTTTTTCCGAAAAACTTAATGTTTTCCTAACCAAATCAGAAAACATCTCAATATAATCGTACGATTTTTTCGTCTCATTTTTTAACACAAGTGCTTGTATAGAGTTTAATGAATTGAAAATAAAGTGAGGATTCATTTGTGATCGAATAGCTTTTAGTTTTGATTCAAAAATATCGGTTTGCATTTTTTGTTTTTCGGCCTCAACTTTCCTATTCCTTGCATTTTTTTTCATTTTAAAATAGAAGAAAATTGATACCAGAAAAACAATTAAGAAGATACTCAGTAGAAGAAACCATAACTGAAACCAAAATGGCTGAAAAATTTCAAATCGATATTCCAATGTCTTTGTCTCTTCATTTCTGTATTTAACTTTAATATAAAAATTGTAAACCCCTGGTGATAGCGCAGGAAAAGCAATTGTATTTACATTTGTTGGAAGAATTACCCAACCCTCTGAAACACCTTGTAATTTATATTCAAACTTTGCCTCTTGCAATGTCTCAAGGTCTCTGTAATCGAAAAAAAACTGAATGCTATTTTCATTGTGAGAGAGTTTTGAGTTATTAAACGAATCTCTCCTTTCATTGTTGACAACCACGGAATCAAGATACACCTCACCTAAAGTGATTTTTTCATTTGATTTTAATTGCACTAAATCAATTGAATAGTATCCTTCTTTATCCAACAACCATATTTTATCACTACTCAAGGCAAAATCAATTATCTTCTCAGTCATTATACCTTCCCTTTCACCAATTCCTAAAAATTGCTTTGAGTTTAAATTATATACTTGCAAACCACTGGTTGTTAAAATAAAAAGGAGGTTTTGATTTATTTGCAATTTAACTACAGTATTAGCTTTAAGTCCCTCATTACTGCCAATTTTCCATATGAAGTTTTTATTTTCATAAAACAATACCCCCTCTTTTTCTGACCCAATTATTAAGTAATTCTTATGGTGGGTCAAATCATTACCCTGAATTTTTTCTCCGTTAAACCTTAATGTATCTGTTATGCCTGAATTCCACTTTTTGGCATAAACATTTTCACTGGTACTGTAATAGAGGTATTGTTCTTCTTTATTATAAGTAACCGAATACCCCCTATGATTCGTTAAAGGAATTGAAAATAAATTTTTAGTTTCTTTTATAGCGAAATTAGAATCGAGTATTAAATCAGAATTTGAAATGATCCTTACTTTATCAGGATCGATAAAAACAATAACCTCTGATTCAGACTCTTCCAAATCTTTTACGTTTGTGAAAATTTTTTCAATTAACATTCCTCCCTGCCTAGAATGGATAATTCCACTTATTAGTTCTTCTTTAACAGAATAATTTCCTTCAAGAAAGAATATATGATCAATGCTCGCGTTAAATTTCCCTATCCTATGAAGACCATTAAGATGTTTATACAGTTCCTTTTTATTCGATAAATAAACCTCATTTGTTAAAGAAGAAGCGATTCCTGAAAAAAGACTTTCTGTCCTATATTTTATAATATTCCAATTAGGAATTACAATAACCCCTTCTTTAAACGTACCCAAAAACATAGTTCCATTGCCATTAGACGAAATAGAAGAAACGAATTTATTTTTAAAAGCAGAAGATGTTAAAGTAATAGTAGTATCAATTACTTCAATAAAAGATAAACCTAATTTTAAATTTAAAACAGCTACTTTATTAGGATTTATTTGATTAAAGGCAAATGAACTCTGTAAGGCCTTATTCTCTAATAGGCTAAGTTGCGGTATTGAACTGTAAAAAACCTCTTCTCCAAGTTCAACAAAAACACCTTTATCAACAGCTACATCAGAGAATTTAATTTCTTCCATTTTGCCATTGTCATAGGTCAAATAACGGTTAGTCAATTCTCCCCCAAAACAAATGGTGCCATTTGTTAATTGATAACTGGATCGAATATTTATAACCAATTTATCACGGTTAACGCGATCTGTTAATCCTTGATTGTACAAAATGGTTTCAATTCCGTCTGGTGTTAACTTTCGAATTGTCCTCGCATTATGAAAAATTAAATTATTCTTATCATCAAAGTAATACCTAAAACCTTTTTTAGATTCATTATATGGCATTTCATGGAACAATTTGAGATTTCTATTTTCAATTTTAAAAATTTGTCCATGCAAATTACAGCAAAACAAATCACCGTTTTTATTCTTTTTTAATTGAAAAAAAGAGTTGTCAATTTGCTTTTTACTACCGTTAAGAGGTCTAAATTCATTTTGAGTGTAAACGAAAATACCTCTATTCGTTCCTGCATAAAGCATATCGGTTTCGTCTTCATAAATAAGAGAATAGATATCTACATTAGAAAACTCTTCAGCTCCAATAACAAAAAATGGTGGGCTTTGTGCTGAAAGTTTAAAACACTGCAAAAAGAAGATAATAATTAACAGGACCTTTAGTCTACTCACAAAACAAAGATAGCTATTCATTCAAGTTTTTAAAATTTCATACATAGATTTTATCCACTGGATTAGAATACAAGTGATAACAATACAAACTAAAATTGAACAAATTAGCGTAAAACAACTTGTTCAAAAAATGCTGCTTCCTAGGGAACTGCGTAACAATTAAGAATTAGAGAATTACCGAACTATTGATGTCAATACTATTTGTAAAACATATTCCAATAACCTCTCAATTAGAATAAATTTTTATTTCACAAACTATTAACCCCATTTCGTACAGTTAAATTTAGTCCTGTTATTCATTTATCTAGTTTTGATTTCTAAAGGAATGAAAATTATGAAAAGAATAATACTATCAATACTCACATTTTTGACAATAAGTGCCAGCGTAAATGCACAAGACGCAACATTTGACTGGGCAAAATCTATGGGTGGGACTAATAATGAAGTAGGACGCTCTATTATTACAGACGGATCTGGTAACGTATATACAACAGGTACGTTTCAGGGTACAGCAGATTTTGACCCGGGAGTCGGAGTTGCGAATCTCGTCAGTGCTGGTGGCACTGACTTTTTTGTCCAAAAATTAGATGCCAGTGGCAATTTTATTTGGGCTAAAGCTATGGGGGCAACTGGTGCAGAGATTGGATTTTCTATTATCACAGACCTTTCTGACAATATTTATATAATTGGTTCTTTCAGCGGAACAGTAGATTTTGACCCAGGAGTTGGGGTGTCTAACTTAGTTGCTGTAGGAGGTAGTGATATTTTTATCCAAAAACTAGATGCCAGTGGTGATTTTATTTGGGCTAAATCTATGGGTGGAAGTGGTAATGATTATGGACGATCTATTGCGTTAGACGCTTCAGGTAATGTTTGTAATACTGGAAGTTTTCAAAGTACAGTAGACTTTGACCCAGGAGCTGGAGTCGACAATCTTATCAGTGCTGGAAGTAATGACATTTTCATCCAAAAACTAGACGCCAGTGGTAATTTTATTTGGGCCAAAGCTATAAGAGGAAGTAATAATAATATTGGATCTTCTATCTCAACAGATCTTTCAGGAAATGTTTACACAGCAGGAAGTTTTGAAGGTACAGCTGATTTTGACCCAGGAATAGGAATTATTAACTTAGCAAGTGCTGGAGAGAACGATATTTTTATACAAAAATTAGATGCTAGTGGCAATTTTGTTTGGGCTAAAAGAATGGGATTATGGTATTTTGATGCTGCGACAGCTATAAAAGTAGATGATTTAGGAAATATTTACACCACTGGTTATTATAGTTTTACCGTAGATTTTGACCCAGGTGTTGGAGTCCACAACTTAGAAAGTGCTGGATTTGCACCTTACGATATTTTTATTCAGAAACTAGATTCCGACGGCAATTTTGTTTGGGCTAAATCCATGGGAGGTAGTTATGATGATCTTGGTTATTCTATCGCATTAGATGCTGCGGGTAATATATATTCAACTGGGCGTTTTCACGCCACGGCAGATTTTGATCCAGGGGTCGGAGTCGAAAATTTAGTCAGTGGGGGATCTAATGATATTTTTATCCTAAAATTAGACCCTAGCGGAAACTTTGTTTGGGCAAAATCTGTGGGTGGAGTTGGTAGTGGTTCTGATATTGGATTTTCTCTTACTGTAGACGGCTCTAATAATGTATACACTACTGGCCTTTATAGATATACAGTAGATTTTGATCCAGGAGCAGGAGTAAGTAATCTTACCACTGTTGGAAATGACGATATGTTTATTCAAAAACTGAAACAGTGTCTACCTACTTCAGGCACAGATACTCAAATAGCTTGCGATTCATATACTTGGATTGATGGAATCACTTATACAGTTTCAGACGATATTGCAACGCATACGCTAACGAATGAAGCTGGTTGTGATTCTGTAGTTACTTTAGATTTAACAATTAATCACGCAAACACGGGAATTGATGTACATACAGCTTGTGATTCATATACCTGGATTGATGGAATCACCTATACTGCTTCAAATGACATGGCACTATATGGGTTAACGAATGAGGCAGGTTGTGATTCAATAGTTACTTTAAACTTAACAATTAATTATTCAAATACAGGAACAGACACACAAATTGCCTGCGAGACTTATACTTGGATAGATGGAATAACTTATACTGCCTCTAACAATATTGCAACTTATACCCTGACGAGTGCTGAAGGTTGTGATTCTCTGGTAACGTTAAATTTAACAATCAGTATAATTGATGTAGGCACAACAACAACTCCCACAACTATATGGGCTAATAACGAATCAGCTACAAGTTATCAATGGATTGATTGCGCAGATAACGCAATAATTCCAGGTGAAACAAATGAGGGTTTCACACCCTATACAAGTGGAAATTATGCAGTAATTATTACTGAAGGGGTATGCAGTGATACATCTAGTTGTGTTGCTTTTACAGCTGTTAGCATAGACGAGCATGTTAAAAATGATTTCAACATTTACCCAAACCCTGTTGTAGATCAATTGTTTATTGATTATAAAGATGAACAAATTATCAATATAACTATCATAGATTTTTCAGGTAGAATAGTCCTTAAATATGAAGGCTATAATAATTCAATAAACGTTGCTGAATTAAAGTCGGGAGCATATTACATTCAACTCCAAACAACTAATGGGATGGCTATCAAACGTTTTATTAAAAAATAGATTCACCATTTACAAATTAAAAAACGCTAAGGGAAATCCTTGGCGTTTTTTAATTTACCTCAGTAGAAACCATAGTACTCCCAAAATTCCCCTCCCAAAAGCTCGAAATATATAAGGCGATAAATTATGGATCAAATAGGAAATAAAATTAAAGTAGCAATAGAACTTCTAAGAGAAAAAAATGGATTTACAGGAATAAACAAAAGCGTAATTGCAATTACAGAAATCACATATAATTATGAAATAGTCCCTTTGGACGAAAACGTTATAAAAGTCGGCTCCGAAACTATCTATTTTGAGGATATTAAAAATGTGAGATATATTAATGCTGACTTTACTTGTCGAATTATTACTATAAGCAACTTCTCCATTAATTGTTTCAAAACTTACGTCAAACCCGTCATCTCCCATTTGAATTACTTCAACAGTTAAATTGTGACGTTCTTCTGCCGTTAGTCCCGTCAAGTCTTCTGACAAACCTACCTGCTCTAAAATTGCGTTATGATGTATTCCAAATTCGTCAAACGATCCAATGGCAACACGATTCGTTTGATCCACAGAAGTCGAATCATTCTCGAGGATTGTTTCCTCATTTAGCACATCCGATAAGCAACACCAATGATTAAGCTGAAATCATTACTTTTTTCATAAAATTAAATTGTTACCTACTCTTTTGGATTTTCGATATACTCCTTACCCGTTTTTAATTAAAAATTGGGTTGAGTCAAAGCTATCTATAGTGCTTCATTATGAATGAAGCATTGTACAATTTAAATGAACGATTTGACAATATTTTTTGATCTGTAGATAAAGACACTATTGAGGACTCCATTTTTTAGTGCAGACTGCTATATTTTTGAATAAAACAACCTATTTACGTTTTCATGCAATCCATTTTATGCATATTTTGCGATAGAATTTAAATCATTATTTTATGAAAAAAAGCGGATTATTTACACTTGTTCTTCTTCTCTTTATTTTTTCTTGTAAAAAAGAAGCAATCATGAATGGTGAAGTGACCAATAACCCAACTTTTGCTGCTGAATTAAGTGCTAGCCCTGATACAATTGCTGTTGGACCGTATCATTTATTTTTAAAGGCGATTGTAGGCCGAGATTTTATGCCAGGAGGTGGAGAAAATAGCAGTGCAATGGTAAGTTTAAATTGGTTAACAGATATAGATAGCACGGCGATTTCAAACACAGTCGTTTTGAATAGACAGTATATTGTGATGGGAGATAAAATATGGAGTACAAATTACACTGAAATTGATAGAAGCAAAGCTCATATCATTCAAGGTATTGCAAGAAAAGGACCTTTATGGGAAACAGGTATATATGTTGATGTAATTTGTGAATTTGAAACAAATGGCGAAATTTTTCGAGTCATATCAAAATCACAAAGAATTGAAGCTACTTTTTAAATTTAGCTTATTATAATCCGCACATTTTCTGAACTACCTTCCATTGTTACACGCAAAAAGTAAATCCCGCTCGAACTAACATTAGTAGTCAAAGGTGCTAAACTAAATTCATTTGCGCCTTGCACTAAATCAATGTTCGTAGTTGAAATTAATTTCCCAAAACTGTCGTAAAGGCTCAATTCACTTGTTACAGAATTTGCGGCGTTAATGCTAATAATAGAATTCGACACAATCGGATTTGGATAAACATTTACTTGATTTTTTGTAATGTCTTCGGCTACAATTCCAGCTGCAATAAAGTCATCCGTCACACGAATACTGTCAATTACAACATTACTAATTGGCCGATCCGAAATATTGGTTGAAACGCCGCCTATGTCTTGCACAATTTCAAATCCTTCGGTCACAATACCGAATACGGCATGAGCATATTCTAAAGGAGCAACATCATAATCCAGATAAAGGTTGTCAACTAAACTGATGAAAAATTGACTTCCTCCAGAGTCCGGACCTGAATTTGCCATTGCAATTGTCATTTGTGCATTGTCTAAATCAGGATGAAATTCATCAGCTATTGTATAGCCAGGCCCACCTGAACCTGTACCCGTTGGATCACCACTTTGGACCATAAAATCGTCAATCACACGGTGAAAAATGATGTCGTCATAAAATTCATCCGCCACTAAATCCAAAAAATTATTTCCAGTGATAGGAACCAAATCTTCACGAATTTCTATCATAAAATTTCCCATACTCGTATAAAAAACGACATTGGTTTGCGCATTGACACTGCAAACAGCAAGTAATACAAATAAAAGGCTAGTTATTTTTTTCATAATTCTTTTTTATCGAGGCGAAAAGTGACAATTACTCCGCGATTTTAAGTTCCAATAATACGAAAAATGTTTGAAATTTAAAATTAAATTTTTGCACCAATCTTGCTCGAAAAGAAAAAATTTGTCAAAAAAACAATATATGACCAACTGATCAGATATTTTTCATGCATTTCTATTATGCGGTGTAAATAAATGGGAATATTTAATGGCAAAAGATTTGCTACATGAAATTAGAGAGGCGATTAACAATTGGTATTTATCATTGCCATAACTGGCAGAAGAACAGGATAAACGGCCTATAATTCATATAAGACTATTATTGCCATAATGAGCCTAGTTTATTACTTATTCTCCACCCTTCTACTCTAATGACCGTTTAAAGAATTTTAACTTCTATTAACCATTCATTAACGCCTTACAAAGGTTTCAATTCATATTATTGTATGGAACAATTTAAAATAATTGCTCCAATCCATAACCAAAATTGAGTCGCATGAAGTTTATTCTCTCCTTGATAACCCTAGTTATTGCAACAAGTGCAATTACGCAAGCAACAATTGACATTTCCGGTACGATTGTGTCGGAAAAGCAAAAAGGAATTGACCTCGCAATGGTATCCTTATTCAACGCAAGCGATTCAACATTGGTAAAGTCAGAATTTACAGATGAAGATGGTACTTACCTTATTAGCAATATTAGCGCTGGTGCATACATTATGCGGATTAAACAAGCCGGATATTTGAAATATTCTGAGGAGATTGAAATCAATTCATCCGAAACATTGAAACCCATCACGCTAACACTGGACCCGAATATTTTGGACCAAGTTACTGTTGATGGTGCGGTGCCTTATGTCGTTCGTAAAATAGACAGGACTGTAATTACACCGGATGCTTTAATTTCGAGTGCTGGCAGCAACGCTTTAGAGATTTTAGAGCAAGCACCAGGTGTATCGGTTGATCAAAATGGACAAATAAGTTTGAAAGGACGGGCAGGTGTTGCCGTATATATTAATGACAAACCCTCTTATTTATCTGGAGCTGATTTAGAAAACTACTTAAGATCATTACCCGCAGGTTCAATTAAGGACATTGAAATAATCGAAAATCCACCAGCCAGATATGAGGCAGCGGGCAATTCTGGAATTATTAATATCAATATTAAGCGAAGCACGTTTAACGGGTTTTACGGAAATGCTACGGTCAGTTATAGAAGAAGCCGTTATAATGGCAGTAACAACAGTCTTAACCTCAATTATAACAAGAATAAAGTGAGTATCTCTACGAATATAAATGCTGGTTTTTGGGAAAACTTTCAAGACTTAAATATCAATCGGTATTATTTAGATGATACAGGGGAAGAACAATCGGCATTTGAACAGAATTCATTTAATAATAGGAGTGGTCAATATTTGCAAGGGCAAATTGGATTGGATTTTTATGCAACGGATCGAACCACTTTAGGTTTATCCTTTAAAAGATCAATATCACCTGGAGAGCGCAAAGTTGACAATACATCTTTAATATCAGATGCCAACAGTGTTCTATTGCAAAGAGTAGTTGCGGATAATATCAGCGAAACAAGTTTTAATAATAATTTATTCAGTCTTTATTTCAAGCAAGAGTTAGACACATTGGGAAGTGAAATTACATTTGACGCCGATTATGTGCAATATCAGTCTACCAATGATCAGCTTTTCAAAAACTTCCAATACAATGCAGAAAATGTATTGACATATGAAGATCAAATCAATGGAGAAATCCCGTCCGAAATAAGTATTTATGCAGTAAAAACTGATTATTCAAAGCCTTTCCTAGACGGATCAAATTTTGAAGCTGGACTAAAATCTGCTTTTACGCAAACAGATAATGAAGCAATTTATACGAATACCATAGAAGGAGTTACTGAACCAGATTATGCCTTAAGCAATCGTTTTTTGTATGACGAATGGATCAATGCGGCCTATGTCAATTATAACCGAATGTTTGGTAAAATAACTGTTCAGATGGGATTGCGAGGTGAAGCCACTCAGCTTAAAGGAAATCAACTCGGAAACGAAATAACACCTGATACCAGCTTTACACGGGATTACGGATCTTTATTCCCGACTTTCTATGCCTTACGACAATTAGATACGGCTGGCCTACATAGCTTAAATTTTTCATATGGTCGCAGAATAGAACGTCCCTATTTTCAAGATTTGAATCCCTTCGTAAGTCCACTGGACAAGTTTACATTTTACACTGGAAACCCGAATTTATTACCAACGTTCTCTCATAACTTCTCGCTCACACACTCTTATAAAAACCTCCTACACACATCTCTTTCATACGCTTTAATTGTAGACGGCATTAATGAAACCTTAGAGATTCAAGACGAAATATATTATAGCAGGCCCGGGAATATTGCTTCAAGTCAATATTTGACATTATCTGTAAATGGGACGCTTCCTGTAACTTCATGGTATACCATCAATTTTTACACAGAAGCTTCTGCGGTAAAATTTGAGAGTCAATTGTATACAGAGCAATTGAATTCGACCGGAATAAATTTATACGGGAGTATCACTAATAGCTTCAAGCTTAAAAAAGGTTGGAAAATTAACCTCAGCGGTAGATTTTCAAATAATCAAGTTTATTCACAACTCTATATTAAAGGATACGCATTTATGAATTTTGGAGTCCAAAAAAGTATCTTGGATGGTAAAGGAACTTTTCGCTTAGCTGTCAACGATATTTTTTATTCACGTATTGGAGATGGAATTATCAATAATCTAAGTCAAACCAATGCCGATTGGAACAGCAAATATGACTCTAGAAATATCTCTATTGCGTTTTCAATTCGTTTTGGTAAATCCAATTCAACGAAGAAAAAACACCAAGGATCAGGCTCGGAAAGTGAACAGAATAGGGTGAAATCTTAAATCAACGAATTAAGCTGACGTGACCACTATACCTGTGTAATTCGCCCAAAATGTCAATCACTTCGATCTGATAAACATAAACACCCATTGGAGCAGGAGCTCCAGCAAACGTGTCTCCATTCCATCCAAAATCCATATTATTGGATTCAAAAACGATCTCTCCCCATCTATCGTAAATATTTAAATAATACTGCTCAACTCCTACTCCAACACCTTTAAAAATAGCGTTCATTGGATCGCCGTTTACGGTAAATGCATTGGGAACATAAAAGGCATATGTACAATCAAAGACAACTTCAATTGTACCACCATACATACCGCATACGTTTGTAACTTCAACGCCATAAAGCCCTGGTTCTTCTACAATAATTTGAGCACTTGTTTCACCAGTAGACCACAAATAACTGCTAAATTCTTGCGCTACATCTAAAACCACTTTTTTAGCACATATAATAAACGGATTGTCAAGTGCTAACTCCCATGGATAAACAAGATGAACAAGTACAGAATCTTTTGTTACACAAATGCTATCAGTCAACTGAAGTTTATATAAACCTGGCTCGTTTACTATAATAGTTGGGGTGGTTTCAGAAGTCGACCATTCGTACGCTTCTCCACCCGAAATTTCACCAATCGGTGTTAATTCTACCGAATCACCATTACAGATATAGATTGTTTCGCCCAAAGACCAAATTGGAGCTTCGGCAACATATACGTAAATGCTATCTTGAATCACACAACCGTTAGAATCGGTAATTGAAACATAATAAGTTCCAGTTTCTTCAATATAAATTTCTTCCGTTTCCTCTTCGGTTGACCAAATATAATCTCCTATTACACCAGCCGTAACAGGCAATTCTTCGTTGGAACATTTTGTCAAAGAATCTGGCAATGTCGAAATTTGTGTTTCATGCACGTAAATCGTAATTTCTTCACAAATGGCCGTTACTCCGCCATCTACTTCAAGTGAATAAGTTGTTGTTTCTGTTGGCGCAACAATAATTGATTCTGTAGTATCTCCCGTGCTCCATAACCATGCGAGCCCCATTACTGAAGTCAGTGTGATGGAATCACCTTGACAAATTGTTCCTAGTGGCGACATTTCAATATCACAATTGATAATCACTAAATTATTTTTAAATAAAGTGTCATAAACACAGCCCTCTTCATTCATAACAGTGAGTATAATATCAAAAACACCGTTCGCAAAATCATGTGTTAATCCATTACCAAATTCGGTAGAACCGTCTCCAAAGTTCCATAAATAAATAAATAAATAGCTGAAGGATCAGGATAAGTGGCATTAAACCACACTGGCTCGCAGGAACAAACGGTATCCGAAAACAATTGATAATTGAGTGTGTCTGACAAATATCCAATATCAAAAGAAGGTTCATAAAATGGAGAATTATGTCCAATACAATAGCCATAAGATCGAGCATGCAATTGCGCGCTCGGATACGCTATGAAAGGATTATTGGTTGAGTTGATGGAATGGTCCGTATTCAATTCGGGCAATGTAATTTCTGCAAAAGAAAACAAAGGGTTTTCCGGATTCACAACCCAATCACTTACTAATGTGCCATCCAAATAAATATTTCCTGTATTTGTCGTTACTGTGACAATTTGAACATTTTGCGGATAAACGAATCCAAAACCAGTATATTCAAATGAAAAAAATCGTGTATTTAAAACGCCTAAATTATCTGGAGAGACATTAATCATTAACGGATCACCGTCCAAATTCGTATCTGGTATAAAATCAGCTCCGCGCGTATATAATTGAACAGAAATAGGATTGTTTGCCGAAATATAACTAGGCCCAATTTGATTTAAGTTCAAAAACTCGCCTTTATTCAAACCATAATTGGTACCGTTGATTGTTACAATTGTACCGTCCTCACTTGCGATAACATAAAGAAAATGATCTTCAGCATAAGGTAGCGGAGCCATGTTAAAGGAGGTTCCCCAATCTTCTATTGGATACATTTGACTTACAATATGATCGCGACTTCCAACCGACCCAACTACGGTTGCTCTAGCCCCAGAAAAAACTGCAATGGGGAATGATTTCCCATCTGGATTACAAACTGATTCAATAAGCGTCCCTGTCAATTGTGAACTAGATTGATATTGATATAATTCCCCTTCATTTAACGTTACTGTACTCACATCTCCAGCTGGATCTGTAATATTTACAGTCGTCTCATCAGCCGTGCTAACAATTATAAATTCTGACAAATCATCCATTGGACTATCTTCCTTCCAAGCCGAAACGTAATAATTAAACCCCAATGCTTTTTTTGGTTTGACCATTGTAGCATCATCACTTGCCCCTGTACGATTAATCGCATAAACACTGATTGTATCATCTGCTGTTATGTACACACCAAAAGGAAAACTACCAGTTCCACTTGGTTGTGTCATGTCTAAGGGCAATATTATTTCAATAGAACTATTTGGCGCGACTGTAAAGGACTGTGACCAACCTGAAGCTGGTATTTCTACCAAGCCACTCGCTCCATTATTGGATGTAATGGCAATATTAGAAGTGGCAATAGGCCCCATATTTTCCATAAACCCAAACCAAAACTCAGTTCCTTCCAAATAATTTGTTTGCGCATTTGAATTGAATGAAAAAATAAATGCTAGGAATATGAGGGTTAGGGCTTTCATTTCTAATATGATGCAAACATAGCAAATATGGTTGCATATTATGTATTGATTTAGTGAACGGTGAAAAATATTGATTGTTGTGTTTTTCGAAGGCTCAATCACACTTTCGCTTCCATGGTCCGAATACAATTACGCCATTGGTATTGATATAGATCGATTTCTTTTTACCAATACCCAATAATGACAAGCCATATTCAACGTTTCGCACATAAGTATATTTTGCTAGAATCACCATTTTACCTTCAAATGCTTTGCCAAATTTAAAATGAACTGGGCAATTACAAAACGACCATTGGTGTCAATTAATCCATAATTTTTATAACGAAGTTCGGTTTTAACTGTTGGAACCGAAACTACCGCATAACCATTTGAAAACCGTTCCGCATCTAAAAACTGGGGTACAATTATCATTTCTCCTTTCAGGTTAACATAGCCACGTTCCCCACCAATCCGAACAGATCCAAGCCCTTCTGAATATGGTTCACAATCTTGATAAGGGCCAGATACAAACTGCTTTGTTCGGGTCATATAGCATTTACTATTTGCACGCAAATTATTACTTTGACCAACGATTAAGTTTTTATGAATTACCTTTTCATAATTATGTCAATATGTAAACGACACAACCTCAAAAGGTTGAAGAAGAAATAATAAAAGTAGCGACAAGTGGCTTTTATTTTAACGTTGTGAACCATTAGGAGAATTCATCTTGTTACTTTTTCTCATCTTTCACATTCTCATATAAAAAGAAAGATGAAAACGTCAATTAGCCAAATTCTATTATTCATTATCACAGGATGCACTTCAGATATTCCGAATTCTAAAAATGAAGACACACTTATCACTTTGGATACACTAGAAAATATCCAGGAGCCAATGTTCACGGTAAACCAAGTATTTCAGCCGGAAATTCAATCCTTTATATTGGACCCAAGAAAGGACACGGCAATTACCATTGGCAACAAGTGGCAAGTACCAAATAACATTGGATAACCTAACAAATCGTCTCAATAGTTCTGATGATTTGATGGCATTCATTAGGTAACAATAAATTTAAGTCTTAGTTGTATAAAACGGTTCACAACATATATTGGCGCTAAAAATGTGGCGGGCTTGGTTATTTACGCCATTCGTGCAGAATTGATCACTGTATCCTAACGCCTCTACTCCTAGTCCGATTTACCTTTTGTAAATAAACAAAAAAGAGATCGCCTTTTCAGACGATCTCCCTTCTTTATATCAATTATTGAAATTAGTTACTAGCACTAATATCCAATCCCTTAGTAGAGTTGATTGTAATTGAGCTATGTGTGTTTAATACCCAATCAAAAGTTGGGGATACGCCAGTTGCAATCACTTCTTGTCTATCAGTACTCATAGATTGACTTGTTTCATCTTTGTATTGAAGCACTAATCCGTTCAAATAGATATTCGTACTGTCACCATATTCAATGTACTTTTCTTCGCCAACGTCTAACGAAAAACCTTGCTCCAAAGAAGGCAATTGAATGTTGGTTCCTTGACGAATTAATAAAGTACCATTGATGTAATGCGTTGAATTGTTTTTAAATGTCTTTCCAGCCATAATATAAAAGTTTAGGTTAATAATTATTGCTAAACTAGACATTAAATAAGCTTACAGAAAGCGTACAAACCCCTGTCTATCAAATACAAGTAAAAATACGGGTCATTCAATAATTACTATTTTATCCGTTTAAGAATGAAAATGGCTAGCGCTTAAAACACGAAAATAGTGATCATGTTCTGAATTCAACATTTATTGATAAAAACGGGGATTTCATCAGTGATATTCACACCTTTTCTTTAGTTGACTTAAAATATAATTGGCGCCAAAAATGTGGCGAGATTAGTTATTTACGCCATTAAAATTGGATTAATTGAGGTAAATTAAGTACCCCTTCTCAATACATCCTAATCACAATCCGACCCAACAAACGACTAAAACTTCACCATCTTGGTTGTGTACGTGTTCTTACCATTAGTTAGTTTCAACACATAGGTGCCTGACATTAATTTGTCAAGATCATAGATTACGGCCATATTACCAGTGAACTTAACATTAGCTGAATGAACACTCTTTCCTGCCAAATCTAAAATTTCAACTGCATAGTCACCGTCCAATTGAATTGATGAAGTAAACTTGATATTAATAAAAGATTCAAACGGTTGCGGATAAATACTTAAATCTGACCCATCATAGTTCACTAGGCTTTCTTCATATCCAGAAATGACTACACCACCATCAAAACTTCCGAATTGAACGTCTAATACGCCATAACATACACTTAAGCTGTCGATCTCGTCCTGAATTAGTTCAGCAGCTGCTCCATCTGTTTCATTAAAGTAATCAATACTCAAATCATCAATCTTCTGTTTTGCCCATATTTTTGGTAAAACAAGAAGGTTTTCTTCAAGCGAATCTGAAAGGTATATATCAAACGTATAAGACACGGGTTCACTAAATGCGTTTCCTTCTAAATACATTGTTACATGTTGCGCACTATCATATCTTGCTGAAAAGATCATCTGTTGACCTTGATATAAATTAGGTAAGTTGATTGGATGAATTTCATAAAGGATATCAGGGGAAAAAGAGATTGATGTGTTCAACATAACAGGATTGTTTATTTTATTGAAAAATGTAATTATCTCATCTTCAATCGCCTCTTCTTCAATAAATAAAGTCAAACCTCCATTTTCTTCAGCCAAAAGAATCATTAAGGCTTCGTTAACACCATAACCAATTCCAATCGTATTGATGTAAATATCAACACCTGTTGCTTCCGACTCTGCTTCAACTAAATCCAGGATTTCCGCATTTGAACTTGAACCCATACCATCTGTTAAAAACAACACAATATTTGCCATATCTTCGTCCACCCCAATATATTGACCAATTGCTTCAGACAAAACACCAGCAATATGTGTACCTCCTCCGGCTGAAATATCATTTATAAAATCCAAAGCAATTGCTTCATTGGCTAAATTAAACGCAACATGTTCAGGAAATGCAGAATAAGCATATTCTTCGAAAGAGATGATGTTGAAATAATCAGCCTCATTTAAATTTTCAAGGATATACGTGGCGGCATTCTTAGCCTGTTCCATTTTTGCCCCGCTCATACTACCCGATTTATCAATTATTAAGGTGAAATTTTTCGGAATTACATCTGTATCTATATAAGGCCTTGGCTCAACAATTATTGTTGCAAATCCTTGACCAAATTCATCACAATTATAAAGTGAATCAGGCATCATAGTGCTAATTGGGATAATGCCCATGCCAGTTGAAAACAGCTCGTATTCTAAGTTATAATCAAAATTTGCAGGCTGATCATATAAACTCAACGATAATTGCGCTTCAAATTCATCAATCGAATCATCTGTTGCTAAACTAACGAGGTCCGCACTTATGATAGTTCGATCAGAATATAATTGAAAATTAAAAGTTTGCGTATCAATCGGCTCTGGTTGAATCTCTGTCAAATCATGTGTTAGATCGTATAAAACTAAACCCAGTTCGTAAGTTAAAAGTTCAACATATGTAAATTCTATTGTATAATATGCACCAGGCGGAATCGTATCTGCAGTAGTAAAGAAAAGTGGTGAATCTCCTAAAAATTCTTCTAGCGCAGGATCAATATATGCATCTGGATCTCCTCCATCTCCTGTTCCAGGAATATCGCTATTTTGAACACTCGCACTTATTAGCGCCTCGTACCAAACATCTTCATAATTCCACTTCAGTCCAATCGGATTTGCATTTTCGCTCAACGGAAAACCGTATTTGAAATGAACATCATCTCCAGTAGTATTTTGATATACTTCTGTTACTTTAATTGTTGCAATTTGATTATTTACAGTGACTTGGACATCCGATTTGATCACTTTCATATAGATGCCAACAGAACCATCAATTATTCCTATGCCTCCTGCGGACGCCATAAATGATATTGAAAGAACAAATACAAGTGCAAATAGTCTTTGGTAAAGATTTGAAGATTTCATAGTTGGAATTTTGGGGATAATTAAAATTAACTTCACATAAATACACGCAACAAAATTCATAATGGTTGGAATTTTGCCAAAAAAAATGATTTTTTTATGTTAACGGGGATGATTTGGTGGCTAATATTATAAGCCCATCTAAAATAGTACCCCAATCTGAAAAACTACAAACTTTATAAAAAAAAATAAATCGTAAATTTAACCTTGACATTAACCTAGTAAACCAAAATCATGAAATTGATCTGGATCATTTTTTTTCTATTATTTACTTCGATAGGGTTTACGCAAGCTTGGGATATTGACTTTTATCCATTTAAGGATGCAAATGGCTGGAGTTTGAAACACGCAAACGGTGAACGCGTTTTAAATGAATATTATGACTCCCTTATCTTATCAAACAACAATAGAATTCAGGTCAAACGAAATGATTTTTGGGCCATAATAGACTCAACTGGAAATGTGTTAATTCCTTTTCAATATCATTTTTTAAAACTAGATGCTTTTGGCTATTTCTTTTACCCGCAAGAGAAGCTCCCCTCAAATAAGCACGGTTTTCTATCGCTCCAAGGAGACACACTTATCCCATTAGTTGAACATAGCCTTTTTACTTGTGGGATAGCGAATAAAACAGACTTCTTGTTTATGGCTTATGACAAGTATTCAAATACCGCCATTTATTCTTCAGATGGTATTCAACGCACTGGTTTTGATTATTCTGAAATTCTAGAAATTGATTCGACTCGGTTTTTAAAATCAAGTCCGCATAATTCAGCTTTTTATTTTGCATTAGAAACCATTGACAAAGGCTATGGTGTTTATGATGCTCTTGGAAAAAAAATAGTGGTTCCCCCAATTTATGATGACGTATGCGTTAGTTGGTGTTTCCTATCCTATAATCCACACATAAGAAGCGGGCCGCTAATTTATATGGGAAAAGATCCTGTTTTCATCATGAATAAAGACGATCATCCTCATGTAATTAGAGCAAATGGTGAACTCTTTTATCAAAACGATACGATCAGTCTATCAAATTCTAAAAACAGGTATTATTTATTCGAAAATGGTGAAACAAGACTTGACACAATTAATTGCACCGAAAAAAAAGATGATCAACCTCCTTATATTTTCCGAAATGAACAGGGTGATTATTTAGTAGATTTTGAAGGTAATCCGATCGCTAAAGAAAAAATTTATCACGAAGTAATTACGAAAGTTTTTGATAAAGAAAAAGAGCGCCTTTATTTTGAGGTTACTGATCAAGATTCGGTTGGATTAATGAATGAATTTGGAAGAATGAAAATTCCACAAATTTATACTTCGGTTGAACTAATAGAATCCAAAGATGTGAATTATTTTAGAGCAAAAAAAGGTAAAAAACAATTCGATCTTTATGATATGGATTTAAAGATAAAAGGGGTTATTCGTAATACCACTACCCCATTAAAAATAGACGAAGAAGTTGACTTTATTGGATTAATGTCTCATTGGAATATTAAATCCGAGAGCGACAGTAATTTGATTATCAAGTATAAACTATTAGCAATTAACGATTATGGAAGAGTTATAGAGAAATCAACCTATAGTGAACCAGAACAATTACTTAGTGTGCGCTATTTGGATTCGCTAGGTCACGTTTTGAACGTAGATGAAGGAGAGAATAGTGACAACTATTATTTGACTTACTTAAGTTTAACAGCTGATTTTGCACTTTATAATATTCCTTCTAAAACATTTAAGGTGTTCAACAACTCATTTGTTTTCACAAGAACGGAAAAAGGATACCGTCGAGGCTATTCAGGTTTTTACACCGTTGAAAACAAAACGGATCATCTATTTTCCTGTTATGATGTAAACAATGACCTTATAATACAAATGGAATATCAATACACCGACTATCTAAAGGTATCTAAAACACTGATTGTTAGAACAGACTCTGGATTTGCTATATTTAATAAACACACCATAAACGACGGAATTACATATTACCGTAAGCAACCAACAGCAATTGGAAAAAAAGGAATGTTTGCAGCGCAACCTTTAATAACGGAACCTTTAAATATTGATAACATGCGCAAAGTAGATATTTATGCTACAAATGGAGAATTAATTTTGGCTGATGCTGTTCTTACTTATCGTACAACGCAATTTAGATGGCCTAAATGCTATGCTTACGCAAATTCAGAAAAAGAAGTATGGCTTACTGAAGACGGCATCATATATCACACCAACTTATTGCCTTAAATCAATGCTCCAATATATAAGCCTTCAACTCATCACGATCGCCTTTATGAACTAAAGCGTCTATAACAATATCATAATTTTCCTTATCCGTTGCTTGATGATAAAGCCGTTTGGCAATTTCCAATTCAGCATCTGGAAACTGAAAAGAATCCATAATATTTACTACCTGAGCAGATACAAAACAATAACCTTTAGTCACAAATTTTGCACGTTCCATTCTTTCGTCTTTAAAAGCCTGTGCTTCAATTTTCGTCTTCATTACATCTATGTCAGCATTTGTCGCAACATTGTCGCAAATGTTTACACTTGGCACGTTAGGTGGATCGATAATAATTCCTGTATCTAATAAAGTACAGCTTCCAATTATCCCAACCATTAATACAAATATTACCTTTTTCATAACCTAAATTTTACGGTTCAATTGATATAAGACAAGAATCGAACCACAATTGAAAATGACTTTTTAAAAAATGCAAGTGAAGTATCCTGATTTGTGGTTAAATACGCTTAAGGCTTTGTTATAAAGGGCGTGAAAAATCTACCTCAACACAGACACATGTCCATGATATTCACGAATCAGTTCCGTATCTATATCGCCAACCAAAATGTGCCAGATATATACACCGTCTTGCACCACTTCTCCGCTAAATGTGCCGTTCCAACCGCTGCTTAAATCATAGGATTCAAAAATCAATTCGCCCCATCTATTATAGATCGTTAAATGGTAATTGTCAACATCAATTCCTGAGAAATAAGGCAAGAAAACCTCATTCATTGTATTGCCATCAGGTGTAATTACATTAGGTACAAAAATCAAATGTTTTTGAATTACAACTATAGTTTGAACCATTGTATCACGGCAGCCTTCTGGTGAAATTGCAATCTGAATGATTTCATAGGTTCCTTCGTTATCTGGAAATAGGAAACTAGGATTTTGATCTGCAGAACTGCCAAATGAATCAAATGTCCAAATCCAACTGTCTGCTCCAGCTGATAAATCTGTAAAATCTACTGTACGATCTAAGGTTGTAACTTCAACTGGTGCATATTTGAAATTCGCAATCGGTAATTCGTAGGCTTCAATATAATTTTCATAAAACGCAGTTGCAACACAACCATTTGCATCAGTCACAGTTAAGCTTACATCATAAACTCCAGGATTGGTATACGTATGCATTATAAAATCACAAGTTTCAACAATGGTTCCATCTCCAAAATTCCATTCACAGCTCACGCCAGTTTCACCAATATTTTCGAATGCAACTTGGAATGGAATACAACCACTGGTTTCATCTGCAAGCAAAACTACATTTGGTAAAGGGTTGACAAGAACTTCCATGGTTGCTATTCCACCACCGCAATCATTCACAATTGTATTTGTAATTGTATGGATTCCTGGTCCTGCTATTGAAGGATCAAAACTACCAGCAACTACTCCTGGTCCTGATAAATCTCCTAAATCAGGCGCAATAATTAATATTGCCGCAGCATCAGCGCAAAAAGGGCCAATTGGAACCATTATAGGATCAACAGGAGCGAGCCCTGGATTAACTGTGACAGAATAATTAAAACGACAGCCATTTGCATCTTCAACGCAAATAGGATAATCTGCCGGGCATAAATCTGTAAACGCTGCGAAAGTTTCTGACGTAACACAATCATCAATACTGAACGAATATGGTGAAACACCTCCAACAATAAACAAATCAATTGCACCATTACAATCTCCCTCGCAAACTTCTTGCGTCAAGAATTCTGTAACATCCAAAGCAGCTGGTTCGGTTAAGGTTACGGTTATCGCAAATTCGCATCCGTTTTCATCACGAATAATAATCGTATGTTCACCTGCAATTAAATCCGTGAAAACTGGATCAGCGCTAAATGCGCCACCATCAATACTAAATTCATAAGCCCCAACACCTCCGCCACCAATTACCTCCACAGCACCAGTATTATCACCGTTGCATAAAATATCCGTGGATGAAACAATATCAAGTGTTAAAGCCGCAGGTTCAAAAATAGTCACTGAAATTTCTTGCGTGCAGCCGTTATCATCCTCAACAGTGATTATATATGTTCCAGCACCTAATCCGATAAAAGCCCCTGTTTCAATTGGAACTCCTCCAATGTCATATAAATAAGATCCTGTTCCTCCGATTGCGTTAACAGTAACTAATCCATCTGTTAATCCTGCACAGGTTACATTAATCTGCTCAATAATTTCAAGTATCAATTCGGGCGGTTCATCTAACGTTACTGTTAAAACCACATCACAACCATTTGCATCCACCACGTCAACATCATATGTTCCAGCACATAAACCAGTGAAAAGACCTGTTTCATTTGAAACACCATCCAACGTATAAGTATAAGGCGCGGTTCCAGCAGCAGCATTTACTGAAACTTCTCCAGTACATTCACCATAGCAAACTAAATCTGTAATGGAACCCGTTAATGTTAGTTCCACATCAATACTTACAACCTCAACAGAATCAACAAGGATAACGGTGCCGCCATCTATATCCGTCCAAGTGGTGGTGGCATAATGCCAGCCCGCACATAAATCTGTGGCCGTTAAGTCAGTTGAACCTGTGGGACTCCAAACAATTCCCTCAAACATCATTGTTATACATGGGCTTGGGAAATATGAAGCACTACCGTCACAAGCAGTACAAGTTGATGGATTTACAAACATTCCAAGGTCCTCGCCAAAGTCTTCCAATTCAATCACTGTTACAAAACCAAGTCCAGCAACGAATATATTACCACTACCAACAACTAAATCATATACCGAATTTGGCACATTAATAGCTCCAGTCTGCACCAATTCGTCATTAAAAACTAAAACACTATCACTTGTTCCCACATAAACAGAACCACAAATATCTACATCAATTCCATATTGTTCAAAAACTGTTTCTCCAACTGTAATTGAAACACCTTCTGTACCTGTTACTTTATCATACTGCACAATATTATTTCCGTCATAAGTATAAACGAAGTTTTCTCCGCAAGCAATACCATTTACGCCATTTTGAAATGAATAAGTTGCATTCCCTATCTCCTCAAACACATGTAGCGTTGGCGTTTCCCATAAAATTGACATTGGATCAAGCCCATCAACATGATAAAGTATATTGCCATAAATACTTGGAGATCCCCCTATATAAGTTGATGCCAAAAAATAATAAGAGCCATCAATAGGATCAGCCTCAAGCAGCGCAACATCTTCCATTATAGCAAGCGGGTCAGGTAATATCTCGTAATTAGTAGAGGATGCCAAATCCGCTGAGATCGTAGTAATATGTGGACTTTCAAATACACCTCCATCACCCGTAGCTAACTCATTGAGCACATTATTATATTTTAAGCGCCAAACTTCTGGGTAAACATATACTCCTCCAGTTAACGTCTCTTCTATTAGTGTTCCAGTAGGATCAAAACTGTATAATGTGGGAGGCGAACCTTTCAATAAATAGGTGATACCTGTTTCCGGATTCATAGCAACATCACCATAAGAAAACGTACTCCATTCCCACATTAAAATTCCTGAATTATCATAGTAAAAGAGACTCTCCAAAAACTCCAAAGGGTCTCCTGAAATTACGATCACACAATTGTCTGAATCGTCATAACTAATTTCTAAAGCTTTGCGTGGTTCGCCGCCCCCAGGAAAAACTGGGTCAACCCACGGGTCGATAATTAATTCCTTCGTTTTGTCATAATCTGCAAGTGTAAAATGAACTTGGTTCTCTTCTTGCACAAAAGCACTTTCAATTACTTTTCCATCCACAGAACTGACTGGTGCATGATCAATAAAGTCGCCAGCGACATTACTTAAATTTAAATCTCCATTAACATCTAATTGCAATTCAGTATTGACATAATTTAATTGAATTTGTTCTGGATCTCCACCAGGATGTACAACAAAAGAATACTTCAACCCACCTTCTTCAGGTAATTCAAAAAGGACATCTACATTGGGATAGATATTTTTAAAGGTCAATTCATCATATGTTTTGGCCTTTAGTGTTTGCTCAGGATTTAATGCGTTTTGAAAATTTCTGGTATAGGTTTTTATTTGATTAGGTATAAATTCAGCATCTAAATTGGCCTCTGAAAATTCTACTTTAAAGTAATACCATTCAAGAGGTTTAACTGGTTTACCATGTTCCAGTTTTTCATAGCGTTCAAGAAATTCTTCGTCCGAAAATTCTTGCGCCTTTGCAAAAACAAAAGCATCTTTTGAAAAATAAATGCGATAGGAACCTGACTCAGCATAATAGATCACTTCTTCATCCATTACGGCATCATATCTCCCTAAATTCTCAGAGAATCCCATAATTGATGCTGGTGTAACGCTCCAAGAAGGTTGCCCGTTTTGAGCATTAACAACAGATGTCACCAATAGAGTAAGTAAGATTAGTAGGTTACGCATTATACTTTTTTTCTGATCAAAATGTGATCGGGATTATAAAGAAACAAATAAAAAATGGGAATTAGCTAGTTTTCAATGATATAAGCCCCTAAAACCATTCGCTAAGGGAATAAATAAAGGCCTGTTAAGAGTTCTTTTTTGAAAGAAGAAATGCTGCTTAAAGGCATCAAATAACCCCAATTTCCCACCAACATTAGGCCTCCGAAATAAGTCACAGCGCAGTTCATGTTGTTGCGCATTTAGGAAAAATTTCCTTTTTGCTAATTCGCGTTGTTGACAGACATCTACTAAAACACTATTTCACGACTTTTTTTACTGCGCGAAGACTGCGCGAAGTTCGCGTTCTCTGCGTGCTTCTTTCCACCCTAAACATGCCCTAGATTTGTAGACATGAAAGCGGCACTAAGCCTTTTTAAAACATGAATAAGAAGGTTTCATTTGCGCAAATTTTAGCGCCGTTTCTACTTTTTCAGCACCTCCTTAATGGGAAGAGTTGGGGTTCTGAAAAAGTGATTCTTCCTGTTTTGGAGTTCGAACAATAATGTTTGAACCAAACTAATAAAACAAGAATAAGATGAATACTTTAAAAACGATTAATACAAGAAACCTTTTTTTAACACTAATGGTCTTAGCTGGATTTACGACTTCATGCGAAAAAGAGGTAATTAGTGAAGTAAATAACGGTCGAGCAATTGTGACCAATGTAGATACGAATCGCGGCGGTGATGATGAGGAAGAGCCAATTCTTTACGGAATTGTCGAAGACGGAAACGGCATCAAATTGCAAGGTGCCGAAGTTAAGATTTACCCAGTTGGAAGTAGCATTCCAATGGATAGTCAAACAACGGATTCCAATGGTGAATTCGAAATGACAATTCCGGCAGGAAATTACTACTTCAAGGTTACCGTTAGTAGTGTAACAACCACAACAAATAATGTGAGTATTCTAGCAGATACGAATATTACAATAATTGTATAATTCAATTGCCTAATTGCAAGTTTTGGGGGCGGTAAATCACCGCTCCCATTTTTTTATTTTGGGATTTTAATTTGAACAAATGTTCCTTTCGAACTGTCTTTGGCATATTTCAATTCACCGCCAATACTATTTAATATCATTTCAATCAATCCAATGCCTTTAGATGATTCACTTTTGTTTTCGTCACTTTTCTTAATCCCAATTCCATTGTCCTTAATGTCTATCGAAATTAATCCACTATCATTTTCAATCAACAACACGTCAATTTTTGGATTTTCAACTTGATCAAATCCATGTTCAAAAGCATTTGCTATCATTTCATTCAAGGCTAAGCCAATTCGAATAGCTTTATCGTAATCGCACGAAATAGTTTCAAAACTCTTTGTTATAACAACCTTGGGTAAGATATTGTTAAGAACCAAATCTATATTCGATAATAAATCCGACAGGTAAAGATCCAACTGAACCTCTTGTGTTAATGTATTCTCTGCTAGCAAATAGCGTTGAATTTGTGACATTGCTTCTACCCTATTTATATAGCTAGTGAGCATTTTTTTTATTTCCGAATTCTCGGTTATTCGACGATCAAACTTTAGAATTCCACCAAACATTTGATAATAATTTTTAGTCCGGTGGCTGAGTTCCTTATGTAAATTATCAATCATTGCATTACTTGATTCTAACAACTCATTTTTTTGTTCTGTTTCTGCCTTTCTTCTACGTAATTTGATGTTAAAGATGATTATGACAATGACAAAAATTGCGGCAATCAATAGCCCGACGAAAAAAAAGTTATTCCTAATACTTAACTTTTCGTTTTCAAGGTTTTGTAGGGCAATTTCATTGTTTTTTCTTTCAATTTCCTGATTCTTTTTGATTGAACCATATTCAACTTCAAGCCTAGCAGTTTCCTTCAAACTTGCTTCTCCACCAACAATTGCGTTAAGCTCGATTAATCGTTCATATTTCTTAATTATTTCAGATGCCGGATATTCCGCTTTTTCCAATTGAATTTGAAGTTTTAGAATATCAATTAACTCTTGATTCAGATTAGCCGAATCGGCCAATTGATATGCCGTGTCCAAATGAATTTTAGAAAGTTGAAATTCGTTTTCATCAAAGTATAATTCCGCTAAATAGGTATGTGGAGAAACCGTTTTTATTACTTTTTGTTCCTGTTTTCTTTCAGCTATTGATTTATAAAAATAAAATTTAGCACTATCCACCTCACTCGTTTCATAATAGTATGCGCCTATCTGAGAACTATTAGCTGCGGTTGATAGCCCACACATAATTTTAATCGACCTTGCCTTAAATAAGTAAAATTTTGCTTGAATCAAGTTTCCGCTTTTATTATAAACTTGACCTATATTATGATAGCAACTTGAAACGGCACTCGAATCTCCAACTTCTAGATAGGCAGCTAATGCTGCTGAATGATATGCCAATGCTTTTTCATATTCCAACTTGTCTTTATTAATGTTCCCTAGAACACCGCATATTCCAGCTACTGTCACTTTATTCTCGAGTTTCTCAGAAATTTTCAGTGACAGCAACAGATTTTTCATTGCCAATTCAATGCTCCCAATTTTTTTATAATTCAGCCCAAGGTTATAGTACGTTCCTGAAACTTTCTCCCACAATTTCATTCTTTTATACAGTTCAAGAGAAAATTCACTCTCGCGAATTCCTTCATTATACCTATTTAGTTTGAAAAAAATATGATTTAAATGATTATGAATTAGAGCCTGAGCCAATAAATCACCTTCTTGTTCAGTAAAAATTAATGCTTGTTCAAATGACAACACTTGTTGTTCAAATTCATCATGAGATTTCAAAAATTTGGTTTCATTTAATAAGGAATCCAAAATAGGGTTTGACAAAAGAACAGACGACAAGCAACATAAAAAAAATGTGAATATCGCTTTACTTTTCATTTTTGGCTAAATTTAGGCTTGCGTAAATATAGTAACCCAAAATAATATGTACATTCTTATTGTTGAAAATGATCCGTTAATAGTCGAAGATTTGCAAGACAAACTAGAGACTTTAGGTTATCCAAAAACTGAAATCGCTGATAATGTTGCTGACGCATTGGCGCTTGTAAAACAAGCCAGACCTGACGTTGTGCTTGTCGATATTGAACTAAACGGCCCCTTAAGCGGAATTGATTTAGGAGGAGAATTACATAGAAAACAGATTCCTTTCATTTATTTAAGTGAAATGCAAAACTTGAATACTTTTCAACTTGCGCAAAAAACATTTCCTCAAACTAATTTACCAAAACCAGTTACATTATTGCAATTGCGCAATAGTTTGCTCGAAATAAAAACTGGGGAGACCCATGAAAATGACTTTATTTTTGTGAATCATGGTGAGAAAAAACATAAAATAGTTAAGAATGATGTGAGCTATCTCAAAGCCGCGCGAAATAATTGCGATATTTTCTTATCGAACGGAAAACGATTTGTTTCATCAACCCCAATGAATAATGTTATGGATAAATTGAGTTCAAAGAATTTAATTCAGGTCCACCGCTCGTACTCTGTTAATATTGAAAAAGTTGAATCCTATTTAGGTAATATGATCCATTTAGAAGGAGTTGAAGAACCGATTCCAATAAGTGATACTTACAGAAAAGATTTCTTGAGAAATTTTGACACCGTGTAAAATGCGGGGAGATATAAGTCACAACTGGGAATTCGTTTTTAGTACTTAAGCCATTTTATTTCAGTAAACGATCAAGTATGATGTTCTTGAATGAAAAAGAACATTATGGCAACTCAATTTAACGCAAGTCGTTTATTGCAACTCCTTGAAATATGCTCATGGAAAAGTAAAAGCGCGTTATCATATAGCGGATTTAGCACTTTATCCAGCAATATTATTGATTGTATCATTAAAGGTACTAAAGATCCAAAACCACCTGAAATTATTCAAAAATACCTCAGTGATCTTTTAGCGGACATTAATAAAGCAATAGAAGAAGGAGATGAGGTTGGTCGCAATGCAGAATATATAGCAAGCATTCTGAATTATATTAAAATCAAAAATTGGGACAGTTTTCAAGAAAAATTAGGCGCAATTGAATCTTTAATTGATTTTAGTAAAATTGATTTTTCTGAGTATAGTGAAACAAATATCACACTTGTTGTTCAAGCAAACAGATTAGACGAGGTAAAAAAAATATTCCATTTCCCCGAAAAAAGCATTAGCATTCCAGTAATCTATGAAGTGAGTAATCATGGAGATGATACAAGCGTTTTATCGCAACTCAAATCTATCGCAACAAAAAACCCCTTGCTCATTTGGTGTGTTGATGACACAATGAATGAGCTATTAAAAGCTGCCAAATACACGAACGAATTGAAAGATCTATTTAAATATGGACAAATAGTTCCAATTCGATTAGGGCAAACCTTATCTGAAGAGAATTTAACGTTGAATTTCATTGATAAAAAATATGATATATCCGGTCAAAATGGACTTTTAATGGCGCTATCTGCACTTGTAAAAAAGTTGAAAGGACTCACTGATAACCGTCCAAAGAAAGGCCACAATACTGGAGCAAAAATACAGATTGGAACCTTGAATAATTCTGGAAATATTTTCTCTGGCGACAATCAAATAATCAAGGGAGAAAATATCAATTTCGGAAGTTTCACTCAAAACATTCATAAAAAAGATAATCAAAATGGAAACGAACATTGAAAAATTAGATAATGCGGGAACAATAATCACCAATTCTTCGATACATGCGGAAAATATAAACACCGGTGATCAAGTTCAACATTTTTACGAATACAATATCACAAATCCATCATTTTCAGAAATAGATTTCGAGCAAGAAGAGATTTACCCTGATCCAATATTTAGCGAAAATATTTTTACTGAAGTTTGCAAAAAACGCGTTTTAATTATAAAAGGAAACGATCAATTTGACCATTTCAGCTTTGGTAGAAACATTGCAAAACGCCTTGGAAATGAGCACCCAAATCATAAGATAATAGAACTCATTCAAAATGAAGAAGACGTTGCGCTGAATGGTCAACTTATGCAACTTGATGCTTGCCGTATTATTTTATTAAACGCCATACACCCAAGACATATCCAATACGATTTCAACCAACTTATTCAAATAAGCGAAGAAAAACAATCCTATTTTATTATTAATACAGCAACACCTGAATCGACTTGGCTGAAATCTGGTAAAATCATCTCAGAATATTGGTTCACTGTGCCAGAAAGCGGCCATTATAGTAAAACGGATTTAATGCCTTGGTTTATTGCAAAAGTTCAAGATCAAGCATTACCTTTTTTTGCAGATCTGGATAAGATAAATGCGCATACAAAATTTAGTGAAAACAAAACCCTTACAACCTTAGTTGAATCTATAAGAACACCACAAAAATTAACTATTTTCCTAAACAATTGTCGCTCATCACAAACCTTGTTTACTGATAAAAAATTAGAACAAATCATTACTAACCTAAGTCAATCCCAAGAAGACATTGAAACAAAATGGTTCAACAATCTCACGCAGGAACAGAAAATCATAGCGCTTACAACGGCATTATTTAACGGTTTATTTTGCAATCAATATTTCGAAATTATTGGTCATATGATTGATACAACATTCTGGAGACAAAGTGGTAAAACACTGGAAGCATTGGACTATCACAATCTCGAATTTTTAATGGTGTTTTTCCGATTTGAAACAACTGATGAAGGTGACCTACTTGTAGCCAGAAATCCTGGAACTCGGGTTAATTTATTACGCACAGCCTTGCAACAATTCCCACGGCATATTGAAAAAGCACTATCTGTATTTTCAGGAGTAATGCAGGAATCTTATAAAAAAAAACACACCAACTGGGATTTGCATGGAACAACTCAAAAAAGAGCGCTCTTGCGACAGGTGTTTATAGAGACAACACGAGATATTGGAATCAATGAATTAACAAATATTGAAAGCATTTATCTTGAACTGGCAGCAAGTGAACACGACTTCATTCAAGGAATTGCCGCTAAATCTTTAGCACAATATCGTTTATATGAGCAGGACGATCTCTTATTTGAAACAATTAACAAATGGTTAAAGGCAGACAGTATTAAAAAGCGAATCGCACTTTTTTTGAATAAAAACAGTAGCAAAAAACAAGATACTGTTTCGGCAATTAAAGCTACTACAGTAAGAATTTTAGCTTATGCAGCTGATTACGATCAACCCAATAAACTCCACAAAGATATTGTTGAATTTCTCATCACTTTTGCAACGGACTACAGCAGTAAAGTTCAAGAATCAGTTGCAAAAGTACTGCCCAAGTTTATTGTTCATCACGCCTATCAACTCCGCAACGAAATTTTTGATTCACTCATGCCTAATCCAAACTATAGTCAAGCAATAAGTGAAGGGCTAATGAATGGTTATCGCGACTATCCAGACACATTAAAAGAAGTGATTAACCATTGGTTATCTATTTGTATGCAACAACATTCAGAGGATAATCGTCGAAATAAAACGACATATAGAGACAATGCGCTCATCTCAATAATCAACACATTGGAAAAAATCGAAATCACCGATAAAGGTTTTTCATTAAAAGAGCTTTATGATATCGCTGTTGAATTATTAAGGACTGAAAAGCGAGGAGATGTCGTAAGAGCAAATCTCAATTTTTTAGCTCACTTGCAACAACAGGATTATGCTCTGGCTTACGACTATGTTCCAGAAACGATTACGCTTTTCACTCGTGAACACAGGAAAAATTTAGTACAGAGCTGGACATTACAATTTATGGAGCAGCGCAAAAACCTTACGGATGGCCAGTTCTATATAAACGTTCATGGAACCGAATATCCTGCATGGGAAAAAATGTTGAACCGTCCATTAACGGCACTAGAGGAGACCCTTTTTAACTGGTTAAATTCAACATCAAAACCAGCTCAAAAATTTGCAACACTTACTTTTTTAGATATTGCTCATTCATTTGAAAAAGAAGAACACGATCAGATTCTAGCATACGCCGTTGAGGCACAGCAAAGAAAAATCAGGTGGTTGGAAAATCAACGTTCCCAATCCAATAAAGTTCGTATACAAGCACCGACTGCAGCAGGTAATGTGGGCTTTGGATTATGGTTACGTTTAAAAATATTCTTCTACCTATTATTTGAAGATAAGCAGACGAAAGAAACGTTAAAAGGGATTATTCATGCTTTTCTAGCTGAACCATATTCTAAAAAAGACTTGAATTATGTCATTTACAAATGGAAAACACGCCAAAAAGGAAACTTATCATCCAAACTAGCAAAGTGGCTTGGTAAGCTAATGCGAAATATATAATGAGTAATGATCCTCATCAATATTTACTATTTGAAACGATAAATCTAACAGCATGAGTAAATATTATAAACAAGGCTTTTCAGCCGCTGTTGAATCAAAATGTGCACTTAGCTCACTATTTAATTATTTAGACGGTGCATACGACGAAATAAGTAATAGCGCCACTATTAGCAGTTCTCAAAAGGAGCTTTATCAACGTAAATTAGTGCAAGAAATTGAACAAAGTGAATTGCAAAAGAATCGAATCGATTCTACGATTCGCAATTTTAACCAATTAATTGACAGCAGAGAACAAGAAATCGAAACAAACGAACTGGAGCGATTTAGTACACGAAATTATTCGTCTGATAAAACAGCTTCTGATAAATTTCTGCCCTATGCACTTGGAGTCATTATTACCTTAGGTTTAACTTTCTTCCTAATCCTATTTTATTCCTCTACTGGCTTTACGATATTATTTGATGTTCCAGCTTCCGGGAACGGAATTTTAAATCCATCTGTTTATTCGGTTGCCTATCACCATGGTGGAAATGCATTGTTGTTCGTGTTATTTTTTCCATTCATTTTTATTGCGGTTGGATTTGCAACTTATATCACTTTTGACAAGTATCAAAAAACAAAAAAAGGGGAAGCGAGTCAAGCACGAAATTGGCTCATCCTTATTATCGGATTCACTTTTATTATTGACGCTATTATTGGTTATAAGATTACCCAAGGAGTCTATCTCCGAGATTATGAAAGCGGCATACATAGTCAACTTTGGTCGGGAGAAATGATCTTTTTTGATGTTCACTTTTATCTCATTCTCTTTTTAGGCTTTATTGCTTATTTATTATGGGGACTTTTATTGAGTTATGTACTAAATCATCCCTATGGGGATACTGCAACAAGTGAATTGCATGACAATAATAGGACCATTACACTCAATGAAGAATTATTAAAACTGACGAAACAATTGAATGAAATAGAAGTCAAATCGAATTCACTTTCAACTGAGATACAACAAAAGAAAAGGGCTTTGAGCCTAATTGAAAGAGGCGAAGTTCCAACTGAATATATGGTCAGAATTTTAGAACATTCAATTCAAGAATTTATACTCGGTTATAATACATATGCTGAGCATGGCATGAATCATTTAGCCGACTCTGAAAATCGAATGTTTCAAATTTTGAATATCCAAGAAAAATGGTTGAAATCAAAAATTGAAGTGTTAAACTTATAATAAGAAAATCATGTCTATTCACAATAAGCGAAAACGAAATCGTGTTATTCTAATTCTTATCATACTTACCTTGGTTATAGGATTTGTAGGATTATTGATACGCTCGCCTGAGCGTGGTAATGCATTTAACGAACTCTCAAAATGCACCAACGAAATTGAAGTCCAAAAGGTTTGGGAAACCTATGCCGATCAGCAATTCAATGATCTAGATTTTGAAAATAAAACACGCGAAAAACTAAGTTCATTTAATCTATCCCTTGTAAAAATTAATGCGTGTTTGAATTGGCTCCCTCCAACTCCAACTCATCTTAATTTAATAGTAATACCCGATTTATCCAATCGAATTTCGAATCCAAATGAATTCCCTGGCCAATATGATAGAGACTTGGTTATAATGCGCACCATTTGGAAAACATTTGTTGCTTTTGTTGGAACCAGAGAAAGCAAACATCAAATGGCAATAACACCAACTTATAACACAAATGTAAACAGTGGTTTATCCAAAAATGTCAATAATCTATTTGCTGACATGAATGGAAAAGTAAATAATCCTCAGCACATTTTTTTCACTCCATATCGCACCACAAAATTCAATAGTAATAGTCGAGAAATTTATGAATACGCGTTTGACAACCCTATTGCTTCTGATTTTTATACTTTTTTCAAATCAGACTTGGAGAGTTTTTTAAAATCGCCCACTTTATACGACAACTATAAAAACAAACTCATTATTATAACAGATGGAAAAATTATAAATGATATGGGCGGTGGAGCCACCGAGATTACCAAGTATAAGGAAAAATTCATGTCAGCTTCGAACAAAGACAGCTTAATAAGGTGCATCACAGATAATGGATTAAACTTGAGACCTGTCGAAATTGATTGGACAAATACAGAAACATTAATCTGCGAAATTTCAGGAGGCACATCAAATTCAGGATTCTACACTGAAGTTTTGTCTGCCTATTGGGAAGATTGGTTCAGTAAAATGAATTGTCCTATTAAAACCCTCAAAAGCAGTCGACCAGAGCAAATGGTTTGCAATCAAATAAAAGTTTTCATTGAACAGTAAGCGAATTATTTCGGAAACAAAAACTTCCTATTGGGAGTCAAATGCGCAGCATTAAGCAGATAATTTTCCAATCACTGATTCTAAAGTCCAACTTCGAACCATTCAAATTACCCGAAACAATGGAATATAGAAAAAGAAAAGGTAGTGATACCTGGCACTGGTCTACTGATTGCCCCAATTGGCCTGTAATAAATTATGATTGCAAATTAAGTAAACAAACGCAAGGCCAACATTGCGAAAAATGTAAGCTAACTGAAAAAGAGATAAATACTAAACCTAAATTATGAAAACTACACTACTGCTTTCTATTTCAATGGTACCAAAAAGTACATTGGATTATTTGATGAGAACAAGCATGAGAAAGCTTTGTTAAAGACGGTGGGACATTACAATGAATAAGTTAAATCATTATGAATAAATTTTTGAAATACTCTTTCATGCTCATTGTATTAGCTGCAATTACGTTCTTTTCATATGATTATTATATGAGAAATTCAGGCATAAGTAATCGCATTGAATACGAAATCCAAAAGGATGATACTAGAAGGGATCGACCTGTTAAGAATTTTCTTAGAAAATTGTTTAATTAACGTTCTTGAATCCTAATAGAATAAAAGATTCAGCTAGAGACATGAAATTATAGAATAAGAAACCAATGGAAAGTAAATACCTTCTAGAAAACGAAGCTGTAATTAGCCAAACTAAAAATTCTTCAATTGTTTTGACAAATATTAGGGTTCATCATACTATAAAAGGCACAGGAAATGTTAATGTTAGTTCCATATTTCTAGAAAAAATTAGCGCAACTCAAATCCAGTATAAAAGCTATCCGGTCCTGCTCTTATTACTTGTCTTTTGCGGATGCGCCGGAATCTATTTCATGACGGAAAGAGGAATCGAAATTGCTCAGTTTGGATTTGGATCTGCCGGCCTGTTGTTCGTGATCTATCTTTTCACCTTGAAGCGCGTTATTCAAATTACATCTGACGGTGGAGTGAAAATCAGCTTTCAAACAAGAGGAATGCGCAAAGAAGCAATCATAAACTTCATTAATGAGATCGAAAAAGCCAAAAATGAAAGGTTTAATCTCTTAATTAACCCATCATGAAAAACATCCTCTCCATATTTTCATTCATCCTCTTTAGCACAACCTATTCCCAAATCACCGTAATTGATGTAGCAGACCTCACTGTAAAAGTAGGTGGCGTAAGTAGCGAAGTTCTTTATTACGGATTTTCAGAAGGCGATCAAATCATTTTCAATTTTGAAGAGATCAATGGAAAACCCTTGAAAGAGATTGAGATTATGGAAATGCCCAGTAATTCAAAATTTGCTGATTTCAAATCGACCCTAATAACCGATAAGGTAATTCAAGTTCATAAAACAGGCGTTTATGGTTTTGGATTTCGAAATTCAGCCATGAAGGGTAGAATTTGTAAAATTAAAATTCAACGTATTCCAAAATCAGAAGATTTAATTGCGTTTAATACCAATTGGGAATGGAAGACTTTGTATGACACAAGTTATGTGCCGTATACAAAAGATAGCTTGGTGGGGTATGATACAACCTATTCAAATCAAACCAAAAGAGAATTAGTTCGGGTTGATACGCTAGTCACTGAATTATTCAACAAAGTGGAAAGAGTCCATTCTAAAACAAACTTAAATGGCCATACTGCCATTGCAGATTTAAACGTTTATCTACCTCAGAACACGGCTAAACCGAATGTTTTTTTGCCTTACGAAACAACCAAGGTTATCGCTTGGTCATATTGGATTGGCGTAGGACAAAAGTCTACGGAAGAATATAATGCTGCAAATAAAAATATGTCAAAGGGAATTGCCGCTCTTGGAGCATTAACAGGATATGGAGCATTGGCTTCATTGGCCATTACAGGGATTTCACTCTTTGGAACACCTTCAAGCGGAGACAACGTAGGTTATAAACTAAAGTATTTAAAAGATGGTATGGTTACTACTTTCGATTTTGGAAACGGAGTCTCAGCCGCGGCAAGAAATACAGACTTATTACAAGGAGGATTTACAATTGAACTTTATAATGACAATACCTTTGACGCAATTGATGTAACCGTTAAGATGGCATGTGTCCAGTTAAGGAAAACGTGGGATGATATCCCTTATAAAATGATGCATGTTAAACCGCGATATATGACCCTAAACAAGCAACGAATGGTCGTAAAAACTTCTAAGATCAGAATTAACTCATTTTAATCAAACAATCCCAATTGCCCACCAACATTAGGCCGTCGAAATAAGTCACAGCGTAGTTCATGTTCTTGCGGATTTGGGAAAAATTTATTTTTTGCTAATTCGCGTTGTTGACGGATATTGTTGGCGAAGGAACCCGTTCCTTTCATGCGGTCGCCAAAGTTTGAACTTCCTGTTTTACCGCCGTGCATTGCTTTTAACTGGTTCATCACTTTTTCTTTTCTATCAGGAAAATGATCGTCTAACCAATTTTCAAAAATGGATTCATTGGGTCCCATTAAGCGCACTAAATGCGAATGAAAACTTACGGCTCCATGCTCAGCCGCGGCTTTTGCAATGGCAATTATTTCATGGTCGTTTAAAGCAGGAATGATCGGTGAGGCCATGACGGTGACTGGAACACCAAGCTCAGTTAATTGCGTTATCAATTCTAATTTTCGGCTACTCGTGGCTGTTCTGGGCTCTAACTTTCGTCGTAGCTCTTCATTTAAGGTTGTAATACTTATATAAACTTTAATTAACTGCAGTTTTGCCAGCTCAGCCACTAAATCAAAATCGCGTTTAATGAGTACATTTTTGGTTATTATTCCTACAGGGTGGCGGTGGGTCAAGCATACAGATAATAAGCTGCGTGTAATGCCATATTTGTTTTCGCAAGGTTGATAACAATCTGTATTGCCTGAAAGGATAATTGGCTTCACTTTCCATGATTTCTTTTGAAATGTAGCTTCCAATAATTCTGCGGCGTTTTTTTTGATCATAATTACTTGCTCAAAATCCGCCCCCGGACTATAGCCCCAATATTCGTGCGTTAACCTAGCATAGCAATATGTACAGCCGTGCTCACAACCTTGATATGGGTTTAAAGAATAATCCATACCCACATCCGGACTAATCACTTTATTAACGATTGACTTTGGAAATACTTCAATAAAACGGGTTTTTGGAGCCACATAATCTTTAGAATGTAAATATTCTTCGTCAATTCCATAGGTATGTCGGTGAAAACGATTGTTTGGGTTTTCGCTTGTGCCGCGACCAGCATACGGGTTTTTGGGTTTTTTCGACATAATACAAATATCTTAATTTTTAATCATTATTTCGATTATTTAATCGTCAATGTTTAAGCGTTTATCTTAAGTGAGAATTGATCTAACATTTTATTAGTACCTTAAATATTTAGATCATAATCAAATAAAGAATGAAAATTCTAATTACACTTTTACTCTTATTGCCAATTATTGGGTTTGCTCAAAGAGCCAAGGTTTACAAATCCATGGAGGAGGCCTTAAAGCATCCCGGTGATGTTCAAATCCTTAATCTGAACGGACAAGGTTTGACAGAGGTTCCGGAAGAAATTGCCCAGCTTAAAAATCTTTTAGTCTTAGATATTTCCCATAATGAAATTACTGTATTACCACTTTTTCTATTTGATTTAATTGAAATGTCTGAACTAAATATTTCACATAATCAAATCACGGAAATTCCTGAAGAAATTGGAAAATTTACAAAACTATTTGAACTCAACGCTCCTTACAATTTACTGACAACATTACCAACATCCTTATCTAGCCTCCCAGCTTTGGGTTTTTATTTAAGTCATAATCAAATCACTTACCTTCCAAATGAAATTTGCGAGTTACGTGCAGAGGATTTAGATTTATCTTACAATCTAATTGAATGGCTACCTGATTCAATTGGCAATATGCATGTTGACAATTTCAAGCTTGACCATAATCTATTATCAGAACTTCCAGAAACGATTGGAGATATAACCGAGATGCAAGCTTTAGATTTAAGTTATAATCCGATTTTATGGTTGCCAACAACTTTATTTAATTGTACTGAATTACAAGAGCTAAATTTGAAAAAAACAAAGTTGAAACGAAAAGAAATTTACGTTTTTGAATTTGTGATGGACTGGTGTGATGTCCTACACTAATTCAACCAACCTCTTCCTCACTATTTTTAGGACCATCAGGATTTGTTTTTATGGCCTTTTGTAAAATGATATTATTCGGTAAAGAAATGATTTCACCTTTTGCATTTCTTATTTTAATAAACATCAAACCAA
>JBLHOW010000016.1:0-94028 GCA_047623705.1 Crocinitomix sp.
AAAGGCCTATTGAAAGCAGCTATTCGCGACAATGATCCCGTTTTGGTATTAGAGTCTGAAAAGATGTATGGCGATAAAGGTGAAGTGCCTGAAGGAGAATATGTAGTACCAATTGGTGTTGCTGATATTAAACGAGAAGGAACGGATGTAACTATCGTGAGCTTTGGTAAAATCATTAAAGAGGCGCATAAAGCTGCTGACGAATTGGCAAAGGAAGGGATTTCAGTTGAAATTATTGATTTAAGATCTGTTCGTCCAATTGACTATGGCGCAATTGTAAACTCTGTTAAGAAAACAAATCGTGTTGTTGTGGTTGAAGAATCATGGCCAATCGCATCTATCGCATCAGAAATTGCTTACCACGTACAACATTATGCATTTGATTATTTAGATGCCCCTGTAAAACGTGTAATGCAATCAGATACTCCTTTTCCGTTTAGCCCAAGTTTAATGGCCGAAGCTTTACCAAACGTTGCCCGTATTATAGCAGCTGTGAAGGCAGTATCTTACAAATAGTTTTCCTGAATGTTGGAGCGTATTCATAAGCTGATTAAGCGCAATACGATTCCACCTCAATCTGTCACTGATTTACTCAAAAACACCTTAATTGGTACAAATGGTACTTTGTATCAATTGTTAGATACGGAACAGAAGATCCACCACTTAAGTCAACCTACTTTTGTTTATTTAGAAAGGAACAAAAAGGCAATTGGCAATTTCACCATTTGTAAACGAGAAATAATTGTAGGAGGAGCGGTAGCTCCCTCTTTATATATCCGATATTTTGCTTTTGACAGTTTATTTCAAGGCGGCAATCAAAAAAGCCAAGGAAATTCTAGCTTTCATCAGTATTTCAAAGCGTTTTTTGAAACCAGTAACGGCAACCCCGTTTTGCCAGAGCGTGAAAAAATAATGTACTGGGCATTTATCGATCCAGAGAATTTACGTTCGTTTAATATGAATGAGCAATTTGGATTTCAATCCATTGGCACATTTAAAACCACTGCATTTTCAAGAGTAAACCCGAAACATAAGTCCATTGAACGTGCTCAAGAGGAGGATCGTAAAACGATCTTAACCGCACTTGACGATTTTTACAGCGGTTACCAACTCTATTCACCCATTCATTTATTTGAGCATGATAATTATTTTGTGATTCGAAAAGATGGAGAAATAGTTTGCGGAATTCAAGCCAATCCGGTTCATTGGCGCATAAAAAGTTTACCAGGACTTAGTGGTAAATTTCTCTTAAAATTTGCGCCTTTCCTACCGCGAATCAAGAAATTAATCAACCCTAATAATCACCGATTTTTAGCAACAGAAGGTTTGTTTTGGAAACCTGGATTTGAAAACGAAATTCCGAATTTATTGGAAGGGATTTTAGCTGAAACAAAACATCACTCACTCTTAATTTGGACTGACACAGATCACGACATTTTAGTTGATTTACACATAAAATGGGGATTTATTCAGCGCATGAAAAAAAATAATGCAATTCATATTGTGGCTAAGCTTAACGGATATACCTCATCTGAAATTTCATCACTTAAAACCCGCCCAAAATACCTAAGCGGATTTGATATGACCTAAACAGAAAATGAATATTTCAACCCGTATTGCTGCATTTCTCTGCGAATAGTTTTACTTTTATATGCAATGAGAAAGCATCTTCTTTTATTTCTTCTATTTAGTTGGAGTGTTGGACATGCGCAATCCTTTTTAATTCCCGCAGATTCTTTAAATAAAAACCGTGTAATTGGTGTCACTGCAACAGGTGCAACGCTTTGGTTGGGCTCTACGCTTGCGCTACAATACGTATGGTATAGCGACTTTGAAAAGAGCAAATTTCATTTTTTTAATGACAGCCATGAATGGAATCAAATGGACAAAATGGGGCATTTTTATACAGCATCCCATTTTGCAGGTATGGTTGATGATCTTTATAAATGGTCGGGCGTAAATCATAAAAAATCGGCCTTAATAGCCGCAGGTTACAGCTTTGGATATTTGGCCACTTTCGAAATTTTAGACGCATATAATGCCGCTTGGGGTTTTTCTTGGTCGGATGTTGGTTTTAACGCATTTGGAACGGCCAGCTATTGTGCACAGGCATACCTATGGAACGAACAGTTTGTTCGTTTTAAATTTTCGTCTCAAAAATCAGGTTTGGCGCAATATCGTCCAAATGTTTTGGGCAATGACTTTGCCAGCAGAACTTTGAAAGATTATAATGGGCAAACTTATTGGATGAGTTTTAATCCTTTTCATTGGACAAAAAAGAAATCAAAAGTGCCTAAGTGGATTAATTTATCATTGGGTTATGGAATAAACAACCAACTAATTGGTGATGGTGGCACATACATTGTGACGAATGGCAGTGAGCAACTTAGTTTTACACCCTACCGCCAATACTATTTATCTTTGGACATAGATTTTCAAGCAATCCCGACAGAATCACGCTTATTAAAATTATTATTTCGAAGTTTAAATGTGATTAAGGTGCCATTTCCGACACTAGAATTTTCGCAGAACAAATTAAAGTTTCATCCGCTTTATTTTTAACCTGAGGATTTAACCTTCTAAAGTTTGATAAATTCCGTCAAACTTTTCTGCTATTTCGTCCAATGTGTCTCGGATTTCAGCTAAGTTCATTGAGGTTACCAACTTTGTTCTGTATGGTTTAAAATCCGGAATTCCTTTAAAGTAATTGGTATAATGCCGTTTCATTTCATTAATGGCTAAAATTTCATTTTTCCACTTGAGCGACATTTCTAGATGTTCTTTTGTAACCGCAACACGTTCCTTTAAACTCGGTTTTGCCAAATGTTGCCCACCTGTTTTAATAAAATGTTTGATCTCATTAAAGATCCATGGGTAACCTATTGCTGCTCTGCCAATCATTACGCCATCTACACCATAACGGCTTTTATATTCCACAGCCTTTTCAGGCGTTTTAATGTCTCCATTTCCAAAAACTGGAATCTTGATTCTTGGATTGTTTTTTACGTCACTAATCAAGCGCCAATCCGCATCACCTTTATACATTTGCTTTCGCGTTCGTCCGTGGATTGATATAGCCTCAATTCCTACATCCTGCAACCGCTCTGCTACTTCCACGACATACTTCGTATCATCATCCCAGCCTAAGCGCGTTTTAACTGTAACTGGTAAATGGGTTGTTTCAACAATGCGTTTGGTCATTTCAACCATCTTAGGAATATCCTGTAGAATTCCAGCTCCCGCTCCTTTACAGGCTACCTTTTTAACTGGGCAACCATAATTAATATCTATAATGTCTGGATTAGTTTGCTCAACAATTTCGGTTGTCCGAATCATTGAATCAATATCATGTCCAAATATTTGAATTCCAACTGGTCTTTCGTATTCGTATATGTCTAACTTTTGAACCGATTTTACCGCATCTCGAATTAGTCCTTCTGATGAAATGAATTCAGTATACATCAAATCAGCGCCGTACTTTTTACATAATGCACGAAACGGTGGATCACTTACATCCTCCATTGGAGCAAGTAGCAAAGGGAAATCCCCTAAATCTATATCTCTTATTTTTACTCCCATATGGGAAATAGTCCTTAGTAATTAGTTGCTAGTTTTTTTTCTCCGTAATGTTCAATAGGATTTGGCTTGCTGTTTAACTTTCGCCTACCATAATAGAATTACTAATAATGTCAATTATCTTATTGCACATTGACTGTTGTACACTGTTAATTGACCTTTTGATTAGTGAACGCGATTATTACGCAAGTTTCTATTTCCAAATTGGATTCGGTATTTCAAGAAGAATTCCATTGCTCCCACACCTTTACTAGCTGCAGTTAGCTTAGAAACATTTAAATCATAAGAAGCGCCTAAACTAAATCCTGATAAATCTAGAATTGTATTTATGACAAGCGCATCACCTACTCTAAAATAGGTTCCAAGCGAAAAGGTAATTTCCTCAAAATAGCTAGTTGATCTTGAACCGCCTTTTAATAAAAATCTAAAATTTGATCCAATTAACAATTCTTTATTCGGCCCTTGTAAAAATGCTGCAAAGGCTGGCAAAATTGTTACTCCAGTAGTTTCGTTTCTAAATTCACCTTGACCATGGATGTTTAACTTACGGTATAATCTAGCATCTTCAGATGTGAAATTAATCCGTTGCTTGGTTAAATGCTGCGCCGAGATACCTAGTTTTAATCTAGAATTTCTATTCAAGTAGCCACTCCAGAACACACCGGCTGCTACATCAAATCGACTAACATTAAAGTTTTGACTTAAGATTAATTCATTATTGTTAATGGACTGATCATAAGCAACGCCATTCCATTGGTTGTACCAGTTTAATTCATCATTTTTAATGGTACGTTGGTAAAATGCAGGCTGCAAACCAATCGAGAAAAAATTATTTTTATCAATTTGAATTGCATAGTTCAACGGCAATGAAATAACGTTCGTTTGGTATTTCGCCACACCCGCTACGTCACTATAAAAATTAAGTCCTGCACCCATGAAACTTCCACCTTGGTCAAAAAACCGCCAATCGGCACTAGCAGATATCGTACGATATGGATTATCAGAAACAGTACTCCATTGCAAACGATAATTTGTAAAGAGTTGTAAATCTCCAGGTGTAAATCCAGCAGCAGCAGGATTTATATACACAGGTGATTCAGCGAACATACTAAAATGCTGATCTTGCTGTCCAAATGAGCAAAAAATAGTGCTGAACGAAAGGGCAATTAATGCTAATTTCTTTTTCATCTTTTCTACTTTAGTAATGTTGTGTTTCCTTTTGAGATACCAGTCTTACCATTAACGAATTGATATTCTAGAACCCATGTAAATACACCTGGGTTTTCATCTTTTCCTTTAAACTTACCGTCCCATCCAATATCTTGCGTTTTGGTTTCAAATACAAGTTGTCCATATTTATTATAAACTGAAAAGGACACAGACTCCAAGCCAAAACCTTGTACAAAGAGCACATCATTTTGACCATCTCCGTTTGGTGAAAAGACATCTGCCACACCAATCGCTTCAATGAAATTGACAAATACTCTAACAGAATCTATTCCTTTACATCCATTTACGTCAATCAATGTTACGGTATACACATAGTCAGTTGGAGGACTAGCAGTTGTAACTGAACAAGTCTCGCAATCAACATAGTCATCCGGTACCCAAGTAAATACTGCACCAGGAATACTACCTGTAGCAATCAGCACCGCTGTACCACCTACGTCAATCACTGTATCTAAAACAGCTGTAACTGTTGGTGAATCAAAAACAGTTACCGAATTAATTGTAGAAGAAGTTTCTCCAATAACATTTGTCACGGTTAATTGAATATCATATACACCAGCAGTTGTGAAACAAATAACTGGATTTTGTTCTGTAGAAGTTGGAGGGTCTACTGCTCCACCAAAATCCCAAAGCCATTCTGTAGGATCACCTGCAGATGTATCTGTTAATGTTCTACAATCACCTACACAAACAATATCATCAAATTCGTAACCAGCAAGAAGTGGCTCACAAGGAATTACAGTAATTGTGATATCTGCAGTTGTTTCACATCCGAAAGCATTAACGCCAGTAACTGTAAAAGTTGATGTTACATCCAAGGTAAACTCTACACCTTCCACTACGCCATCAGACCATGTGAAGCCAAGCGCGTCTCCACCACCAAATAAGGTAACGGTGCCACCTTCACAAATTGTAGTCGCTGTTGCATTTGCTGTAACAACAGGTGCTGGATTTACTCGAATTGTAATAACCGTGTCATCAAATCCAATTCCGTCAGTTACAGTTAAAGTCACATCAATATCACCAGCAGTTGGAAAACATACTGTTCCTGGATCGGCTCCAACTAATGGGCCGCCTATAGCAACATCTGAGAAGGACCAAACCCAACCTGTAATGTCGCCTGTGCTTTCATCTAAAAATGTGATGCATTCGTCTTGACAGATATCGTTGTCTGACGGTATGAATGAAGCCCATAATGGTCCACATTCAATAATGGTTATTGTAATGGTCGCAACATCCGTTCCTGGACAAGGTGCAATACCTGGCAGTGTCGTATAGTCAAATGTGAATACATCACCAATAGTCAATCCTACTCCGTCAAGCACACCAGTTCCTGTTGTAAATGTTCCACTCGGCGCTCCAGAGGTTTCAACCCAAGTTCCGCCTCCGTCAGCTCCAGGCAATAATGTATTTAAGTCCAAGGCTTCTCCTTCGCATAAATCAGCAGTAGCAGATTCACCAGCATATGGTCCGTCTTCTACAGTTACTGTAAATGATGTATCGTGTGATCCAATTCCGTCCGTTACGGTTAAAGTTGTGATATAAACTCCTGGAGTAGGATATAATACTACATGTGGTCCAGCTGTTAATGCACCCCCTGGAGTTCCTCCACCAAATACCCAGTTCCAATCTGTAATTACATCATCAGTAGTACTTAAATCCGAATAAGTAATTGATTCTCCTTGACAAATAGTAATATCTTCCGGATCAAATAAAGCTGTTGGCCCACCGTCAACAACAATAACAGGTTTTTCAATGCTAATATTATCTACTGCAAATGAAGGATCAGTTGCGACACCATCATCTATGTTTTTCCAAACGAAACTGAGTCTTAAATTTGCGATTTCTTCACAGGTTACTGGTAACAAATATGTTTTTGTTGCCCACAATCCTTGCTCGGCACCTGTACATGGAACGCCTCCACAACATAAAGATGTAAGAGGAGTTTCTAATGAAACCCATGCCGCACCTCCGTCAATGCTATAAAAAACTTCACAAAAATCTGTCCCACCGCCTTGACCAATAAAATCAAAATTCACGGTTAAATCGACATGACCAATTGTGCTAATATCTCCAGACTCTGCTCTGCGATCTGTTGAAGTGAATCCAGCGCCAGTTTCAGCATAGGCTGCACCTAAATCGCCGGCAACAGGATTTGGACCAACGTGCAATGTTTGATCACCTGCACCGCAAGCTTCTCCACAAACGCCTGCTCCTACACCTTCTTCTTCGCACGAAATGTACCAGAAGTTTGGATTAGCATCTTCAGCACCTAAATCTGTGTTTAAAGTCCACGTCAATGCACCGTCAAAATCTTCATTATAAATTACTACTTGACCGAATAAATTTGAACTCGCTGAGAGGAATATAACGAGTAGAAATTGAATCAACTGTTTTTTCATGGTTTATCGTTTCTATCAATAAGCTGCAAATATACTGAATACTTTATAAAAATAAAGACCCAATACCTTTCCATTATTGGAATTCATACTACCTGCATGACGTTTCTAAAATGAAAAAGGTTGACTAATAGCCAACCTTTTTACAAAAAAATAATGTTTTAAACTAACTGCGAAAGTGCTTCTGCAAATTTCCCGTTCACATCTCCGTAAACGTCAAGGTAATCTTCATTACTCAGTTTAATCACTTCCAAGGCTTCTTCTCTGCCATATGTATGGGTGATTTCAACCTTTTTATCAGATCCGTCACCATTCGGATTTTCTTTATAAGTCAAGAAAAAATGCTTGACACGATCGATCACTTTTGATGGCACATCTTCGATATTTCTAATATGTCCATAAGCCTGATCATCTTTTAAAACTGCAATAATTTTATCATCAGCTTCTCCACCATCAATCATACGAAATCCGCCAACGGGAATACAATCCACTAAAATATTACCACGATCAATATTACGCTCTGATAACACAATAATATCCAAAGGATCACTATCACCAACAATTCCTGTAAGACCCGATTTGGCCATACAATAGTCTGCTATTTTTTGATCGCAATATGTTTGAGGTACGAACCCGTATAATGCAGGAACAATATTCGAATATTTTTGCGGTCGATCAATCATGATATGACCACTAGGCTTATCAATTTCATATTTGATCTGATCATTCGAATTAATCTCTATATATGCTTTAATTTCGTTTGGCATGTTTTCACCAATCGTAACTCCGTGCCATGGATGAGCAACAAATTTTTGCTCAAATAACTTTATTAAATCCTTTGTATTACTCATATTCAAATTGCTTTCTAAATTTCGCGACAAAAATATACTTTTTTATTGAAGTAAATTCTGTCTTTATTAATTCGAAGACCAAGAGGTTCCTTCTTTCCCATCTTTAACTGTTATTCCGGCTTCATTCAATTTATCACGGATCAAGTCAGAAGTTGACCAATCTTTATTTTCTCTTGCGTTTTTTCGAAGTTCCAATATAATGTCCATTGTAAGTCCCAATTTAGAATCGTCGCCTTGATCAATTGTATTTAAGCCCAAAATATCAAAGACAAAAGCCTTCATTGCTACTTTCAAATTATCCAAATCTTCACTGGAAATTTTAGCAGCACCATCTTTAATTCGATTAATGTACGTTACAGCTTCAAATAAACGAGCCACAAGTACAGGCGTATTGAAATCATCATTCATGGCGTCATAAAAAGACTGAATTAATGCATCAACATCCTCATCACTTTCTGATTGACCCGTTAATTGTGTCAAATCATCATAACCATTCATTAATTTAATAAATCCTTTCTCTGATGCTTTCAATGCTTCTGATGAGAAGTCAAGTTCGCTTCTATAATGTGCTTGCATCATGAAAAAACGTGCAACCATTGGGTCAAATCCTTTATCTAGTAAATCTGTTTCACCGGTAAAAAGTTCTTCTGGCAATAAATTATTCCCAGTCGATTTGCTCATTTTTTTACCGTTAAGTGTCAACATGTTGGTATGCAACCAATAATTCACTGGTGGCTTACCATTATAAGCATGACCTTGTGCAATTTCACATTCATGATGTGGGAATTTCAGATCCATTCCACCACCGTGAATATCAAACTGCTCACCTAAATATTTATGCGACATTGCTGTACATTCTAAATGCCAACCGGGAAAACCATCACTCCAAGGAGAAGGCCAGCGCATAATATGGTAAGCCGAAGCTTTTTTCCAGAGTGCAAAATCCAATGGACTGCGTTTTTCACTTTGTCCATCTAACTCGCGCGTTCCTGAAATTAAATCTTCAATTTTACGATTGGACAAAATGCCGTAATCGTGTGTTTCGTTATATTTTTCGACATTAAAATAAACCGAGCCATGACTTTCATATGCAAATCCTTTTTCAATTAAGGATGTAACGATTTGAATTTGCTCAATAATATGTCCCGTTGCGGTTGGCTCGATACTTGGCGGTAAAGCATTAAATCGGCCCATTATATCATGAAAACCAACAGAATATTTCTGCACAATTTCCATAGGCTCCAATGCTTCTAGCCTTGCTTTTTTCGAGATCTTATCTTCCCCTTCATCCGCATCATTTTCTAAATGCCCTGCATCAGTAATATTTCTAACATATCTTACCTTATAATCAAGGTGCAATAAGTAACGATAGATCATATCAAAAGAAATGAAAGTTCTACAATTCCCTAAATGCACGTCACTATATACCGTAGGGCCGCATACGTACATTCCTACTTGATCGTTATGTAAAGGTGTAAAACGCTCCTTTTCTCCCTTGAGCGTATTATAAATTTTGAGTTGACTCTGCATTGCTATTACTATCTATAAATAAGAAACCCGTCAACCTAAGGCTGACGGGTTCAAATTTACTACTATTTTTTTGACTAATTCAACTGTCCGTCGGAATGATATTTACCTTTTTTCCAGACTTCAATTTTTAATAGAATTCCATCACTGTCATATTTGTACAATTTACCGTCCCACAACTTGTTGCTTTTGAAGTCTCCATCCATCCACAGCTCTTGGTCATCATTGTATACTTTATTGTAACCGTTTTTCTTGAATTTTTTACCGTTTGTTTTTCCAGCTGTTCCGTCAGGAGCATTTGTTGGTGATTCTTGAACAACAGGTTCAGCATCAAATGCAGGATTAACACGTTCTTTTTCGATTCTTGAACCGACTGAGCCATCATTATTGTACATCACAATTTCTTTCACGTCACCGTTAGGGAAATAGCGTTTTGCTTCCCCCGTGGTTACACCATCTTTCTTGGTGTATTCGAATTCAAGTTGTCCGTTAGGGTGGAAATATTTCACTTCCCCATCTTCTTTACCATCATCATTAAAATGCTTTTCTTGAGACATTACTCCAGTATCATACCACATTCTGAAAACCTCTGTATGCTTACCTGAAGTAAATTTTCCTTCTTCTTTCTTAGCACCATTGGCATGAAACTTAGTATAAGCTCCGTTTGGTCTGTTATCAACATATACACCTTTTAGTCTTGGTGTTTTTCCATCTTTATGAAACTTGATCCACTCTCCGTTCTTTCTGCCATCCTTATAATTACCTTCTTCAATCTTCCCATCTTCAGGATATCCTTTATCTGGATTCATCCTTCCCCATATTGTCCACATCCCCTGCCTTCCCTTGTCGTCTTCAACATTTGGGTAAACATCAGCTGTTGCCTGAACAATATCAAAAGGCATTGTATCAGAAGCATTTCCAAAACCGTAGGCTAATGCCGGCAGTACAAATAACAGGGTGATTAATAGTTTTCTCATTCTTCGGGGTGTAAGCTGGTTCAATTTGGTATTCGTAGCAATCTACAAATAAATATTTAATGTTACATGTACTTTTCGATTAACAGTCTAAAGTGTAAGATAAAAACTTATGATTAGTCGATTACGTGTTTTACAAAACGCCAATTCCCTCATCTAAAACGTTTTCTAGCATGATTTTACACATTTTTTCAAGATTATATTTACCATTCCAGTTCCAATCATTTTGAGCGTGGGTGTCATCTATGCTACTCGGCCATGAATCTGCAATTTTTTGTCTAAAATCAGGTGTATATTCAATTTCAAAATCTGGTTTCGTTTTTTTGATTTCAGCAAAAATTTCAGCTGGGGTAAATGAAATTCCGCCGAGATTATATGAAGATCTAATTTTAATCAATTCTTCAGGCGCCTCCATCAAAGAAATTGTTGCGCGAATTGCATCTTCCATATACATCATTGGAAGTGCTGTTTGCTCAGATAAAAAGCAGGTATATTTTTCATTTCTTTTAGCCGAATAAAAAATATCTACCGCATAATCTGTCGTCCCACCGCCTGGCAATGAGGTATATGAAATTAACCCTGGGTAACGAATACTTCTTACATCAACATCATACTGTTTCGCATAATACTCGCACCAACGTTCACCTGCCAATTTACTAATACCATAAACCGTTGAAGGTTCCATTATTGTGTATTGTGGTGTATTATATTTTGGTGTGTTAGGCCCGAAAACAGCAATTGAACTTGGCCAAAACACTTTCTTAATAACTTTATCCTTTGCTAAATTCAGGACATTAAAAAGTCCCTCCATGTTCAGTTTCCAAGCAAAATCTGGATGTTTTTCAGCAGTTGCAGAAAGTAATGCTGCTAAAAGATAAATTTCAGTAATCGAATGTTTGCTAACAATGGCCTTTAAAGCCTCATTATCCATTACATCCAATTGCTCATAAGGCCCATCACTCAAGGCTTCTTTAACTGTGTCTTTCAAATCAGAAGCTATGACATTCTCATTTCCAAACTGCTCGCGCAATCCAATCACTAGTTCTGTTCCAATTTGCCCTGAAGCACCAATAACCATTATTTTTTTCATGTTTTACCTTTTGAGAGTTAAACTTCCCACGCAGCAAATACGGTTCTTTACTTCTAGTAAATGCACGTCTTTTTAGCAGGGGTTTCTTGCAAAAATATATTTATTTCAAATAGGAACTGACAAATATCATTGAAAAAATCGACAGAATCTGTATCTTTGCTAAAAGCTCAACATTGAAAAATGTCTGGAATATTTGAAACACTTCCTATCTTATTAAAATTTCTCATCAAGAGAAATCCAGAGTGATTGTTTAGTTAAATGAGACTAAATAAATTAACAAATCACTAATAAAAGTATAACATATGCCTTTTTATCATCAACTTGGAAACATCCCGCACAAGAGACATACGGTGTTTAGACAAGCCAATGGAGAACTACATCATGAACAATTGTTTGGAACAATTGGATTTGATGGAATGTCCTCTTTATTATATCACTTACATCCGCCAACTATTGTAAAAGCAATTGGCGAAAAAATAGACCTTAATCCTGAAATCGCATTAGACAAAGACATGCAAATGCGCAGTCTTCAAGGTTATGAAGTAAAACCTGTTGACGACTATATTGAAAGTCGTGTTCCTGTTTTAGTGAATAGCGATTGCCATATTATATTGGCCTCTCCAAAAAAATCATTAACGGATTATTATTATAAAAATGCGGACGCTGACGAAGTCATCTTCATTCATGAAGGTTCAGGTACGTTAAAAACACAATTAGGAAATATCCCTTTTAAATACGGTGACTATGTGGTTGTTCCAAGAGGAATGATTTACCAAATTGAATTTGACACGGAAGATAATCGCCTTTTTATTGTTGAATCTTTTCACCCCATTTACACGCCAAAGCGTTATCGGAATCACTTTGGGCAATTATTAGAACATTCGCCTTTTTGCGAACGTGACTTTAGACCACCTACTAAATTGGAAACGTTTGATGAGATGGGTGACTTTTTAGTGAAAATCAAAAAAGAAGGAATTCTTTATAGTTATACCTACGCCTCTCATCCATTTGATGTGGCTGGCTGGGATGGATACAATTACCCGTATGCATTTTCAATTCATGACTTTGAACCGATTACTGGTCGTGTGCATTTGCCGCCGCCAATTCATCAAACTTTTGAAACGGCTACTTTTGTGATTTGTTCATTTGTTCCTCGTTTATACGATTATCATCCAGATGCAATTCCGTCACCTTATAATCATAGTAATATTGATTCGGATGAGGTTTTATATTATGTGGATGGTGATTTTATGAGCCGTAACAATATTGAAAAGGGCCAAATCACGTTACATCCTGGTGGAATACCGCACGGTCCTCATCCAGGTGCTTATGAACGAAGCATTGGCAAAAAAGAAACAGGAGAATTGGCCGTAATGGTTGATACGTTTAAACCATTAAAGTTAACGAAACAGGCTTTAGGATTAGAATTAAAAGATTATTATAAATCATGGTTGCATTAAACCAAAAACAGCATTATTATGAGTAAGAAAGATTTAAAATCTGTTGATTACGGATTAGAAAAAATATTTGAAGACGCACAAGATTTTTTACCTCTTTTAGGGACAGACTACGTCGAATTTTATGTTGGAAACGCCAAGCAAGCAGCTCATTTTTACAAATCTGCTTTTGGATTTCAATCTTATGCCTATAAAGGACTTGAAACAGGTTGCAAAGAATATGCTTCTTATGTTTTAAAGCAAGACAAGATTAGACTTGTTTTAACAACACCATTAAATTCAAATTCACCAATTAATGACCATATCGTGAAACATGGTGATGGTGTAAAGATTACTGCTCTTTGGGTTGAAGATGCTAAAAAATCTTGGGAAGAAACGACAAGCAGAGGAGCCAAGTCTTTTATGGAACCGACTGTGGAAAAAGATGAACATGGTGAGGTTGTTAGAGCTGGGATTTATACCTATGGCGAAACGGTACACATGTTTGTGGAGCGTAAAAATTACAATGGGGCTTTTTTACCAGGCTATGAACCTTGGGAGTCAAGCTACAATCCAGAACCAGTTGGATTGAAATTTATTGACCATATGGTTGGTAATGTAGGCTGGAATGAGATGGATATTTGGGTAAAATGGTATGAAGATGTAATGGGCTTTGTTAACTTTTTATCGTTTGATGACAAGCAAATCCACACAGAATACTCTGCTTTAATGAGTAAAGTGATGAGTAACGGGAATGGTCGTATAAAATTTCCGATTAATGAACCGGCAGAAGGAAAGAAAAAATCGCAAATTGAAGAGTATTTAGATTTTTACGAAGGACCTGGCGTACAACATATCGCTGTTGCAACGGATGATATTATTACAACCGTTTCAAAATTACGTGCAAGAGGAATTGAATTTTTATCTACTCCTCCGGAGTCTTATTATAAAGCAGTTCCACAAAGATTACGTGATCATGATCATGAATTAGCTGAGGATATTGAAAAATTACGCAGCCTAGGTATTATGATAGATGCGGATGAAGAAGGATATTTATTACAAATATTTACGAAACCATTGGAAGATAGACCAACATTGTTTTTTGAAATCATTCAACGAATGGGAGCAAGAGGGTTTGGTGCAGGTAATTTTAAAGCCTTATTTGAATCTATTGAAAGAGAACAAGCGAAAAGAGGGACATTATAGTAAGATGTTAGACCGCTTCGCTATTAGATCAAGTATTTTATATGACTTGTTTTGAATGAAGTATTTAGAGAAATAAAAAAACCCGTCAGCCTGAGGCTGACGGGTTTTTTATTTTCAATTGTTAATTTAAAGACTAAAGCTTTACTCCATTAACTGTAGCAGTGAATCCGATACTTGAATTATGCCATTCTCCTTCTGGAGCTTCTTCTTTTTCTCTTACAAAGAAAGGCATTTCGAAAGCTGCGAAGTCAACCGCGAATTCTCCTAACTCAAGCGTTGCACCATTTTCATCAGCTGAAATTGATACAGGTGCTGATACTTCAACCTCTTTACCTAAAACAGTAAGACTTCCAGACATCATTCCATCTTCAAAACTATTGAATACAAACTCAGTAGTTGCGAATTGGTTTACATCAAAGAAATCCGGAGCCATAAGATGACCTATTAATTTATCACTTCCTTCAGATTCAGTGATTGAATTAAGGTCTACAAGGATATATCCAGCTGAAACAGCTAATTCATCACCAGTAGTTGCAACTTCAAAGTTTCCTTCAAGCGCCTTCACAGCACCTTGATGACTTACTTCTTCTCCATCATAATTCATCCAATTAATGACTGTTGAAGCCGTATCAATTGAATAACTCTGATGTGTAGTTGGTATTACTTCTTCAACTGTTGCAGTTGAATCCGAATCCGTTGTATCACCTTCAGCTTCACCTCCTCCGCAAGAAGCGAAGAAAAATGGCATTGCGAACAATCCTAATATTATTACTTTTTTCATTTTATTAACATTTATTTGTTTAGACATGCAAATGTAAATATTTCTTAAAAAAGAATGCTTCATTATCTGATTTATTAATTCTAATAAATATTATACCTACTTTTAGCCCTACTATGAGTAAAGTAAGTGGAAAAGGCAGAAAAGGACTGCGCACGGCCTATGTTTCAACGATTGTTGGGATTGTAATGGTACTCTTTATTATAGGCCAAGTTTCATGGTTTGTTTTAGGATTAAACAACCTTAAAAATGATAAAATCGAGTCATTTGAAATTGATTTATTCTTCGACAACTCTGTTAACACTCTTGAATTAGGCTTGATTGAAGAAGAAATCGCCAATAAAATATATGCCAGCGGTGCCTTATATCGTTCTTCGGACGAAGCTTGGGAAATTTACAAAAGAGAAATGGGCGCTAGTGATACCGCTCTAAATGTTATCGACAACGAAAATCCTTTAGAGCAATCTGTCATTATGACCTTGAAGAAAGAATATTTTTATAGGGATAGCATGACTTGGATTGAAAATGATTTGATGCAAGAATATGACGGAAGGTTATTGGAGGTTTCATATCGGGATGAAATCTTTACGAATGTCAATCAACGCCTTCAGAAATGGGTCTATTTAACTTTGATAATTGCTTGCATGTTACTATTTATAGCAATTGGAATGATTAATAACACCATTCGATTGGCCTTATTTTCGAAACGTTTTTTAATAAAAACCATGCAGTTAGTTGGAGCTACACCTCGTTTCATTCGCCGCCCTTTTTTCTGGAGCGCCATTGGACAAGGATTCATTTCTGGTATAATTGCAGGCACCATGATACTTGGGTTAATTCAATTTGGAAGCCACTATTATCCAATGATTTTAGATATGACCGACCTGAAACTTTTCTTTTTTGTATTAGGCGGTATCATCTTATTTGGAATATTAATCACACTAACATCTACTTATTTCGCATTGAGAAAATACCTGCGATTGAACTTAGATGAATTATATTAATTAAATTTGAACTTCTGTTAAAGCTTGCCTTATGAACGAAAAAAGTAAATTTGTTTTTGGATCCCAAAATTACATGTTAATTGTTGGTGGATTTGTACTCTCATTAATTGGGTTCTTTTTAATGATTGGTGGTGGTTCAGAAGACCCGACTCAATTTAATGAAGCGGAGCTTTTTAGTCATAGAAGAATTACGTTGGCACCCATTCTAGTGATTTTAGGATATGTTGTTGTAATTTATGGCATCATGAAAAAGAACATAGTCAAGTAGGTTTAAATGGACTTATTTGAAGTAATTATTCTTGGCATTGTCCAAGGTCTCACAGAATTTCTTCCTGTTAGTAGTAGTGGCCACATTGAATTGGTTAAAGCCATTTTTGGTGAAGATTCGGTGGGCAAAGAAAGCATGCTACTCACAGTTGTTTTACATTTCGCTACGGCATTAAGCACTGTTGTTATCTTCCGCAAAGAAATTGCACAAATATTTAAAGGTCTATTCGCTTTTAAATGGAATGATGAACTTAAATTTTCTTTAAAAATTATTGTTTCAATGATCCCAGCAGCCATAGTAGGTGTTGTTTTCAAATCCGAAATTGAATCATTATTTGGCGGAGCAATTACCTTAGTTGGTTTCATGTTAATATTGACGGGAATTTTATTATTCTTAGCCGACCGCGCAAAGAAGACAGAAAAAGAAGTTGGATTTGGACATGCGGTTATTATTGGACTTTCGCAAGCGATTGCGATTATACCAGGTATTTCTCGTTCAGGCGCAACTATATCAACATCTGTTTTATTGGGCGTGGATAGAGAAAAAGCTGCTAAATTTTCATTTTTAATGGTAGTTCCATTAATCTTTGGCGCTATTCTTTTCGACACGAAAGATTTTTTAGAGAATCGTGACTTAGAAAACACGAAAGAAGCTGATCGCACTCTAATTATAGTTGATGAATTACATGAGGCCGAATTATTTACGCTTATTGACACGAAATTGGCTTTTAATGCCGTTTTTAACAAGGAGTTAAAATGGTCAGAAGTAAAATTGGACGGTGGAACTGAAACCGAAACAATTGAAGCTGAATACATAGTAGATTTAGAAAATTCTGGAATCCCAACTGAGCGAATAGAAGAGATTTTAGCACATGATTACGGAATGGTTAGGCCCTTGGAAGGCCCCAACTTCTTAGCTTTATTTATTGGATTTATATGCGCATTTGTTACTGGGCTTTTTGCCTGTAAATGGATGATTGCAATTGTTAAAAAAGCACAATTAAAATATTTCTCACTTTACTGCTTTGCGGTAGGTATTATTGCCGTGAGCTATGCCTTAATAAATGGATAGAACCTACGATTTTCAAGCAGGTGAAGTTTTATTGGTACACAAACCACTTCACTGGACTTCATTTGACGTTGTTAACAAACTGCGTTATGAAATGAAGCAAAAATTAGGCATCAAAAAAATTAAAGTAGGTCATGCGGGAACACTAGATCCATTGGCTGATGGTTTATTAATACTTTGTACGGGCAAAAAAACAAAGGAAATTGAATCCTTTATGGGATTGGAGAAAAATTATACGGGTACTATTACACTTGGAGCAACCACGCCATCCTATGATTTAGAAACAGAAATTGACAATACTTTCACCTTAGAGAACATAACGGAACAAGCTATTCAAACAGAAGTTCAAAAAATGATTGGTGTTTATGCGCAATACCCTCCGATCTTTTCTGCAAAAAAAGTAAAAGGACAAAAGGCCTATGATTTGGCAAGAGCAGGCAAAGAGGTTATACTTGAACCGAAAGAAATAACGATTCATAGCTTTGATTTAACTGAGATTAAATTACCCCTTGTGCATTTCGATATTACTTGTTCCAAAGGCACTTATATTAGAAGTATTGCGTTTGATTTAGGAAAGCAGTTAAATAATGGCGGTCACTTGTCTTCATTGCGTCGCGAAAAAATTGGAACATACGACTTAAAAAATGCGCATACCGTTACCGAATGGATTGACATAATTCAAGCCTCAGACATGAATAATAATACCTCGATTTAGTGAAAAATTCACTCTTATATAATACTTCTAACGTATCTTTGTACAAATGTTCACTGTCAAAGAAATAAAAGCGAATGTCTCTGAAGAGATGGCCACATTTGAAGTAAAATTCAAAGAATCCATGAAGTCTGACGTGGCACTTTTAGACAAAATCACGCATTATATTATTAAACGAAAAGGGAAACAAATGCGTCCCATGTTCGTGTTTTTAACTGCCAAAGCAATTAATGGTGAGGTTGAAGAGGCTAGTTATACAGCTGCTTCCTTAATTGAACTTTCACATACCGCTTCGCTAGTACATGATGATGTTGTGGATGATGCCAATGAACGCAGAGGTGTTTTTTCGGTTAATGCCTTATGGAAAAACAAAATTGCGGTTTTAGTTGGAGATTACTTGTTAGCGCAAGGTTTATTGGTTTCGGTTAAAACTTCACAATTCACCCTTTTAAAAATTGTTTCAGACGCTGTTAAAGCAATGGCTGAAGGAGAATTATTACAAATTGAAAAGGCACGTAGGTTAGATATTACGGAGGCTGTCTATTATGACATTATTCGGCAAAAAACAGCTTCTTTAATTGCATCATGTTGCGCTGCAGGCGCTGCTTCTGTAAGTTCGGACGAAGCGTTAATTGAAAAGATGAAAAAATTTGGTGAATTAGTTGGTATGGCTTTCCAAATTAAAGATGATATTTTTGATTATGGCGACAGCGAGAAAATAGGTAAACCAACGGGAAATGATATTCGCGAACGTAAAATGACACTTCCATTAATCTACGCACTTAACAATGGCAGTTCGGCAGTGAAAAAAACACTTATTAATATTGTTAAAAATCACAACGAAGAACCTAAGAAAGTGAAAATTGCTATTCAACATGTTGTTGAATCTGGTGGTGTAAAATACGCTTACGATCGTATGATTGAGTTGAAAGAGGAAGCCTTGCTCTTATTGGATGATTTGGCTGATTCTGACGCGAAAAAAGCATTGATTGGGCTTGTTGAATATACTGTTTATCGAGATAAATAAAATGTAATGAAAAATTCCTTTTACACAATTCTGGTTGGAACATTCATCCTTATGGGATGTTCAAATGACGCTGCTGAAGTAAATTCAGACATTACGAATCAAGATTCGATCATAGAAACACCTACAACAGACAACATTATTCCGACGGAAGTAGAAACGTTTGTGGTTCCTGAGGAAGTTAACTCATTAACCTCTGACAAGGATTATCAGGAGTTTCACGCAACTGGTGAATTAAAAATTGAAGGCAATTACGACGACAATCAAGAACGTCATGGTCTTTGGGTTTCCTACTATGAAACGGGTATAAAGTGGAGTGAATCTAATTATACGCACGGCAATAAGCATGGCCATTCAATTACATTTTACCCAACAGGAAAGGTCCGTTACTTAGGCGAATATGCTAACGATAAACAAGTTGGTCATTGGACCTTTTACGACGAGGAAGGGAACATTGCAAGCGAGGAAGATTATTAATCTTATCCAAATGCGTGCGCAATAATTCCAACCTTCTGAAAATCAAATTTTTGCTTTCCAATAATCTTTGAAAAAAAAGATCCCCTCCAGTAAACTATTTTAGGTTAGCATACGTCTTATAGTAACTAAACAATAAACGATAACTACCGTATACACGATTAATCATTGTTAAGTGATTGATTTTTAGTAAATTTAAAGCTAGACCTTAACTATCTTTTTATTGAATGGGTATGGTTTTTGTTGGTTGTGGAGTAGGTATAAACCCCTAATGGTTCGACTTGATGTCAAATTATGAATAAAATAGTACTCTTCCTGTTCACTTTTCTCAGCGTTTTTGGGCTTTTTGCTCAAGATGAGATTTGGATTCGTCCAAATAGAGGACAGTGGCACGAAAATATAGAGTACAAAATTGGAATTCCTGGTGGTGAAATGCTACTGGAAGAAAAGGGATTCACCTATTATCTTAACACTTTTGGCTCTGAATATGACCATGGACACGATCATGATGATTTGGAAATGGAATTCACTGGGAAAAGTCATGTCGTTAAAACAACATTTATTGGCGCCAACGTCCCTTCTTTTGGAGAGCTTGCCCCTTCCCCTTTTTACGAGAATTATTTTTTAGGGAATGACACTACTAAGTGGGTTAAAAATAGTCATGCCTTTAACGAAGTGCGGTACCTTTCACTTTATGAAGCAATTGACGTAAGAGTTTATGAAGCCAACGCCACATTAAAATATGATGTTGTAGTTACTCCAGGCGGTAATCCGTCAGATTTTGAAGTCTTGTACGAAGGTCAAGATAACCTTGCCATTGAAGATGGTGCTTTGGTCATAACAACAACATTAGGAATTATCACAGAAGAGAAGCCTTTCGCCTATCAGCAATCTGGCGCTTTAAAATTTCAAGTAGCCTGTGAATATGCCATTTCTGGAAATAAAATGCATTTCATCTTTCCTGAAGGATATGATTCAACAAAAGCATTGATTATTGATCCGGAATTAACTTTCTCTACTTTTACTGGTTCAACGGCCGACAATTGGGGAATGACAGCTTGTCCAGATCTTGATGGCAAAATGATTGGAGGCGGAATTGTGTTTGGCTCGGGTTACCCAACAACGCCTGGCGTGATTGATGGCAACTATAATCCATCTGGCGAAGCTTTTAATACTACGGTAGATTTAGGAATTACAAAATTCACAAATGACGGAAGTTCACTTATTTTCTCAACCTATATTGGCGGAATCCACAGTGAAACACCGCACAGTTTAATCGTAGATGAAAATAACGACCTATATATAATGGGTGCTACTGCATCTGCAGATTTCCCTGTAGGAGGATCTGCATATCAACCGATCAATAATCTTGGCGGTGGCGGGCCTACTGTAATTATAGATGGCATTCGGTTCACCGAAGGAGCTGATATTTTTGTACTAAAAATTTCTGAAGGTGGAAATGCAATACTAGGTGGAACATTTTTAGGTGGATCCGATTTTGACGGAATCTCTCGATCTGGTGCTGAAGTTTATAACTACGGCGATCAATTGCGTGGTGAGGTCTATTTAGATGCGGCATCAAATGTATACATTACATCAACTACAACTTCAACGGATTTTCCAATAGTAGGAGGATTTGATGCAACCTTGAGTGGAGGTAAAGATGCTATTGTGGCAAAGTTTAATCCTGATTTATCTAACTTATTGTGGAGTACATATATTGGTGGGTCTGGTGCTGAAGCTGGTAATTCGGTTAAAGTTTCTCCTTCTGGAGATATTTTCACAGTTGGAGGAACAACGAGTACTGATTTTCCAAATACCGCGGGTAATATTCACCCAACGTATCAAGGCGGAATTGTGGATGGGTATTTGATGAAATTTACTGCACCAGCATACACCCCAGAAGCAACATATCTTGGAACAAATGATTATGATCAAGCTTACTCTGTTGAGTTAGATATTGACGAATTTGTTTATGTCTATGGTCAGTCAAGTGGAAGTTATCAAACAGATGGCGTCAATTATATTAATGCAAACAGTGGGCAATTCATTCATAAAATATCGAATGATTTAGGTACTACCGAATGGTCATCAGTTTTTGGTGCGAGTTCTGGCGTTGCAGAAATTTCACCTACCGCTTTTTTGGTGAGTGATTGTTATGAAATTTATATTGCAGGATGGGGAGGAAGTACCAATATTGCTGATGGAAGTACAACTTCTGGATTCCCCGTTACACCAGACGCTTATCAGGATGCGACGAGTGGTAACAACTTTTATTTAGCAGTTTTCACTGCGGATATGGCAGGATTAAAATATGCCACATTTATGGGGAATGCTGATTCAGGTGGAGACCATGTAGACGGTGGAACAAGTCGTTTTGATAAATCAGGTACAATTTACCACGCGGTTTGCGCTGCATGCGGATCTGTTGAATGGCCAGCAACACCTGGTGCTTATTCAGAAGTTAATGGCGCCGGCGACAGATGTAATATGGCTGTTTTCCAATTTGAATTAGCACAAATAGATGCTGTGCTAGGTACTGGCGCTCCGATTATTTGTATTCCCGATCCAGTATTATTTGAAAATGATAGTGAATATGGCGACACCTACTTTTGGGACTTTGGTGATGACATAGGAACCTCTACTGATTTTGAACCTTCTTACTTTTATACCGAACCAGGCATTTATATTGTAACATTAATTGTATCAGATGCAGCAGGATGTTATGAACCCGACACTGCATATATCGAAGTTGAAATCCAATTATTTGAAGGAGAAGCAGGTACATTAACTGACACGATTTGCCCCGGGACATCTGTTCAACTTTTTGCTATTGGCGGAGATTCATACACTTGGGGACCTGCAGATGTATTGGACGATCCTTCAAGCGCAGATCCAATTGCCACAATTACAGAAGAAACGACATTTACCGTTACCATTGAAAGTGTTTGCGGAACCACAGAACTAACCGTAACCGTTTATGTGTTTGATGTAGCAACATCATCCGGCCTAGACACAGCAATTTGTGTTGGCGGGGAGGCCTTGCTTACAGCATCAGGTGGGGACACCTATTTATGGGCGCCTCCCGAAGACTTAGATGATCCAACAATAGCGAATCCAACGGCATCCCCTCCTTTAACGACTTATTATACAGTAGATATTTTAACGGAAGAAGGTTGTCTGATTCAAGACACGATTAAAGTACATGTCGATCATGATGTGCCTTACCCTAATTTAATTGATGAAGTGAGTATTTGTAGAGGTGATAGTATTCGAATCACAGCAGGGGGCGCAACAGATTATTTATGGACTCCTGATTACAATATTAGTGATCCTACGATCTATAATCCTTACGTTTATCCAGATGTCAATACAGATTATTCTGTGACTTTCACAAATGCATGTGGATCTTCATACGACACTGTAAAAGTTTATGTGATTGTAATTGATGCAGAGGCGTCACCAGACACTTTAATTTGCCCTGGAGATTCTGCATTTTTATGGGCAACTGGCGGAGAATATTATCAATGGTATCCTGGCGCTTATTTATCAAGCACCAACACTTCGTCAACAGTATCAACTCCACCACATGACATGACCTATTGGGTTTACGTTTCAGATGATTATGGTTGTGTTGATTCAGCTTCTGTGTTTGTAGAACTCTATGATCCACCAGCTATTACAGTTTCACCCGCAGTTTATCCAATTGCTGGCGATACAATTACCATTTGGGCTGATGCCGAAGGATCAATTGTTTGGACACCACCTTATAATATTGCCTGTCAAACCTGTGCTACAACAATTGTTTGGCCAGAAGTAGAAACATTTTATACTGCAACTGTTACTGATTTGAACGGCTGTACAAACTATGCCGTTGTTCCTGTATATTTTGATCCACTCATTTATGTACCAAACGCCTTTACTCCAGATGGAGACAGTTTTAATAATGTATTTAGAGCAATAGCTCATAATATTGATGAATTTGAAATGCTCATCTTTAACCGTTGGGGTGAACTCATTTACACCATGGAAAACTTAGACGATTATTGGGACGGCAGTTACAATAATGCGTTGGTGACAGATGATGTTTATGTTTGGCAAATTGTTTATACCGATCTGAAAGGTATCGCCCATGAATTAAGAGGGCATGTAGTATTGTTGAAATAATCCTTACTTCAGTTGAATACGAATTGATTCTGACTTTATTTGCTTATTATAAACCCAGTTACCATTTGAACTAGTCTCTAAAATTTCATTACTAAGCGGAACTGAATCAATATTTTGCTCAACTTTTAAATATGTCGTATCCGCATCACGGTAAGTTCCATTTCTATAATCTCTTTCTTGGTTAAATAGCCGCCCATGTTGCTTCCTTATTTCAGAATTCGGTGGATTATAAATGACTTTGAGAAATGCAGTTGACCGGACATCCACTGGTAGTCCACTCCATTTTTTAAAGCGAATAGTTGAATTCATACAGGTTGAATCAATCAATTGAAATGTTAGCAAGACTGAATCATTTGGAGCAATGCTCAAAACCTCAGGAACACATCTCCACCATAACCTATGCGCTCTTTTGATATTAAAGATTGTATCCTCTGTTTCTATTTCAAATGAGAAGGTAGCATAACCCCAACAATTATTTGTTTTATAAAATTGGACTGTTGAATCACTCACATTTTTAATGCTAACTTTTATTACATTATCGGCAGCGCAAGGATCAAAGCATATAATAGAACCCTGATTAGATTGCTGAATGGAAAGCTGCACACCTTGATCATTGGTATTATTCTGGCAAAAACATTCCTGACCACTTAAGAAAATCAGCAGATTCAATGCTACGAAGCTAAACGCATGATATTGCATGAAAATACAACTGAGATTCTTTTTTTCGTTACGTCTCCAACTTATTTATGAGAGAAAAAACAATTATTTCTCCTAAATTTTCTGGGCCATTATAGATTCTACCCCATAATCTGTAACCAAAGAAATGTAATATATACCGCTAGGAAAGTCACTCATGTCTAGATTTACCCAATGGGTTCCTTTGTTAAGTTTTTTGTACTTTTTAATCTCAGCAATTGTTCTACCATCAGGTGTTGTAATATGAATTTCTGTATCGGTAGTTCTTGGTAGCGAAAAGTTTAAACGTGTACTAATATTTGTTGGATTTGGAGATACGCTAAGGTTGAACAGTTGATCATTCGAACTAAACACAGCCACTAAACGATCTCCAAAAGTTGGATCATATGTTATTGATGCAGAATAATAAAATTCTCCCGTCGCTGTATTTTCCCAATATTTAAAAACGGCGCCTTCCACAGGTTCTACTGATACAGTGATTTCATTACCTGGATAATAAAAATACCGTTGAGGACATCTATCCAATTCAATTGTATTAACCGTTACTTTGCCAGCACCAGATGGAAACACATTAAATACCACATCAACTGCTTCTGGTAATTCAAAGACTTCTGAAAGTTCTTCCCTTACAATATCAACCCTCGAATTCAAAAAACCCCTAATACCATTAAATCTTTCATGCCATTGAGTTATTGGGCCACACCATTTTTCATAATGTCTGGTCATATCAGAACTGACCAACTCCATTTCACCTGTATATCTGTTATTCATTCTTTCTGCTCTAAAAACAGTATTAAGCAGATCCGTATAACGATTTATAAAATAATTTTTAAAGTTTTCATTCTCCAATAATGCGACTAATAAGGCAACATGGGGATTCGATTCACTCAAATTATTTAATAAGAAGGCCAAGCTGTTAATGTCCTCCGAATCCGAACCCAAATAATTAAATGTAGCATCCAAATCATAACAAATATATCGCCACTTTGGATGACTTGGAGCATTCCAAACTTTCAAGTTATTATTAGGCCAATCGCGATTATTAGAATATAATTCAATGATAAAATAATCAACGAATGAATTAATATCTAAACGATCAGCGACCCAATTATAATGTGATTCGATAGCCAGATCAGATGCTATGGCATAATTTTTTAAAGCAATAAAATCAGTGGCCTCACCTGTCACAACATTTAAAGATTCTCTTTCTAATAAATTGACAGAATCTGGATCGACTCCATAATTCGATTCTAAATAATACCTTCCAACTTTTTCCCGCATATTATGGATTCCCCAATAGTTCCCATTTAAATACAAAACAACGGGACGAAAGCCGAGCAAATCAACATTCAATCCTGACTCAATAAAGTATTTATGTAATGTTCCATCCTTCAAACAAGATCCACAAAAATCATTGCCGGAATTGCGCAATACTAGCCGCTTGAATCGATTGACCGGTTTTTCGTCAAAATAATAGTGTTTAAATTCAGACTGATCATAAGAATCTTTTGCCTGAAGTTGGAATGATTTCATGGCTCTGGTGCGAGATCCTGATCCACCGTGAATTTTAATGTCACAATCCAACGACTCAACAAGCCTCATATCCTCGTCGAAGTATTCGTAAAAAGCATGTATTTCTTTGTTATCCCAAAAATTGGCTCCAGAAAATGGAAACGTATCGTCCGCATCAGGTCCTTCAACATAAATCCCAAATAATTCGTCAAATAACTCCAAACTATCAATCGTAAGGTTAACAACAGGAAGCTTATGAGATACATCAGTAAAATAAGTTCTTTCAATTGGCCGCGAGTTGATTAAGGAATCTCCAGAACCAATTGCCTTAATGTAAATTGTCTTATTTAAAACAAACGGCGCGGTGTATAAGGAACCTATAATTGGATTGGTGCCGTTTAAAGAATAATAAATCGATTCAGATTCCGCTGCACGTATTACAATGTTCGTCCCTTTTGAATAAACACCCGAAATTCGATTAACGGTTGGCAATTTTGCATAGCCATTATAACCTATTGATACGTTATTTGTTTCCGCTGGTGTTGGCGTTTCAAAAAAGAACCAATGATCCCCAACCTTTCCATAAGAATTGTTTACGCGCAATGTTGGTCGAACGATTGAATCTACAACAATCCCAAAAGGATTCAATAAATAAAGCATCCCTCCATTTTTAGATAAGGAATAGGGAAACGTTTCAGAGTTCTCAGAACCCTCGCTTGCAGGTAATACGAAATACCCATTTTCAATAATTTCGATAGATGGAAAAGTCCACATTTCTGGAAATGCCATATTATTAGTCAATAACCAACCTTCCATATTCAAGGTACCTTCACCGGTATTCTTAAATTCAATCCAATCTGTAAACCCCTCTATTAAATGATCGAAAACGGTCGTGTTAGAGGGACAAACTTCATTAAACCGTTGTGTATATCCAGTGAATGTTCCGTAAAACAGAATTAGTAAGAACGCTTTTTTCATAGATGGATTTATTAGCTTCAACTGATAAAATCAATTGAAAGCGTCCGATAAGTTTATTGACAGCAAATCAGCTGCTATACAGATAACGGATACTTCGCCAAAAGCGTTTGTAAGAAATGGATGAAAGAAGAAATTATTGAAATTGGCTAATCTACAAAACGCAGATCAATTTCCATTACGTGCTTACATTTAGAACATGTGCGCAATTTTTCGGAATTGTAGAATTCACGAAAGCGTGGTTGAAAATCCTTTTCAACGTTTTGCAATTCGAACCGTGTGTCATGTAACTTATTGTTACAATTGTCACAGAACCACATTAAGCCGTCTTTAAGGCCCGTTCCCTTTCGAACACGCTCAATTACCAATCCAACAGAATTCGCAGGTCTTACAGGGTTATGTGGAACATTAGCTGGTAATAAGAACATATCCCCTGCTTTGATATCAACTTTGCGCGCTTTTCCGTCTTCTTGAATGGTTACTACAATGTCACCTTGCAATTGGTAAAAGAGTTCTTCCGTTTCGTTATAGTGAAAATCCTTTCGCGCATTTGGACCACCCACAATCATTACAATATAATCTCCAGATTCAACATATAAATTTTTGTTTGATACCGGTGGTTTTAATAAATCCTTATTATCCTCGATCCATTGATTCAAATTGAATGGTGCTGCAATTGCCATACGCGTGTTATTATTTAAAAGATGAAGCATCTGTTTTAATATAGAAATAGATGCGCCAACTAATTTAAGAATTAGTTTGGCTATTTCATAATGATAAATGGTTGAAGATTTATAGATCTCAATTTAGGATTAAGTCTAATAGTTCGGGACTAAGCATATATCTGAATAAAAAGTAAGGAATATTTCCAATCATTCAGTCGCGAAAGTAAGCGGAAATTTAAAGTCAATTAGATATTCGAATTTCTTCGAATCAGTCCTTTTTAAAAATCAGTGCGATTAACGATTGTTGAATTTCGAAGTAAAGGATAAAGACAACGTATGTCCAATACCCAACAGAGTACATTATATGGTCGTTAGTTTAAGGCTCTCGATTTGGAAATTGAACCTCCGTCGGCTGACGAATGACTTTGACATTAGGTGTTCCTTGTTGCTAAGCGAGATTCATTTTTTCTCTAAGCCCTCAATTCTTGACCTAGGTCCACAGTTTATTCTCCGCTTCAAATCAAAAAATAAGGCACAAAAAAAAGGGGAGCTCATTGAGCTCCCCTTCCTTAAAATATATTTTTATCGTATTACTGCTTTACAACTCTGACCTTTTGGACAGTGTCTTCAGCTGTAACTTTCACGAAGTAAACTCCGCTTTCGATAGTACTCATGTCGATTTCGTAGTTTCCGAAAACATTAGCTACTTGGTTAGAGATAATTACTCTTCCTTCAATATCTAATACTTCGATTACTGCGTTACCTTCAATTGAGATGTTTTGAACAGTCAATACATCAACAACTGGGTTAGGATAAACAACTAAAGCGTTTTCAGCTTCTTCTGTTAACTCAGTACAATCAACTAATACTACAGTAATTACTACTGTATCAGTTGGACAATACTCACTAGTTACAGTGTAGTTGAATTTGTAAATTCCAGCGTCCATTCCAAGAGGAATAAATAATCCACCTGCAAGAGCTACATCAGGATCAACTCCGTCGTACTCCCAAAGACCACCACCATCATAAGAACCAACAATGTGGTCAGATAAGACAATATCGTAATCATTACAAGTAGTATAGAATCCATCATCACCAGCATCAACACCTTCAACAGTAGTAACAACAGTCATTACAGTATCAGCATCACATCCGTTAGAAACAACGTAGAATAAATCAAATGAACCTGGAGAATCAGGGAATCCAACTAAGTTAGGTAATTCATTACCATCAGCTACAGTTGGGTTATACCATGTTCCACCTTCAGTTGTGTATCCTGCGATAGCATCAAATAGGTCATATGTAGAACCAGCACAAATAGTTGGGCTTAATCCTAATCCAGCAGCTACTTCTTCAACAGAAGATAAAGAGATGCTAAAGTGAACTTCAGTTTGAATGTAAGCAACAGGGTTAACCATTACATAGTACGTAGTACCAGGCGTTAATCCACAAGCAACGATTTCAGAACCATAAGGTGCATCAGCACCATCAGTTTCAGGAGCTAAAGTGTTAGCATACTCAGGTACAAAGTTTGTGATAATTCCACAATCTCCAGTAGAGTAAATTCCAACTTCAGTAAATCCGTTAGTCATACAAGTACTTTCATCATAAGTGCTTAAGACAACTTGTCCAGATGCAGGAGCTTCGAATTTGAACCATACAGTTCTATCAACACCGTCCCCAGCACACCATCCATCAGCGCTATAACAATCAGCAGCTGGAGGTACAATTGTAGTCTCACCTGCTTCAATGCTTGCACCAAAGTTGTGTCTTAGTTGAGCAGGACCGTCAAGAGTCAACTCAATTGCGTCACATGGGCTGTCATTTGCAATGTCAGTTCCAAATAATACTGGAGCAGACCATTCAGAAACAGAATCAACACCACATATAGCTCTTACTTGAACCCAATATGGAGTAGTGTGATCTAAACCAGTCATATAATAAGGAGCTTCAGTTATGCCAGTTTCAGCACCAACACCTGCTCCAAGTTCGAAACAAGGTAATCCCCATTCAACATCAAACGTTTCAGCATCAGTAGATGCGAAGTTTACATGAGCTGCAGTATTAGTAATGTTAATTACGTTAACAGCAAATGGTGTAGCACAAAGTGCAGGTTGTGTCCAACAGAACGGTCCAACCCATACAGATGAAGAATCTGCATCCATACCACAATTAGCTCTTACATAGTAGCAATAAGTTTCACCTGGAGTTAATCCAGTTAAAGAGATACCAGGGAATACAGCAGCATCCTCGATAGTTCCAGCTTCAGGATCATCTAAACCGACACCCCAACTTACTTCCCACATATCTTCTGAATCACCAAGTTCCCAAGCTAAAGTAGCTTCAGTTCCTGAAGTTCCAGTTGCATATAATGCAGATGGAGCAGGACAGAAAGTCTCAGTTGTAAAGCAATAAGGTCCAGCCCAGTTAGATAAAGAATCTGGTCCATCACCACATACAGCCTGTACATAATAACAATAATCAGTAGCTGGAGTTAATCCACCTAATGTATAAGGATTAGTAGGGATATTAGTAACAGTTACTCCAGTTCCTAGAGAGAATCCAGGTTCACCATATTGAATATTCCATTCAGTAGCAGCAGGGTCATTGTTTTCAGTCCATCCTAAAGTAGCGTTTAAACCACCAGAAGCAACCATAGTTCCATCAGATGGATCTAAACAGATATTATCAGTACAAACCTCATTTGGTCCAACCCATAAAGAGTGAACAGTAATTGGTCCGTCTCCTAAATCAACAATACACTCAGCTCTTACGTACCAATCGTAACAAGTACCAGCCTCAAGTGGTTCAAAAATTTCAGAATCAAATGGTGATCCATCAATGAATGTTCCATCTCCTAAAACAAATCCTTCAGCTCCCCACTCGATATCCCAAGCAGTTTCAATATCACCAGCATCCCATTCTGCAGTCACTGTATCCGAAGTTACATAAGACTCGTCAGGATTGATTGGTGCTGGACAAATAGCCGGCGTACAAAATGTGTTTGGTCCTGATTTGAAACAACTTACTTCTCCACCACCACAGTTGGCTTGAACGTAAAAGTCATAACAAGTTAATTCAGATAAACCAGAAATTGTAGTAGATGGCGAACCAGAAACTAAAATTACAGTTCCTTCAATTGAAGGATCAAAACCAGTTGGTCCGTAACATACAGTCCATTCAGTTTCACCACCACCAGCAAACCAAGCAATAATTGCTTCGTCATAAGATGTAGCGAAAGAAGCTAAACTTGTAGGTTGAGGACAATCAGGATTTTCATAGTTCACATCAAACTGTGCTCCATTTCCGCCTGCTTGCCATGCATCATTAATTTCGAAATAATAAGTTTCACCTGCCGTAAGGTCAACTCCTGTAGCACCAATATTAGTACTATAATCATTCCATACTGAAGAACGCTCAAGCGTTAAACTTCCACAAACACCAGAGTGAATACGTTTGTCAGCCGCTAAGGTTGTAGTATATGGCTGAGTTGTAATCTCTAATTCACCGTCGCATGGTGCAACAAATGAATACCAATGATCATGAGTGACGTCCGTCGGAGCAGGATGAATCCCGTCGTTTGGTGTTAAATACCCTTGTCCAGTGACAATAGGCACTGCCTCCTCGCATGTCAATCCGCCTGGGTATAGACCCACCGCTTGACCGAAAGAGACATTCGCAAATGCTGTAAAAAAGAGCAGCATTAGCATTAAGTCAATTTTTTTCATAACTAGTTTTTAAATTATTAATTATAGATTTAATTTCGCTAATGTACTAAAACATGATTGATTAATCAAATTATATTAAAAAAAAGTGTGTCATCTTTTTTTTATAAAATCACTAAATGAGATTAGTTCACCATAAACGTTTTAGGTTTAGCACGATTGGACACAGTTATTATCAATTGATCCCCACCGAAATTGATGAGTGTCATGTCCTTACAATCTTCTGATTCGAAAAATCCTGACTCTAATGGAGAAAGCTGTTGAAAGTTCCCTTTTCCATCTCCCAATAGCACTGCTCCACGTCCTCCATCATATCTAATTGTCTCTACTTCTGTCGAATAATTATTCCCTACAGTGACCAAATCCATATTCCCATCTTTATTCACATCCATGATGATCGATTTATTGACAGGTCCTAACTGCGAATAAACGGGCAAATCTTCTATGGTATAATTGTTTTTATCGCTCAATAAAATAACTGAATGAAAATTCGTTGCTGAATAGTGAAGTGCGTCATCCAATGCATTCTTTCCATATATATTTTCAACATCAGCCGTAGCAAACTCATTATACGTTGGGAATTTATCTGTTATAAAAGGCATTTGTTCAGATGTACATTGTCTCCCTCTTACCGGGTAACAGATATTGTTTTGATATTTTGCCAATACAATATCATAGGTTCCGTTCTCATCAAAATCATGACAATAGATCTCTAATGGTTTTTCTGATGTAGGATGAAACTTATTATTACCACCTACATTACCTGCTACGTAATCATTCTTCCCATCACCATTGAAATCTCCTTTGGAAATTGAATACCACCAGCCAATTTCTGCTTTCGGATTATATTTACTAGTGACATCACTAAATTTACCGTTCGTATTTTCGAAAAAAGTAATTGGCATCCATTCGCCTACAACGATTAAATCTAAATCATTATCCCCATCAAAGTCATCAAATAAAGCATCCGTCACCATACCTGGCCCCATAATACTTCTGCTTTCTGTTGATTCATTAGCCGCAACTGATTGTTGCGCTACATCCGTAAACACTCCTTCACCATTATTCTGCAATAAAAAGCTTCGCGGAGAGAAAGGATAATAACCAGGGGTTTGTCTGCCTGCAACAAACATGTCAATATCTCCATCAGCATCATAATCTGCCACAGCAATACGCTGGCCTGATGTTTCCATTTTAGGAAGACGTGTTTGGGTTTCGTTTGTAAATTTTCCTTTACCATCATTAATATAGAGTTGGTCTTGAATCATTGGCGAATTATAAGAATACTCATTTCCACCAGAAACCACATATAAATCTAAATCGCCGTCATTATCAACGTCCAACATTTCAGAACCCAGTTCTTCTCTCGCTTCTTGTGCCGCCCATGGCCCATTAACTTCTTTAAAACCATCAGCAGTTTGCAGCATCAATCTTCCAGCAAAATCTGCTGCTCCTGAAACGTAAAAATCTTCTAAGCCATCTCCATTCACATCTCCTTTAGAAATGAATGGTCCTAATTGTGACATTTTATGTGGCATTAGAACCTCACTCTCAAAATCATTCACCATTACTTCATTCGGAAAGAACTCGAAAAGTGAATCTGAAATATCTCTAAAGTGCCTATTTGAATATGTCGTCTCTGCATAAAGTCCGTTTGCATCTGCTGGCGAGAAATTATAGACTTGATTCGCAGCTATATTTTCTTGCGTCATCACGTCACCATTAATCCATTTAATTTCAATTTTGTCCACTGTTTTGTTTTCACCAATTCCAAAATGAACTACACGTTCTACTGATGATTCATACCCACGTGATACTTGAATTTCATGAAATTGAATCTCTTCTCCAATTGTAATTTTAATCGTAGCACCAATTGCACTTGTGTTTTTGTCTGCTCCAGCAATATTAAAACGAACATAATTATTTGGACCTTCTAGTTTGTTCTCCATTATAAATGAAGCTTCCTCCATATTGTTGACTACTAAATCTAAATCTCCGTCATTGTCAAAATCTGCAAAGGCTGCACCGCTTGAATTTACGGGTTTCTCAAATTTCCAGTCTTCCGTTTTTTTAGTAAAGTGGATGTCTCCATCATTCTTAAATATGTAATTAAAGATTTTAGAAGTTGGCATTAAGGCCAAACCATCTTCATAGCTTTCAATTTCGCCATTTGCTTCTTTTTGTACATAATCTCTCGTATAATCATTGTCTCTCGCCTCACGACGATAACCATTTGTTACAAATAAATCTCGTTTACCATCATTGTCGAAGTCAGCAAAAAGTGGCGCCCAACTCCAATCCGTATTTGAAACCCCTGCCAGTTGAGAAACTTCCGAAAAAGTTCCGTCACCGTTGTTCATTTGCAAACCATTAAACATATATTGGTAATGGAAGCCAACAAAAACGAGATCCCAAAAGTTTTTAGTACTCATTCCGCCCATATTTCGCTTTGAGCGCACATGATCTTCGGCTGCCATGTCAACTGTGAAAATATCATTGAAGCCGTCATTATTAAAATCGGCAATATCATTCCCCATTGAAAAATTGGAAATGTGCTTAGTTCTTTCACCTATTTCTTGCGAAAAAGTCCCATCTCCATTATTCATATACATAAAATCAGGATCCTGATAATCATTTGACACGTAAACGTCAGCATAACCATTTCCATCCAAATCTCCAACAGCCAAACCTAAACCAAAGCAATTGTTTTCAATGCCTACCTCTTTTGAAACATCAACATACATTCCATCTCTGTTTTCTAGAAAGACATCTGCATCCTCACCATACTTTTTTAAGCGCTTAAATTCTTGTACGGTTACAAATTTCTCACCGGGTGTTTTAATTGGGTGATTCAAAACATATAAATCAAGATCGCCGTCGTTATCATAATCAAAAAAGGCAGCATGTGTTGAACGTTTTTGCACATTCACACCAAATTCTGCTGCACGCTCAGTAAACGTATTATCTTGATTATTGATAAAGAGCATGTTTTGCAATAAGGTTTTATCATCTGGATTTCCAGAACGACATACATATATATCTAAATAACCATCTGCATTAAAATCGACCATGTTTACGCCAGTATGCCAACCAATGTTCGCACTTTCATCAAAGGCAGAACTTGTAATGTCTTCAAAAACCATATCCCCTTTATTCAAATACAATTTATCCTGTACTTGATTTCCAGTAAAATAAATATCGGTTAAACCGTCATTATTAATATCACCTACAGCAACGCCACCGCCATTGTAGATGTACTCATAATTAAAGAAGTTGAAGTCTTCATCCTCAGAAATTGTATTGTAGAAATCAATTCCTGTTTTGTCTGCAGTCAATGTTTCAAATTCCATTGAATATTCGGCCGTTTGGGTCGAATCTATCTGCACCTCATCATTCGGATCAACATCACCACCACAGGATGCAAAAAATAAAATTGGAAAAGTTAAGAGTAGAAGCTTTTTCATTTTTCTAGTTTTTCATTTTCAAGAACTAACAAATATACTAACTTTATCGGAAATAATTTATTGATGAACTTAGATTTAACAGGTAAAACAGCCATTGTTTGCGGGAGCACTCAAGGCATTGGATTAGCAACAGCTACAGAACTTTCACAACTTGGAGCAAATGTCATTTTGATTGCACGTAATGAAGACAAATTACAAGCAACGTGTGACACATTGGACACAACAATGGGACAAACACACGGTTATTTGGTAGCGGACTTTACAAAACCAGAAGAATTACGTGAACGACTAACAGCTTACGTAGCAGATAAATCTATTGAAATTCTTATCAATAATACTGGCGGACCTGCTGGCGGACCAATTAATGAGGCCGATACAGATGAATTTATTGCCGCTTTTAATCAGCATTTAATTTGCAATCATATTTTAGTACAAGGTGTGAAAGAAAAAATGAAAGCTGCAGGATACGGGCGAATTATTAATGTTATTTCAACTTCAGTAAAACAACCGTTACCTAATTTAGGTGTTTCAAATACCATTCGTGGTGCTGTTGCCAATTGGAGCAAAACGCTTGCAGGTGAATTGGGTCAATTTAACATTACAGTTAATAATGTATTACCTGGCGCAACAAATACGGTCCGTTTAAAATCTATTATTGAAAACAAAGCGGCCAAAACTGGTAAAACATTCGACGCTATACTGAACGACATGTCAAACGCATCACCAATGCAACGTATCGCACAACCCGAAGAAGTAGCAAATGCTATTGCGTTTTTAGCTTCCCCGGCCGCAAGTTATATTAACGGAATTAATGTTCCAGTTGATGGTGGAAGAACGAAATCTTTGTAGTCACTTGTTCTCGATACAATTTTAATTAATCGAGCTTTGTTCGTTTAATTAAAACGACTCGAACTGACGTTTTGGGCAATTTTCAACGCAGTTTGATCTGATAGGTTTTGTTGTTAAGACAAGGAATTAAGGTGGAACCTTTTATTTAATTCCGCTCTATTCGACTAGCGCAACAAATTGACAATTGAATCAGAACAAATCAGCATCATAGACTGATTGATGGGCGCGCCTGCGAATACCGAAATTGTAAATGCGATTATTCACGGTTGGGTGAACGCGATTGGATAAGAAAACGTATGTTATTTTATTGACGGGATCCATCCAAATGCAAGTGCCGGTAAACCCCGTATGACCATAAGTTTCTTGCGGTGCTGAATGAGCACAACCAAAAGCTGAAGTGTTTAACGAAGGTTTATTCCACCCTAATCCGCGGTGAGATCCCGGCTGAACGCTTGTGAATTTGGTTACGGTTTCAGGTTTTAAGTATTGCACGCCATCATAGGTTCCTTTCCGCAATAACATTTCACCGAGTATAGCTAAATCATTTGTTGTAGAAAAGATACCTGCATTACCTCCAATACCACCATAAAGTGCAGCATTAGGATCATGAACATGTCCATGTAATAATTGTTTTCGCCAAAAGCGTTCATTTTCTGTTGGTACGATCTCATTTTTAGAAAAGTGCTCCAACGGTTTATATTTGGTTCGTTCCATACCTAATGATTTATAAAACTTATCGTAAAGAAATTCAACGTATAAATTTCGCATTTTCAAGTCACCGTCTTGTAAAGTATAACCAAATTTTCGCGCGTCATTTTGAATGATGCTTCTGAATAAAAAATAAAGTGTGTTCATATTCACATCACTGTATTTATAATTTTTACTTGGATCTAACCAAATTCGATTGAGTCTTAACCACATTGAATCTTGATAAATAATGTCTAAAAAGAAATTTTCGGCAACTTCTGTGGTATACATAGAATCGGCAACATCACAAAAATATTGATCAAAACGTCCAATCTCAGAAGAAGTATAACGCATATATTTAATAATAGGGAAACCTGCAGGCATTCCACTTTTATGGGTTAGCAATTCTTGAAAGGTGATATGCCTTATTGTGCTTGGATAACGCAAATGATTTTTTAATGAATCCGGTAAATAATCAGCCAAACTATCCAGTAAACCATATGCATCCATTTCATACAGCTTCATTCCAACCATAGTGGTTGACACGACCTTGGTTAAGGAGGCTAAATCGTATAGTGACTCAGAAGTAACAGCTTTAACCTTATCATAGGTATGATAACCAAATGATTTATCGTAAATAATACAGCCTTCTTTTGCTATTAACACTTGGCAACCTGGAAAAGCCCTACCACCGAGCGCGCCATGAACGGCGTAGTCAATTTGACGCAGAGTATCTTTACTCAAGCCGCAAAAGGCTGGATCTGTTCGCGCCAGCTTTATTTTTTTCGTCTTTGTTCCTGTAATTATTGAATCTTCTGAGACAAAATCGCCTTTAAAAGCTAACTGACCTGAGCACTGCTGCACTAGGGTTGTATAATCAAGTTCACCTTTCCCATTTCTCGCTGAATAAATTAGGTTAGGAGTACTATTTAGCTGCTTGTAGAAACTTAGGTTTGAAAAACATATTATTGTATTTTGACTCGACTCCAACGCATTAACTTTATCAATTAATTCAGTAGATACAGAATCAGAAAGTATAATTAATTTCGTTCCATCTTTCTCCACTATTTTATCGAATTTATTTTCAATATTTTGCTCATAAATTTTAAAGTTGTTCTCCGTTTTTAATTTTCCATTAAGCTTAATCTTATCCTCAGAATAGATACTTAAGCCGTTGTTAATTGGGATGCTTTTACTTTGATTACTAATGAGGGTTGCGCTTCCAAAAAGCAGATTTATTTGCACGGCCCTTTTTTGTTCTTCCATCCCAGATTTAATCTCAGGTAAAGCAAGTTCACTCTTAGCTTCTAGTATACGTTTTGTGCTTGCCTCGAATATTGGGCGATTATCCTCATTCAATTTCCAATCACTATAAGGAATAGAGCCTAAGGTATTTTCTCCCATTTTCACCAAAAATAAATCACCCCCTCCACTCAACTGCTGGTTAATTGACTCTTTTTGGGTAGACAAAAGAAAAATTCCTTTAAACTGAGCTGCTTTTCTAAAGCCACTCAATTGGACAGTATCGAAATGAGCCAAATTTAATTCAATGATATCGTCTGTATTTCGCAAGGCCAGCATAAAATTATCATAATCCCTTTTTACATGCTTATCATCATAAGATGCTTGTACAAAATTAATATTGGTGCGTGCTTTCCAAGCTTTAACCCACTCATCATACACCTCGCTTTTATCATAAGAATCGCGCATATTCAATATTCCAATGCGGTCATTTTCAAAAATTCTCGTCCATGTTGAATCCCGATTATGGGAAGACGCTTCCCAATAAGGATAATTTGGTATGTCTAAATAATCGAAGTAGTTTGCATAATACAAAGGTTGAATGATCGGCAATGTATCTAGCTTCATTTTAAATCGACTGATACTATCTACATGCCAATCTGTAAAACGAATACCGCCGGGCTCATTTGACACCACCCAACTTGCTAAACTATCTATACTTTGTTGAAATGAATTTGGGATTTCTACGATAAAATGTTGGTAGTATTGCTGTTTTTCACTCAATTCACCAAAAAGAGAATCCGAAAGTGTCACCTCTTCAGAATCTGACACTACAATCTCATCTGCAACAGGATCGCTTTTACAGGTTGCAACTAAAAGTAGAATTAGAACCGCTATGAAATTAAGCTTATGCTTGGGAATCATTCCATTACATTTTAAAACAAATGTAGTGAATAAGATGAACTATCGAAGAATTGTTATCATTCCTTCATACTCATAAATTTGGTATTCACGATCTGTGATTTGTACTTTGTACACCACCACGTCATCTGGAACATTATGACCATTATAAGTACCATCCCATTTAAAGTATTGGTCGGTAGTTTCATAGATCAACTCTCCCCACCTATTAAATATTTGGAATCTGAAATCTGTCGCACCAATTACACTAACACCGTAGTAATTATTAAACCTTCCATCATCTGGTGTAAATGCATTTGGAGCATAAAAATAAAATTCAGGTTTAACATATAAGGGTTTCGTTACTGTATCTGAACACCCGATTTCGTTATAGGCTATTAATGTGATTTCATACCATCCCCAAGGACTGTAAGTTGAACTTGGTGAATGCAAATTAGAAACATCTCCATTTCCTAAATCCCAATCCCATGTTACTCCGCCAACAGAAGTGTTTTGAAATGAAACGAGTAAATTCTCCATTGGATCATTCGACAATATATTAAAATTAGCATCTGGGCGCACTACTTCAACAGTCGTAATCCCTTCAATAGAATAAGTATGGCAGGCATCTTCTACCGAAACGGTATAAGTCGTAGTATAATTTGGATTCACATCAACATCAGGTGTTGTTTCGCCAGAATGCATCCAGTAATATGTGTAATCTCCCAATCCTTCTGTTGCAATAACCCAAATATTAGCGGTATCGCCAGGGCAAATTAATTGATCTGGACTCATTTCCAATTCTAATACCGAAGCAATAACGGTAACTGTAATCTCTTTTGTTAATTCTGTTCCGCACCCATCAGTAATGACTAAGGTGTAAGTTGTCGTAACAAAAGGCGAAACATTTACAAAGGAACCTGTCGAAAGTAATGTACCTCCATCAAACCACTCGTATGTATATGTTCCTTCACCACCAAATGGTTCTGAAATTAATACCAAAGGAGTATTTGGACATAAAACCGAAGTGTCTGGTGTTGTATTCACATCTAAAGGCGGATAAACTGGAACAGTAATTGTGCCTGAAACCGTTACTGGTATTCCAATACAAATATCATTTACCGTAACGGTATACGTAGTCGTTACGCCTGGGCTAACGATTATAGAAGGATCTGTCCCTCCTGTGTCCCAATCATACGTATAAGCTGGCAAACCGCCCGTAATATTAACGGTTAACTCCACTTCTTCTAATGGACAATGGACCTCAATATCATCAATTGTCGCCTCTAAGGGATCAACATCTTGAATGAATAGTTCAACAGCTACAAAATTATCGTCTCCGCATGGATCAGGGTAATTGAGTTCAATCAATAGATTTTCAGTCCCTTCAATTAGTGCATCACTCAAAACATCAAAATCAAAAATTACAGTTGTTTGTCCAATAGCGAAATTAATATTGTCAGGAATATTTTCGTAATCCACTCCTTCTGTTGCTGTTCCAGAAATTAAAACAGGCAAACTTAAGGCCTCAGCCGCATGAGTTCTAGTAACCGTAACCGTTGCAGATTCACAACCTTCTGCCATTGTAACACCATCTCCAAAGCCATTTAAATCTAAATTCGCTGACATTTCTAAGGGGGCGTAACTAGCTAAACTATTCGCTTCTAAAAATATTCCAGAATCATAAATTTGATCTCCTGCATCAGCAATCGCAATTTTTAAATGATATGTTTCGCCACATTGTACTTTTGCCACAGCTTCCATAACAGTTGTAAAACCGTCATACTGAATGTAAAAATCATCACTATCGTAAGGTGATGTTGCTCCCGTACCGTTCGCATTGTAAAATGAACAGTTTTGACATGGTCCTGAATTAGTTGGCCCATTATTAATATTATCTATTGAAACTGGACCGCCACCTCCGGGGATTTGTGCCATATTATAAGATCCGCCAAATCCTGGCCCAGAGATAAAAAATGCAAAAACATCATTAAACCCCTCATCTACAAATTCAGGATATTCATCTGAACCAAAAACATAACGGAAACGAACTGTATCGCTTAGTGGAATAAAATCAAATTCTAAGATTGCTGCGTTTTCAGTCTCTACATCTGCAATTAGCGACAATGGTCCGTAACCAGGTTCACCATTTGATTTACCAGAAGATCCTGTATCATTCGGTCCAAATGGTCCGCGTTGATCACCACCAATACCGCCAGTTTCATTATTAACAGTTCCGGTTGTTAAAATAATTCCACTTGCTAGCCCAACATTTGTAGCGGCTCCGTTAAACGAACCGATTGCATCAGCCGCTCCAGTATATGAAATTCCAGATACCTCAACACCATCTCCAACCAGCACATCTTCTACTAGTGACGTTGGTGTAACGCCAGAGTTTGTAATCAATTGGCTATTCGCCGAAAAGCTTAAAAGCATGACGCTTATAAAAAATGCTATTTTGATCTGGGTGTTCAAGTGTTTGTTTCTTCTTTTTATTAAAACGATTCAAGTTTGGTTATCCCCTACTCTAAAGTTAATTAAAATCCTCATATATATAACGTATACAAATATGAATTAGTTGTTAACTTAGATCAAAAAACGAGCCAAGTGTTCGTTTCATTGATTAAAGTGAAATTTAGCTACTAAAAAGAGCCAATTTTGCCATTTTATACCTTTACATTTGTAATTAATTGTGAGCTTTCTAGATAAAATAAAGAATTATTTCAAACGTTCGAGGGAAAAACATAAACTAACGTTTATTAATGATAGCAACTATCATGAAAAATGGAGTTTGCGTGTTTCTTCGCTTAATTTGATTTCTCTTCTAGGATTATATACGTTGGTCGTGTTAATTTTAACTGTATTACTCATAAAGTACACACCGTTACAATCAATTTTTGTCAGCGACGCTAGTTTTGGCGACGAACAAGAAATTGAGCGTCAAGGTGAACTAATCGATTCTTTATATCTGGCTACAGAATCCAACCAATATCTTTTAAATAATTTGAATACTATCTTAAAGGAGGAGGACTTTGAAGATAGCACGACTGAAAATCTAGATCGGGAATTGGAGAATTATACACCCGACTTTACAAAAAGCGCAGCTGATTCAATTTTAAGAAAAAAGATTGAAAATGCCGAATCTAACAAATCACGTTATGCTGAAAGTGAGTCTTATGATTTCTTTTTTGCGCCTGTTAAAGGTTTAGTCTCGCATTCTTTTAACAAAAATGAAGGCCATTTTGGTGTTGATATTGTAACCTTAAAAGATGAACCCATAAAATCTTGTTTAGAAGGAACAATTATTTTAACCGGGTGGATTCAGTCAGAAGGAAAGGTGATTGTGGTGCAACACAAGGGTGATTTAATTTCAGTTTACAAACATTGCTCTGCTATTCTAAAACAGCGCGGCGAACAAGTTCAAACTGGTGACCCGATTGCTATTGTAGGGAATTCTGGAGAAAACACAACGGGTCCACACTTACATTTTGAACTATGGAAAAAAGGATATTTATTAAACCCTGAAGAGTATATTTCTTTCTAAGCTCAGTGCCCGTAAACACTCAGTAAATCCGCACTAAATTCAGATTGAAGTTTGGTCTCTAAATTGTGAGAAAATTTAAAGATTCGTGTTTAAACGGATATTTTAGCACAATTATCGTTGAAAGCCCCGCTTTTACAAATCGAATCACTACATTTGTGCCTGTTTAATTTTTCATTGAATGTGGTTTAAACTTTCGCAATTTATCCTTCGAAATCGAATCTTGATTCTCTCCATGATATTGGGGATTACAATATTTTTGGGGTACTTTGCTGTTACAAATATTAAAATTGATAATACCTACGGTACTATGTTACCGAAGGATTCTCAACCGAAAAAGGATTACGAGCTCTTAAAAAGTTCTTTTGGTGGCAGCGAGTCTTTGTTGATTTTTGCGATTGAAACGGAAAACTTATACAAGAAAGAAAATTTTCAAGCCTGGTATGATTTCGGAGAACGAGTGAATGCATTCGACGCCGTCGATTCAATCTTATCTGAGGCGCATATATATCAACTGACTAAAAATACGGAAGAAGAAAACTTTTTCTTTGAGGCTATCATTCAAAACCGACCAGAGACGCAGGTTGAAATAGATAGTCTAAGTCAAATTATTCGAAACAACCCACTTTACGACGGTATTTTATACAACGAAGAGACAAATGCTTCGTTGATGATGGTTTTCATTAATGAATCCATCATGAGTGACATGAAAAAGGCCAATGTTCTTTTTGATGTCGAAGCGATTTGTGCTGATTATACAGGCCTATTAGGTCCTATTAGAATTTCTGGAATGCCGCATATACGTGTTGCAGTTGGTGCGAAACTAAAAGCCGAATTAGGGTTATTCATTGGATTATCAATTGGTGTTACATCCCTATTACTGTTCATTTTCTTTAGATCTATTAAAATAGTATTGATAGCAAACACAGTAGTTTTTGCTGGTGTTATTTGGTCTTTAGGAAGTATTGGAGCTTTAGATTATCAACTTTCAATTTTAATGGTGCTTATTCCACCATTGATTATTGTTATTAGTATTCCGAACTGTATCTTCTTAATCAATAAGTTCCATCAAGAAATTAAAACGCACGGAAATAAAGCCAAGGCGCTATCTCGCGTGATTCAAAAAATTGGTAATGCTACGTTTTTAACGAACCTAACAACCGCACTGGGTTTTTCAACCTTTATTTTTACTAATTCAGAGCGCTTATCCGAATTCGGAATGATTGCCTCAATCAATATTCTTTTCGTTTTTGTCTTGTCAATTACAATTCTTCCAATTGTATTGAGTTATTCTAAAATTCCGAAAAGCAAGCATCTAAAACATTTGGAAAAACAGTGGTTGCACTATACTGTTGAAAAACTAGAAACACTTACGTTGCACAAACGTAAATGGGTATTTATTGGCTCTGCTGTTGTTGTAGTTATTGCACTAATTGGAACTTTGCAAATTAAAGCTACTGGAAACATCACAGGTGATTTACCTCAAAATGATCCGATCACGAATGATTTGAACTTTATTCAAGACAATTTTGGTGGAGCGATTCCTTTTGATATTCTTTTAGATACGAAGCGTAAAAACACGTTTGTTAACCGTTTTGATGAGATTGATTCTGCCCAACGCTATTTAGAATCCTTTGATAAATTTTCTAAATCGCTTTCTATTACAGACGCTATTAAGGTTGCTAACATGGCCTACAGCGATAACAATCCGAAAAAGTATGAAATTCCTTCTGATGCCAAATTCAGAAAGATGTTACCTTACATTACAAACACAGCTGGGGATGCTTCGGGAACAAATGGGTTCATTGACAGCACCTTAACGCTCACTAGAATTACGGCTCAAATTCAAGATTTGGGTTCCTACGATATTCAAGAATTGATCGACAGTATACGACCAGGATTTGAAAACATTATTAATCCTTATAAGTTGGCAACAGATAGTTTGTTTCCTATTATAATTGCACAAGAAGGTGAAGAAAAGAATGCAAGTTTAACAGCATTATACGAAGCATCTCCTGTAGTATTTAGAGAGTTAAAAGCCATGTATGTTGGTCAAAACTCACCTTTAATGGTTGAATTAGATGCCAATTCATTTGCGCCTTATCATAATGAGGTTGGCTTTAATGATAGTTTGTTTAAAGCTATTGATATTAATGAGTGGAAAGTGACCTTTACTGGGACGTCTGTAGTAGCATCCAACGGTACACAATATTTGGTGATTAATTTATTGATTTCATTGAGTATTGCAATTGTTATGATCGGGATTTTGATGTCGATCCTATTCCGCTCTTGGCGAATGGTACTTGTTTCTTTAGTGCCGAATTTTGTCCCTTTATTATTCACTGCGGGTGTTATGGGCTTTGCTGGAATTCCAATTAAGCCATCTACTTTATTAGTGTTTAGTATTGCATTCGGGATATCAGTGGATGATACCATTCACTTTTTAGCCAAATTCCGTCAAGAATTAAAAGCGCATGAGCATGACTTAAGAAGATGTATTCTTTCCGCTTTACGTGAAACAGGAACTAGTATGATTTATACATCAATTGTATTATTCTTCGGTTTCTTGATGTTTGCTTTCTCTCAGTTTGGTGGAACAAAAGCTTTAGGAATCTTAGTATCACTCACGTTGCTAGTCGCCATGTTTGCCAACCTCTTAATTTTACCAAGTTTACTTTTGTGGATGGAGAAAAAAATCAGCAATAAGGCCTTGGCAGAACCCCTCTTCCAACTTTATGATGAAGAAGAGGATATCGAATTAGAGGATTTAGAGATTGAAACATCCCCCTCTTCTAAGAAAAACACTTTTCAAGAATAGCTATTAAGTCATGATGAAATCTTTGTCTAATTATCAGGACTTTGTTGAATCTGCAATTGCCGCTTATAAGTTGCCTGAATCTCCGAAAAACCTTTACGCTCCCATTTCATATTTTTTATCCATAGGAGGTAAAAGAATGCGTCCAGTTTTGGCATTAATGAGTGCCGAATTATTTGGTGCGCCATTCCAATCGGCAAAAGACGCTGCAATTACAGTTGAACTATTTCATAATTTCACACTCATTCATGATGATATTATGGATGAAGCGCCTTTAAGAAGAGGGCAAGAAACTGTGCATACAAAATGGAGTGAAAATATTGGGATCTTAAGTGGAGATGCATTGCTCATTGAAGCCTATAAAGCACTTGCTAATCATCCTCCAGAACAATTAGCACAACTTCTACCATTATTCAACCAAACGGCAAGCGAAGTATGTGAAGGACAGCAATGGGACATGGATTTTGAAACCATGGAGACTGTTGAAATTGAAGCATATATAAAAATGATCGCCTATAAAACGGCTGTTTTATTAGGTTGTAGTTTAAAAATGGGAGCCATAGTTGCGGGAGCATCTAATTCAGACGCTAACGATATTTACGAGTTTGGTGTAAACCTTGGTGTAGCCTTTCAAATTCAAGATGACATTCTAGATGTTTATGCCGATCAAAGCAAGTTTGGTAAACAAGTGGGCGGAGATATAATTGCGAATAAAAAAACCTTTTTACTTTTAAAGGCAATTGAGACGGCAAACGCGGAACAACAAAATGATTTAAGCACGCTGGTTTCTGAGAAAGATTCAGCTCTTAAAATCGCCAAAACAAAAGCCATTTACAAGACGCTTGAGATTAAAGCTCAGGCAACAGAAAAAATGAATGAATATCACAATAAGGCCATGGAGAATTTGGCGCATATTGCTGTTTCAGATGAGAAGAAGATTCCTTTACGCGAACTCGCTAAATTTTTATTAGGGCGCGAACATTAATTTACAATTAACCCAAGTTCCATCTAAATTGGCTTGGTACTTTTTATAGAAATTGATCGCTGGTTCATTCCAATCCAATACTTGCCATTCAAAGCGTCCTACCTTAGCTTCTTTTGCAATTTGATATACTTGATCAAATAACAATTTACCAACGCCTTTACGGCGCCATGTTTCGGTCACCAAAAAATCTTCTAAATAAAGACAACGTCCTTTCCAAGTTGAATAACTTGTATAATACAGCGCAAAGCCTATTACTTTTTGATCCACCTCAGCAACAATACATTTAAATAGCGCATTTGGCCCAAAGCCATCCTCAATTAAATTTTCTAGTGAATTCGTGACTTCATTCTCAGCCTTTTCATAAATGGCCAATTCTTTTATGAGATTAAAAACCGCATCCATATCCGAAACTACTGAATTACGAATATGGATGCTAGTATTATTCATGCTCTTAAGTCTATTGTGCTAAGTTAAACCTCAAGGCCAATCCTGCGCTTGTATTGGCAGTATTAAAGGCTGTTGAAAGTTGCGGTTTGTTGACAACACGATCAAAATAGATTGCCACATTTAAGTTAGGGCCAATATTATAATCAACTCTCGATTTAATCGAGTACATGTCTTGACCGGAAGTAATTTGTTGACTGTCTTCAATAATGTTTCTGTTCAAGGCAATATTACTTCTAATCGATAAATCAAATCGAATGTTTAAATCACTTTCAGGTGTTTTACCCATTACTTTGAATGGCAATTTAACGCCTGAGAATTTATACCCTGTTCCAATCACCCATTCCCTACCGCGCATCTCTGTAATTTGGAGGTTGGTAACACTTAAAGCCAATGAACGGTCTCGTTTGTATTCGAACTTCGTGATTAATCCGTTTTCACCAACTATCCAAGTAGCATCTATTCCTAAGAATGGTGCAAACTGTTCAGTAATTGTAACACTTTGAATTTGTCGTCCTGGTATTAAGTTGTTAGAAGCATCCAATTGTTGATTTCCAAATTGATCAAATGCCGCCAAGTTAGTTTGATAGTTCGATAGTGAAATATTAGAACGGTAAGCGTGTGTTAAAGAGAAATTTCTAACATAGTCTTTCATAAAGTCCATTTTGGCTAAGCCGTCATATCTAATATCCCAATTTGGTAACGGAATCGCTTTGAAAACATCAAAGAATTTAGTTCCGGTTCCTTGTCCTGTATAGGCCGCTAAGAATGAGCCAATCAATACGTCTTGTTGATTTTCACCATAACCAGCATAGTAACCGTCATCACCTATAGTCGTTCCAGCTTCACTTCCCAATTGAGCAGAAACTGTTTGACGATATCCTCTTAGGTCATTAAACACATCAGAAGCATACGTAGAATCTAATTTTTGAAAGGCTGTTTTCCACGTAATTGTAGTGAAACTTATAGAACCGCTATTAATTCTGTTTTGATATTCCCAATCACCCAATTCAGGTAAACCGACATCTAACGTATCATTATAACGATAATAACTATTCTCATTATTTGAACTTTTACGATCAATTGTTACATTAATTCTTAAATCCTTAAACGGTTCAAACGTTGCTCGTGCATTCACAGATTGCGAATGCGTATTTGTATGCAGGATGTTTAAACTCGAATTCGATACCAGCCAATCATTACTTGCTGCAAATGGTGCAAATGAATCATATTCGCCCCAAGCATCTGTTGGTCGGCCAAATAAATCTCTATTTTGCTGACCTGCTACAAAAGCAAATCCAGGTTGATTGAAATTGTCCATTCCAAATAAACTGATGTCACCATCCATACCCGGGAGCATAATTCCATCCGTTTCTGCATAAGAGAACGATAGATTTCTGAATGACATAATTAAACGGCCAGTCGTTTTAACAATTGGATGAACTCCTTCGCGTTTTTTCTTTTCCTTTTCGTCTTCTTCTCCCTCTTCTTTGTCTTTGTCTTTGTCTTTATCTTTATCCTTATCTGCTCCGTTTCTTTGGTTTTGCTGCGGTGCATTTCGACCACCACGTCCACCTTTGCCGTCGTTATTAATTTTTCGTAAAAACCCGACCTTATTATAAAGTGTGACCATGTTTACCTGACCATTCACGGTGAAATTTCTTGCGTTTTGCACGGTATTACCCAACTCTGGCAATGAAAGTGGTGCACGCATCCAGTCATAACTACTTCTCATTTTCACATTGGCTGTTATCCAATTAGTGAGCGGCAATTTATCAAATGGTATTTTGTATGAAAGATCATAATTATGTCCGTAGTTCAATGCAAAACCTCCAAACTTAACATCATCCCCGTCAAACGGTTCTAGTGCACTTCGAATACTTGTTTTGAACAATTGATAATTATTGTAAGTCTCCAAATCCTGATCCGCACTTACGCTTCCGTCAATAATACCTTCTGGTTCTTTAATAATTGAACGGTTTGAAGCAGAGAATGAAAACTTGATATTTTTCGATATATCATACTTCAGATCATAATTACGTGTCCAATTGAAATTTTTCAAATAGGTTGGTTTGAATTGGAAAGTTGTATCCAAGGCATTCCTGTTTTCACGTTCATTATATAGTCGCGATAACTCTGTATTGAATCCAACTGATTTTGGCCCGATATAGAAATTAAAATCTTTGATGAGTCCAAACCATTTCGACTTTTTCAAGAATTTACTCTTCTTGAATGGTTCAATGTGTAATGGTTTTTTCGAATAATTATACGTTAATCCGCCACGATAAGTCTTTGTGATGTCATGATCGGTATTGATATCGCGCAATTCTATCTCATTGTACGAATAACTTGCAGACCAGTTTTCAACATCCCAGAAATGAACTTCTTTCCCAGCTGTTCGTTCACGCCTTACATTTGTAAAGTTGTAAGCTCGTCTAATAGTTGCATCCCTTGAAAATCGGGCTTTTTGCTTCCTTGTCGAATCGTCATAGCTCTTTAACTTAACATCAGGCGCCAGAAGGTCAAATTGTGGTTCGATAATACTTGCAGAATATCCAACATAAAATGGCACCTGTAAGTTCAGTTTACGTCCGAAAAATTGGCCCAATTCCATATTAGAGGAAACGTCAATGCCCATTTGCGTATCACGTTGTCTTTCACTTACCTTCTTTTCAATACTACCCCAACCTGGCGTTGAGTAATTACCTGAAAGATTTACACTTGCAAAGTCAGCCAATTGCACATTAACTCGAGCGGTTGAAGCCCAACCTCCCTTTTGATCGAAATCTGTTAAACGCAATTCGTTCACCCAAACCTCGGCACATTTGTCCATTCCATCTTCATTCAATTGCCAAGGGTGATTTGTATCTTTCCCAGGATTTCGAACCCCAATCATGATGGTTTTCATTCCTTGTAAGTTAGGATTACCTTTTACTTTTATTCGGCGTACAACACCGTACTCATCTGGTAATAAGTTTTGAATATGTTCAATCGTTGTAGGTATATTATTGGCATCCCTTCTAATCTTTAAATTGAGTAGAGAATCGAACACAATTTCCATATTATTCGCCTCAGGCCAAATGAGATCTGCTGCCCCAACTGCTGTTGAAGCTAATCCAGTTACAGGGTCATAATCTGTCACCTTTAAAGGCATCTCAAACTCGTAATAATTGTCATCAAAGTCTGTTCCCAAACGAATGAAAACCGTTAATTGGTCATCCTTTAAATCATCAGTGGCCCAGCCTGCCCTATATTGCTGCTCTCCATGGACGAACATTTTTAGCTTTTTATAGGACCTGACATCAAATTGAACATTTTTATAGGAAGCTCTCGCTTCTCCATCTTTTAAGCCACAAACTTGCATAGATAAGGCTTGCTCATTTAATTGTCTTAAGTTAATTGATCCATTATCTTGCTCACGAATAATTCCTGGTGGAATAACATACCCAACTGGAAATCTTCCTTCATTTTCCTCTAAGTTAACTGCAGCTAAATTAAATTCAGTTGAATTTGGATCATCTTGAATTTGCTCACCTGGTTCGTTTAGATTAAATAAATATTTCCGCCACTCTCCACGAATTAGCTCTAATTTGGCAAATCTCAATACCACCTCATGATCGAAACCATTCATGAACATTCGCATGAAACGAATTGATCTGAAATCCGAAATTCCATTAATAATTGATTCTGGATTTTCGATTGGAATTTTAAACTGATACCAATCTTCAGACTTTCCAGTCCCTTCATTGATTTCAACAGTTTGTTTGTTCGTAACAAAATTTTGTCCTACTTGTAAATCTCCCTGACGTAAACTGACACGGTATTGGAAATAGCTTTCCGATTCACTCAAGTTATTATCTTGATTTAAATCTTCAATATCCGGTGTTTGCGTACCTCTAGTTGGGTAACCATCATCATTTACTGTATCAGAAATTTCAGGTGTAGCCGAGTTCCCTTCAGTTCCATTAAAATATTTATATCTTCTTATAATATCGTGACCATCATCATCTGAATCGTCATCTCGGTAATAGTTATAATTATCTGATGATGGATCATTTAATAATTTGCTTTTTGCTCCACTTGTCAATGGACTTGAATTAACCCAACTAATGAAATTTGCGAAATTGTCAACCTCTCCATCATCTCCAAATCCATCTAAGCCAACATCTTGATAAATTCTTGAAGAAGAATTATTATCAAAGGCGTTTACAATTACTTGTTCGTTCGAGACCACAGACCATGCAGTTGTATCATAATCCCCTGGATCGGCAACAGTAGGGCCAGTTGGCAAACCATTTTCAAAACTTTTTCTAGAATCTGGCAACACATCTTCTGAAATATTTCCAAGGTTAAAGTAAAGATCTCCACCTGTTAAATTCACAGTTCCAGAATCTGTTGCATCATCATTAAAAGGATCCAATAACCAGAATTGAATAAATTGTACGTTTGCTGTCTCAAAATTGGTCGTTGTTAATGCCCGCATGATTCCTGCCCAACGATCCTCAGGATTGTTAAATGTACCGTCGACTAAGACATTGGTACTAGACGTATCGTAATTATAAGGTCCTCTTTCTTGCGGATAATAAGCTAAATCAAGTACCGGAATATTATTTAATGTTCCTGGAGGAGGATTGGATTGTGGGAAAAGATCATTTTGCTCCAATTGGCGTTGTCGAGAATCCTCTTCAATTGCCGTATTATTCTGAATGTTAGATGGTGTTGTACTTGAACTTTGATAGAAAGTTGATGGATCAACTTGATACCATGCTAAGTGCGAACGATTAAATCCAGCTACCGTTCCAATTTTTGTTGCAGCTTCTGGAAATAAATCATTTTGTCCTTGCGGAATTGAAGCCAATCGCCACGTTTGAAATTGTTTAATGTCAATAGCACTTTGACTTCCTTCAAAACCATCTATATAAGAAATCCCCTCTTTACTAATGGCACGTTGTGTTCCTGGAATCAGGTATGCAAATTCACCATAAGCTGTAATAGTCGACTTTTCTTTTGTACTGATTATTGGTAAAAAATCAACTAATTTGGTTAAAAATGGTGCGTCTGTACGGTAGCTTATATCTGTTCCAACAACTGAATTACTAATTGGTTCATCACCAATGTTTACCTTTTGTGTTAATGGTTTTTCCGTCAAATTCATGAAGGTAGCACCAAGGTTAAAGTCTTTACTAAACTCATAATTAAAGTGCGCCCCAACTAGCGATTTTGATTGGAATCCAAACAATGAATTACTTTCTAATTGAACTTTAATAGGTGTTTGCGATTCTAAAATTCCTTGGTTTAGAATTTTTACACGGCCTAAATTATAATCTACGGTATAATCTACCCCTTCTTGTAATTTTGCTCCTCCTGCGGTTACAGTCACACTTCCTTCTGGAATGTTTAATGAGTTCAATGAAATTTCAGAACTAACAGATGACTTATAACTTCCTTTAATACTATATCTGTTTTTACTCGGTAACTGCTGTGCGGCGGTTTTAGTTGAATCATATAATTCGTCAAAAACAATTCCATCAATTTGAATTGGTGCAAGTGGTTCATCTACCCCTTCTAGTTTACTTCTTAAGGTTTTACCAAATGGTTCAATTGTGGTAAAATATACGCGACCCGTTCTTGGATCCACGGTTCCACCATTTATAGCCCTATTTCCTTCATATCGGATTGCAACAAAATCAAAGCGTCCATCAGAGTACAAATCTTGATTCAGATTTAAACGATCTAAATCTAACTGTTGCATTAATAGAATATCATCCACCCCATCATAAGGCAAATAATTAACGTTTACACTTGTTAAAGGATTGTTATACCAAACATCAAATGTAAAGTCACCTGGGCTTACTTGATAAGCACCAATTGAATAAACGTTTTTCATCATCAAATCCCATGTTTTATTTTTAGGGTTGATAATAGTTGGTTTCAATAATTTTAAGATTAAGGCACTTTTCGACCCTTCTTCAACTGGAACATCTGTTGAAAATTCACCAACTTGGAATGTTCTACCATTAATGGTGTATTGATAAGCTACACCTAAAACTTCATCTTGATTTAAAGGAGACTTTAAGGATACGAAACCTAATTGGGCGTTGTAAGTATATTCTTGCTCACTCAATCTTCGTGAATTTTCGACTTTTTCGTAATGAACCGATTGTGCAAATGGTCCAGGGCTTCCAGATCCATACACTGAAAGTGCGCTAACTGCCGTTGAAAAACCACGAATAGCTGGATTTCCTGCTAAATCAGCATATAAATTATTGGCACCATTTCTTGGTAAATCATCCCCTATAGTAGTTGGCCCACCTTGTAAGTTTTCAGCCTTGCCTTCTCCTAAATCGGTAAAGGCAATTACATTACGCGTATTCTCAACTCTGTTAATTCGGTTTGTAACCCAAACCTCAATCTTCGTTACGTTAATAGGAGAATTTACAATGGGCATAGTTTGCATGGACTCATCATAATGCTCGCGGTGGTAGTAGTTTAAGAAATAGTGTTTATTGGCTTCGTAGTTGTCTACGCGCACTTCGTAATCTTGAACTTGGGCACCCCCAGCAACATTAATTTCTTGGCGTTTTCCTTTTTGTTGTGATAATATCGTTTGAACAGTTAAGGCTCCAAATTTTAAATCTGTTCGAATACCAAATAAACTTTGGGAACCTTGAATTAGTGTTGTATTTAAAGGTAGACTTACGTTACCTGCTTGAATTTTTTGAATGATTTCATCTTCGTAACCGGTGTATTCAATTTTAACCTGATTTTGAAAATTGAATGTTGCTTCTGTATTTTGGCTAATGGTTAATTTCAGTTTATCACCAATTTGCCCCACCATATTCAACTGTATTTGTTGTTGAAAATCAAATGTTGCTACTCTTCTTTGGCGTTCTGGCAATGCAGGATTATCATAACGAGAAACGTTAACTCCAAATGAAAGTTCTGCAGATCCTTGTGGACGAATGTTAATTTCATCTCCTCCAAAAATCACATCAAAGGCCTCTCCTCCAACTTTTAATGGTGGAATTACGCCTTGAGCATTATCATTTGTTGCTTCTACCTTTTCAAGCCAAACTTCTTTCTCCGCTTTTTTTCTTTGATATTCAATGTATTCAGCTTGTGTCATTGAAGTTGGATACCTGTAATATTGATTTCCAATCTTTTGCACAATTTCATACGTCCCATTTTCAGGATTATAAACAATGTCCGTATTAAGGTTTGCGGGATCTTTTAAATCAATTAGAGAATTCTTACGATCCGTATAATCCTGATAATCGTATATAGGAAAAGGCAAGTCCACTTTTGGTGAATCTGTCGCTACTTCGTATGTGAGTACACCATCACCGACATTCTCGCTATTAGCGAAGAGATTCAGTGCGCAACTCAATGTAAATAATATTAAAAAACTTCTTTTCATGTTACAAATATTCTGGTTTTACACAGAATTTTTGATGTTTGGAGCAGTCATAGGGCGCGTTGTAATAACTATTCAAAACATGCGGTTTCAGTTTACAGGACCTTCAGGGCCTGCTTAATAATTTCTTCAACAGTTTGGTCTTCTGTCATTATATTTTTAATTGCTTTTTCGGCTCTTTTCTTATCAAAACCCAAAGACAACAAAGCAGTTAACGCATCATTTTGGTTTGTATTGTTTACAAGGACAACATTTTCCGTACCAAAATCAGATTTTGCAACCTTGTCCTTCAAATCAATAATAACACGTTGTGCTGTTTTTGCACCAATTCCTTTTATACTCTGTATTAAACCAACATCCTCTCCAACTATTCCAGCTGCAATTTCATTTGATGTTAATGCCGACAGCATTATAATAGCCGTATTTGCTCCAATTCCTGATACAGAAATTAAATGATTAAACATTTCACGTTCTTTTAATCCGTGAAAACCATAGAGCGTATGGGCGTCTTCCCGTACTTGTAATTGGGTGAAAATTTTAATATTTTCATCTGCACCAATTTTCGAATATGTATTCAAACTGATTTTCACAAAATAACCAATGCCAGCACATTCAACAATAATATATGTTGGTGTTTTTTCAATAAGGCGGCCATTTAAATGTGTAATCATCTTCTTATTTCGTTTGTGCGTCTACCACAGCGATTTTTACCATGTTAGAAATTTCTCTTACACTACTTCCCAGCTGCAATACGTGGATCGATTTTTTTATTCCTAATAAAATAGGTCCAATTGCATCCACATCTTCATTCATTTCTTGCAATAATTTATAGGCTATATTTCCTGCAGAAAGGTTAGGGAAAATTAAAGTATTTACATTTTTATTTCCTAAAGTAGAAAATGCAAATTTCTCCATTCGCATTTCAGTATTTAGCGCAAAATTTGCTTGGATTTCACCATCAACCACTAGGTTCGGATATCTGTCCTTAATAATCTTACGTGCTGCATTCATCTTATTGGAGTCAACACCAGGTGACGATCCAAAATTAGAATAAGACAATAACGCGATTCTTGGCTGCACATTTAATTGTCGCACTTTTTTAGCCACCATATTTGTGATTTCTGCTAATTCTTCAGCAGTTGGATCAAAATTAACAGTCGTATCTGCCAAAAACAAAGGTCCGCGTTTCGTTACCAAAACATACATGCCGGCAACTTTATCAACACCATCCTGCTTTCCTACTACTTGCAGTGCGGGTCGAATAACATCCTTATAATTTCGAGTAATTCCAGAAATTAAAACATCTGCCATACCCGTTTCTACCATCATTGATCCAAAATAATTACGCTCTCGCATAATTTTGCAGGACTCGTGTAATGTAAAACCTTTCCGTTGGCGTTTTTCAAAGAAAATTTTACCAAACTCTTCACATTTCGCGATTTCGGCATCTTCTTTAGGGTCAATAATAATTGCGTTTTCAAATTCTAATCCAAATTCTTCTATTAGCTCTGCAATTTTTTTCTTACGTCCCAATAAAATTGGTTGTGCGTATCCTTCTTCCTCAGCCAAATGAGCTGCCTTTAAAATCTTATAATGATCCGCTTCAGCAAAAACCACTTTCTTCGGATTTTTAATTGCTTTTTCTGTAAGTACGTTAATGAGTTTATTATCTAAGCCCAGTCTGCGTAATAACTCAAACTCATAAGCTTCCCAATCTTCAATAGGTCTTTGCGCTACGCCAGATTCCATTGCTGCTCTTGCAACCGCTGGAGAAACAGATGTAATTAACCTAGAATCTAATGGTTTTGGAATAATCTGCTCAAAGCCAAAAGATATATTCTTTTCTCCATACGCCTCATTGACTTCTTCTGGTACAGGTTCCTTTGCCAAATTTGCAATTGCATGAACGGCTGCCAGTTTCATCTCCTCATTAATGGTTGTTGCACGAACATCCAAGGCGCCTCTAAATATAAATGGGAATCCCAATACATTATTTACCTGATTTGGATTATCAGAACGGCCAGTTGCCATTATAATATCTTTGCGAACAGAAATGGCATCATTATATGAAATTTCCGGATCTGGATTTGCTAATGCAAATACAATTGGCTTTGCCGGCATGGATTTCACCATTTCTTTCGAAATAATTCCTCCTTTTGATAAACCTAAAAACACATCTGCGTTTTTCATGGCATCCACTAATGAAACGTCCTTTTCATGAACGGCAAACTCGGATTTATATTGATCCAAATCATCCCGTAATTTTGACAATAAACCTTTACTGTCATACATGAAAATATTTTCTAGTGTAGCCCCAAGTGCTAAATACAATTTTGCACAAGAGAATGCGGCAGCGCCTGCTCCAACAACTACAATATTTACTTTTGAAATTTCTTTTTCTGCTAATTCCAGTGCATTCAATAGTGCTGCGCTTGAAATAATCGCAGTTCCATGTTGATCGTCATGCATAATCGGAATGTCTAATTCCTCTTTTAACCTCCGTTCAATCTCAAATGCTTCTGGTGCTTTAATGTCTTCTAAGTTTATCCCTCCAAAAGTTGGCGCAATTGCTTTAACGGTTGAAATGAATAATTCGGGGTCACTTGCATCTACCTCAATGTCAAACACATCAATGTCTGCAAATATTTTAAACAAAAGCCCTTTCCCTTCCATTACTGGCTTTGATGCTTCTGGTCCAATATTGCCTAAACCAAGCACAGCGGTACCATTAGAAATAACCGCCACTAAGTTTCCTTTTGCGGTGTATTTATAAACATCCGCCTTATTCTCAGCAATTGCCAAACAAGGATCTGCTACACCAGGTGAATAGGCCAATGATAAATCACGTTGTGAGCTATAGGGCTTTGTTGGCACAACCTCTATCTTACCTGGACGACCATTTGCATGGTAATCTAATGCGTCCTGTTTTCTGATTTTGGCCATTAATATCTCCGTTTTGATTAAGCTGGCAAATATAAAAAATTATAGCGAAAAAGGTGGTATAAAAAGCGAGGAATAGCAGTGCAGACGCTTAAATAAACATGGTAATCAGCAAATTTAATTTTAATCCCTAATTTAGTAGAGTTAAAAACACCTACTTCAACGTGGATAAATCTGAAAAAAAAATCGTTATTCTTAGCGGCGCAGGAATAAGCGCCGAAAGTGGCTTGGGTACTTTTAGAGATGATGATGGCTTATGGGAAAGGCATGATTTAAATGAAGTGGCCACGATTGATGCATGGCACAGAAACCCCAAACTTGTGCTTTCATTTTATAACGATCGCCGAACACAAGTTGTCGCATCATTGCCAAACAAAGCACATTATGCCTTAGCGGAATTAGAAAACCATTTTAATGTAGAAATTATTACTCAAAATATTGACGACTTGCATGAACGATCAGGTTCAAAAAACGTTTTACACTTGCATGGCGAAATACTAAAGGGAAGAAGTGTTGAGAATGATATTCATCTTTACCCGATTGAAGGAAATATAAAATTGGGCGATTTAACGCCCGACGGACATCAAATGCGGCCACATATTGTATGGTTTGGAGAAGCGGTTCCACGTATGTTAGACGCCGAAGAACTAGTAAGACAATGTGATATTTTAATTGTTGTTGGAACTTCTTTAAATGTTTATCCTGCGGCAGGATTAAGATTTGCTTGTGCTGATAATTGCACTAAATTTTTGGTTGACCCAAGCAATTTACAAATGGGCGAACAACAATTTGAACATTTTCAAGGTTCGGCTACAGAAAAAATTCCTTTTCTAGTAGATAAACTCATTCAAGAATACAAGAATACATAAAAAAAATCCTCTCCACCTAAGAACAAGACTTTTATATTTTACTTGTGAAAGACCTAGTGTCTCACAATTAATTTCTTTGTTTCTAAGACATCTCCTTCTTTCAATATTGAATAAACACCAATAGATACTTTATTTGTCCCAGCATTCAACTTTGCTGTAACAGCCGCTTCACCTAAGACATTATACAAGAATCCATAAAAAAAGTCCTGCTCGCCAAAGGCAAACAGGACTTTTATATCTTGATCGTAAAAGACTTAGTGTCTCACAATTAATTTCTTTGTTTCTAAGATGTTTCCTTCTTTCAATATTGAATAGAAATAAACACCATTAGGTAATTTATTCAATGCTACTTCATTTTTCCCAGCATTCAACTTCGCTGTAACAACGGCTTCACCTAAGATATTATACAGTGTGAAATCAACATTGTTATGCTCATTATCCATTACAACATTTACAAAACTAGACGCTGGATTAGGATAAACAGAAACAGTAACTTTTAGATCCTCTTCAATACTAACTGTTGAACAATATAAAACGTCAACAGAATCTAAACGTATATCAGTATCATCAATCACAAAATAACGGTATTGTGCACAACCTACGATACCGTTTGCTACGTGATAAGTTGCTAACCAACCTCTATTACCATCTTCAAGGTCACTTGCATCCGGTGTAACAAATGGATTCTCAGGAGAAACCGCACCTGCTGAATAGCATGCTCCAGATTCAGGATCCGCACCCCAACATAAATAATCCTGCGTTTCTTCTAACTCTGTAATCTTAATTCGTTCTATTCTTAAATTAAGTGTAGCTCCAGAAATATTCTTTACATCAAATTCCTGATGCATGTTTTCACCACCATTATTTAATTCTATTACAGTACCTGAAACAACTTCTTCTCCATCTGGCAGATAGATCTCAATTCCCTGAGCATTAGCGCCCATTGCAAATGCAAACAATCCTAAACAAGTAATAATTTTTTTCATAATATTCATTTATAATTCAAATATACGAAAGAATGAGCATAATTCATGCCATAATAGGCGAACCACAAGATAAATTGCCCAAATCACGATTTTAGGATTTCAAGGATAACTCTGTATAATTCTTTACAATCCAGATCATTTATGTTAAATTAGCTGTATATAATATAAACAGAAACTTATAAATATGAAAAAATTACTTATTCCAGTGCTTGCATTAATGGCATCTGGAGCTTACGCGCAAACTTACTTTGAGGATGATTTCTCAGGAGGCATGGGAGGCTGGACATTAACAGACTCAGACGGAGATGGATTTGACTGGCTTGCTGCAGATTATGCTGCTGGAGACGGACAAGGAAATGTTGCTACTTCAGCATCATGGGATGCTACAGACGGACCATTAAATCCAAACAACTGGATGGTAGCAGGACCTTTTGACATGTCAGCAGCAACCGGAATTGTAATGTTACAATGGTTAACTAAAGCACAAGATCCAGATTGGACTGCTGAAGAATATACTGCATACGCAGGAACAAGTGGTGATATGGCTGATTTAATGGCTTCACCATATTCATATAACGAAATTGTTGGTGGAACTGGTGGTGAATTTGTTTTACGTTCATTAGATGTGTCGGCACTTTCTGGAGAAGCTGCTGTTTATGTTGCATTCAGACATCATAATACATCAGATCAATTCCGTTTAAATATTGACGACGTAGTTGTTCGTACATTATTAGATTGGGATCTTAAAATGGTATCAGTAACTACTGCTGCTGTTGTTGAAGAAGGAACAGTAAGTATTACAGGTTCTGTTCAAAACAATGGAGCAAATGAAATTACATCTTTCGATTTAGATTGGAATGACGGTACTTCTCATAGCGAAACAATCACAGCTACAATTGGAGCTGGTGAAGTTTACAACTTTACACACCCTACTTCATTAAGTGCTACAAGTGGTACTAGTTATGACATGGAAATCTGTGTAGATCTTGCATCTGATGGTGATGCATCAAATGATTGTATGGATCATATTGTTTCTTGTGTTGCTGAAATTCCGACAAAATATGTAGTTGGTGAAGAAAAGACTGGAACATGGTGTGGATGGTGTCCAAGAGGAGCTGTTGCATTAGAAGAGATGGAAAGCGAACCATTATTTATTGGAATTGCTGTACACAATGGAGATCCAATGACTGTTGATGCTTATGATACTGGAATTAACACATATGTACCTGGTGGTTATCCTGGTGGTGGTGTTGACCGTGTGATCCCTGGTGATCCTTCGGATTTCTCATCAATGTATACTACACGTTCATCTTTCATTCCTCCGGCTTCAGTAAGTGTAACTTATGCAGAAGTTGGAGCAAATATTGAAGTGACTGTTACTGCTGACTTTGTTGGCGCATTATCTGGAGATTATAGATTGGCCGCTGTTATTACTGAAGATGACGTAACAGGTACTGCTTCTGGTTATAACCAAGCGAACTATTATTCTGGTGGTGATGCTGGCGAAATGGGCGGATACGAAGATTTAGCGAATCCAGTTCCTGCAGCTGACATGGTTTATGATCACGTTGCAAGAGCTTTAGGAAATGACGAAATCTTAGGAGATGCTGGTTCTTTACCTGCAACAATTGATGCTGGTTCAACTGAATCTTATACTTATACTATCGCTAAAGGCGCAGAATGGGAGTTAGGAAACTTACACTTTGTTGGAATGTTGGTTAACGGAGCAACTGGAGAAATCTTAAACGCTGGTAAATCTAGTTTCGGATTTGACGGAATTGAAGAAGTTGAAGCAGCTTTCGAACTTTCTGTATTCCCTAACCCGTCCAACGCATTAACTTATGTTAAAGTAAGTTTAATCGAAACGTCGGATGTGAATGTTGAAATCTATAATTCATTAGGAGAATTAGTTTACAGTGAAAACACTCAAAACTTAACTTCAGGTGCTTATATTTATTCAGTTGATGTTTCTACTTTCTCTGCAGGATTATACACTGTAAGAACTGTAGTTAACAACACTGTTCAAACTGCAAAACTTTCTGTTCAATAAGAACTGAATTATAAAATTAAAGCCCTGATCCACCTAAGGTGGACAGGGCTTTTTTTATGCCTAATAAATTCCATATTTTTTGTAGACTATACGAATACAAGGGTACAATTAGATGTAAAATTATTCTTGGGAAATCAACAATAAACGAATTAAGATGTTGCAGTCCGAAGAATTAATCCCTATTTTTGATCCTATATATTAGTTTGGTCTGATATTTGAATTACACAAGGAAAAATACAACTATGAAAAAAATAAGTTTACTATTCGCACTAGCAATTGGAGTAATTGGAGGAACATCTTTTATCAATACTGATGATGGAGGTTTAGGAAAGACAATGCCATCCGTTATGCTAGAAAATTTAGATGGCGATCAGATTAATTCAGCTGACCTAGAGAATGGTGGGAATCCAATAGTTATTTCTTTCTGGGCAACGTGGTGTAAACCTTGTCGATTAGAATTGAATACGATCATGGATGAATATGATGAATTGGTAAGCGAAACGGGTGTTAAGTTAGTAGCTGTTTCTATTGATGATGAAAGAAATAAAAGTAAAGTAAGACCAGTTGTTGATGCAGAAGGTTGGGATTATGATGTATGGTTGGATACAAATAGCGATTTAAAGAGAGCCATGGGTGTAAATTATCCTCCTCAAACATTCATTCTTAATGGCGAAGGTAAAATTGTTTATTCTCACGTGGGTTTTGTGCCTGGTGATGAACTGGATCTTTTTGACGCAGTAAGAGCGCTGAGTGAATAAGCACTTTTAACCAACCCCCACCCCCTATATTTTAAGTCTAATTCAAACTAAATGAAAAAAATCATCTTGGGATTCTTCGGTCTCGCCTCTTTTTGTTCTTACGGACAATTAGGTCAAGGCGGTACAGTTACCGGAAATATGGAATCCAACGTGCAAGTTTTAAACACGGACACTTTAATTGGAGCAACTGCTCCAGATCAAAAGGTCGTTGCTAATTCCTACATGAATGTCAATTACTCTGTGGGTAAATTTAGAGCGGGTGTCCGCTTTGAAAGTTATCTACCTTCTATTGCTGGATACCCGGATTTTTATTCTGGTAATGGTATGCCTTATAAGTATGTGCAGTTTGCGGGCGACCGAATTACTGTAACGGCAGGAAACTTCTATGAACAATTTGGAAGTGGTCTTATCTTTAGATCATATGAAGAGCGCGCACTAGGCTTGGACAATGCTATGGAAGGCGCAAGCATTCGTTTTTCTCCATTGAAAGGTGTTGATCTTAAAGGTGTAATTGGACGACAACGCGTCAACTTTATTGATGGACAGCGTTTTAATTCTGAAGGGGTTGTTCGTGGTTTTGACGGAAGCTTGAACTTAAATCAAATTATTCCTTCATTTAGCGATTCTAAATTTAAAATTTCAATTGCTGGAAGTATCATTAGTCGGTACCAAGCAACAAGTAACGATACTATAATTCTTCCAAAAAACGTAGGGGCTTATGGTGGACGTATTGATATGAAGTATTCACGTTTCTATTTAAACGCGGAGTATATTCACAAGGATAATGATCCTAACGAGCAAAATAATTACATATACAATCCTGGCCATGGTGCAATAGTGAACATGGGTTATTCGCAAAAAGGGCTCGGTATTATTTTAACTGCCAAGTCACTTGACAATATGACTTTTAGATCGGACAGAAGTGTAATTGGAAACCAGGCTTTTATTAATTATCAACCTGCAACCAGTAATAACCATACCTATAATTTAGCAGGAACGCTTTATCCCTATGCTACCAACTTAAATGGTGAGGTGGCTTATCAGTTAGACGTTTTATATAAAATTCCAAAGAAGACAAAACTAGGGGGTAAGTACGGTACAAGTTTACACTTGAATGTATCCTTAGCAACGGACTATAAGCGAGACACTGAATCGGCAAATTGGGAAAAGAATCGGGTCTCATACATTGCACAACCATTTGCAATGACGGATAGTATTTTCAATTTTGACTTTAACTTTCATGTAACGCGCAAAATCAATAAAAAGTGGAAAGCCAGTGCACACTACTTTCATTTCATTTATAATAATGACGTGAATGAGGTGACAAAATTAGCTAAGCATTACATCACTTCTGATATTGGAGTTGTTGATGTTTCTTATAAAATCAGTAGAAAACATTCTATTAGAGCTGAATTTCAGGGCCTATTTACTAAAAAGGATAGAGGGAATTGGGCAACAGCAGTTATTGAATATACAATTTCACCAAAATGGTTTTTCACTGTGATGGATCAATTCAATTACGGACATCCTGATGAACAATTACAAATTCATTATTTATTAGGTGCATTCGGATATACACACAATAATTCACGCTTTATGTTCATGTACGGTAAACAAAGAGAAGGTATTTTATGTGTTGGTGGTGTTTGTCGCCCCGTTCCGGCAACAAATGGTTTAACATTTACGTTTACTCAAGCGTTTTAAAATAAAATTGTTATGAAGATTTACACGAAACTTTTAGGCCTTTTTTTAATTGCAGGTATTGTATTCACCACGGCTTGTGACAAGGTAATTTTACCAAATGTGATTATTACGGATTTAGATACAAGCCTCTACACGGGTGTTTTCTATGAATACGAATTTCCAACATTTGACGAAAACACAAATACATTAAGAAATGCAGTAATCGCTGATTATACTGGGCATCAATGTCCTTTTTGTCCTCCAGCAGCAACTGTAGCTGAAGAAATAGCTGACGAAAATCCAGGTCGTGTATTTATAGCAACGATTCATGGGTCTGCAGAACCAGGAGGTGCTGGTTCATTTCAAGCAGTGACTGATGACTTTCCAAGAGATTTTACAAATCCACAAGGTTTAGAAATGTCCTCTGATTTTTACAATCTGGGAGTTGGTTTTGGTGGAAATCCAAGAGGTAATGTCAACCGTGTTGCGGATGACGCTGGGCTATTCTTTACTTTCGCAGTAGACTGGTCTGATAATACAAATGAAATTCTAGCGACTGAATTGGATATCAATATACAAGCAAAATCTAATTTTTTCGAAGAAACTAGAGGTGGATTCATACACGTTGAAACAGAATTTATAAATGACCTTGACGGAACTTATAATATTGTAGTTTATGCCTTAGAAAACTCATTTGTATCTCCACAAAAACTGCCAGATAATTCTGTAGATGAGGATTATGTACATCATGATATTCATCTAGGAAATATTTTCGAAGAAACTTGGGGACGTGGAATTGCTGAAGGAACGACACAGACTGGGACAAAAATTTCGAACGATTTTTCTTACGAATTACCAGAAGGTTTAACGAAAGACGATATGCACTTTTTAGTGCTTGTTTACAATCGTGAAACGTATGAAATCAAACAAGTGATCAAACACGAGTTTTAAGAAACGCGTCTAATTTTGGACTATCGTTAAATAGGACTCAAATTCTTACCCCTTTTTTAGTTTCAATAATAGTTATTCATTGCTGAGATAATATTACATTGTAGTGTTCAATTCAAACTCTTACAATGAAAAAACTAATTTTTGGAATTATTACTCTAATTACTTTTACTGTAAATGCCCAAAACAATCCTCGTGGTAGTATAAGCGGAAATATTGAAACCAATATGCAGGTTCTTAATGAAGACACCTTAATTGGCGCTTTTGCTCCCACTGAAAAAGCCGTTATGAATACGGTAATGAATATTAATGGATCTTTCGGTAAATTCAGAGCAGGTGCTAGGCTGGAGAGTTATTTACCCGCCATTGCTGGATATCCCGTCTTTTATAAAGGAACTGGACTTGGTTATCGCTATGCAGAATATGCAGGAGAGCAGTTGAACATAAAAGTGGGTAATTTTTACGAGCAATTCGGTAATGGTATTACCCTGCGTTCATATGAGAATAGCGCATTGGGAATTGACAACGCCTTTGATGGTGTTAGTGTAAAATTTATTCCAAGACGTGGAGTTGAAATTAAAGGTGTGATGGGCCGCCAACGCTATAAATTTGACGCTGGTGTTGTAGAAAAATCAAAGGGTATTATTAGAGGTATTGATGGCGATTTTAATTTAAATGAAATAATCCCTGCCTTTAGTGAATCTAAATTTAAAGTAACTGTTGGCGGAAGTTTTGTGAGCAGATTTCAAAGTGTGAATGACACTACTCCACCGCTTGTAAATATTTATGCGGGGAGAATTGATATGCGGTATAAACGCTTTACGTTAGGTGCCGAATATGGCTATAAAACAAGTGACCCTTCCTTACAAAGTGGGTTTGTATATAATCCAGGACATGGTGCAGTTATAAATTTGGGATATTCACAAAAAGGCTTAGGTATCATTTTAACAGGTCGTTCTTTTGACAATTTCCAGTTTAGAGCAGATAAAAATGTACTTGGAAACCAATTAACCACTAATTTCTTACCTGCTACAACTAATAACCACACCTATAACTTGGCGGGGACCCTTTATCCTTATGCTGCAAATCCAGCAGGTGAGGTCGCTTATCAATTAGACATTTTATATAAGATTCCGAAAAAAAGCAAATTGGGCGGAAAATATGGGACAAAATTGCACCTGAATGTAGCTGTTGCAACTGATCATATGCGCCATAAGTCGGGCACAAATCCTTCAGTAGATGGAATCACGTACATTGGAATACCTTTTGATGGGAACGACAGTTTGTACAATTTTGATTTTAATGTTCACGTTTCCCGAAAGTTTAGTAAAAAATGGAAGGCTAGTGCTCATTATTATCATTTCATATTTAACAATACTGTGAATCCAGTAACATTACTTGCTAAAGGATACATTAAGGCTGATGTTGCGGTGATTGAACTAGCGTATAAAATTAATCGTAAGCATTCCATTCGTGGAGAATTACAAGGTTTGTTTACAGAAAAAGATCGCGGTAATTGGGCGGCTGCCTTAATAGAATATACCATCTCGCCAAAGTGGTTCTTCGCTGTTCAAGACCAATATAATTATGGGCATCCAGACAGTGCGCTTCAATTGCACTATTTGTTAGGATCATTTGGTTATATCCATCATCAAACACGTTTTATCTTTTCTTATGGAAAACAAAGAGCAGGTATTGTTTGTGTAGGCGGGGTTTGTAGACCTGTCCCGGCAACTAATGGATTAAGCTTTACTATGACGCACTCATTTTAAGTGTGTTAGCAGTTGACGATCTGAAAAGAGATGAATATTTAACAAATTTTATCTATTCGGGTAAAATATATGCAGGAATAAACCGTCTACATCAATAGATCCGTTGTTGGTCGAAATTTCATTCCAAAATGTTGAAAAGTTTGGTCTTGAAAACTTGACAAGGATGGGATCTTTTAGTATATTTAAGAAAACCTAAAAATTAACGAAATTATGTTAGAATTGTGCAAAGAGATTCTTATCAAAGTTAGTTTTGACAAAGTTTTATTTCAAAAAGAGCTAGGGAAATCGCTCTCTTGGATTAAATCAGAAGAAGTAGAGGGGTTTAAAGAATGGTGTTTAAAAACCTTCGGTAAAAAATACCCTCAAATACTTCAAGTCGAATTTAAAGATTAATTAACTCGGGGATGCTTTTTGCATCCCTTTTTTTTTGCCCTGTTCTCGGTACAATTCAAGAGTACTTCGGGGGCTTCAGTTTTCTTGACTTCTCCCGATAGCTATCAGGACGACTGACGGTGCAAAACAAGACTTGAGTTCTTATTTCCTTCTTCTATTGGTTTGATACAGTTCTTTCAAGATTCGTTTTGCTCATCACACCAAAATTTCTCGATAGTTATAAGGACGTTTTGATACCACAGAAGAAAGTATTTGCTCAATTCCTTATCTTTCTTCAATTACGCGTTGAATGGCGGTCAGTTTGTTGTTTTAATAATAACTGAGCGCGAACTGAGGTGTTAGACTGATGCACTAACGTGTATTCGAAGTTGCGATCCAAAATCACTTGCCCTTCACAAAATCAATATTACGCGATAAGCCTTTAAATTTTGTGCGTTTAACGGCAGACAGTTTAAACAATTCGTTAAACACGTCCTGCGAAAGATCTGTCAAGTCAATACCATCTAATTTTTGGTGCGGTTTAAAGGGGTCCACACTATGCTTTAAAGAGAATCTATTCCAAGGACAAACGTCTTGGCAAATATCACAGCCGAAGACCCACCCATCCATTTTGCCGCTAAATTCTTTCGGGATAATTTCATCTTTCAGCTCAATGGTGAGATATGATATACATTTAGACCCATCTATAACATTTGGTTTAATGATTGCTTCAGTAGGGCATGCGTCAATACATTTGGTACATGAACCACAATGGTCGGATACGGGTTGATCGTATTCCAAATCAACATCTAAGATAATTTCACCAATAAAGAAAAAAGAGCCTACTTGCTTTGACAATAAATTCCCATTTTTACCAATCCAACCTAAACCAGCTCTTTCTGCCCAAGCTTTGTCCATCACTGGCGCCGAATCTGTAAAACACCGCGAACTCACCTCTGCACCCACTTCACTTTCAATAAAATGTAATAAGTCTTTTAATTTATCCTTTATGACAAAGTGATAATCGGTGCCGTATGCATATTTTGAAATTTTAAGTCCGCTATTTTCGAATAGGTCTTTTTCTGGAAAGTAATTTAATAATACGGAAACAACACTCTTAGCGCCGTCAACTAATAAGGCTGGGTTTAAGCGCTTATCAAAATGATTTTCCATGTAATTCATCTTACCATGGTAACCCTTTTTTAACCACTCTTCCAAATGTTTTGCCTCTTCTTCTAAAAAGGCAACTTTAGAAATACCGCATGATAAGAAACCTAGTTCAGCAGATTTTTGTTTGATCTTTTCGCTAAGTATGGATTTGTCCATTAGAAAAGGCCACTTTGATGATAACCCATATCGCGGCCTAAATGCTTATAAGCTTTCTCGGTGGCTTTTCGACCACGAGGAGTTCGCATGAGGTATCCTTCTTTAATCAAATAAGGTTCGTACACTTCTTCAATTGTACCAGGATTTTCACTCACGGCTGTGGCAATTGTTGTCATTCCAACAGGACCGCCATTAAATTTATCGATAATAACGGATAAGATTTTATTATCCATTTCATCTAGTCCATTCTGATCAACATTGAGCGCTTCTAAGGCGATATTTGCAATTTCAATATCAATTGTGCCATTGCCCTTAATTTGTGCGAAATCACGTACTCTACGCAATAACGCATTTGCGATACGTGGAGTTCCGCGGCTTCGGCGCGCTATTTCTACAGCGGCGTTTTCAAAAATTTCAACTTTTAAGATACTGGATGCACGTGCTACGATTCCAGAAAGTATTTTAACGTCGTAATATTCTAGTCGAGAATTTATTCCAAAACGCGCACGCAAAGGTGCCGTTAAGAGACCCGAACGAGTTGTGGCACCAATTAGCGTAAAAGGGTTCAATGAAATTTGAACCGTACGCGCACTCGGTCCTGAATCAATCATAATATCAATCATGAAATCTTCCATGGCTGAATACAAATATTCTTCAATAACTGGTGTAAGGCGGTGAATTTCGTCAATGAATAAGACGTCACCTTCTTCTAAGTTTGTTAATAAACCAGCAAGATCACCTGGCTTATCAAGCACTGGTCCGCTGGTAATTTTAATACCCACGCCCATTTCATTTGCAATAATATTAGCAAGGGTTGTCTTTCCCAATCCCGGAGGACCATGTAGTAAAACGTGATCTAATGACTCTTCTCTTTGTTTCGCAGCTTCTACGAAAATCGTTAAGTTATCAGTCACTTTTTTTTGACCCGCAAAATCTTCAAAAGACTTCGGTCTTAATACATTCTCAATTTCCTCTTCTTGTGAAAATTGTTCTTCGTCTCTATAGTCAAATGATTCCAAATTGAAATTTTATATAAAGATAAGGATTTAGTCATTAGTCGTTAGTCTTTAGTCAATAGTATTTAGATCGTTCTCTGACTATGTCTGATCACTGTTTGATGTTAGATCGTTTGCTTCGCTCTCTTTTAGATGTTAGTTATGCTTCTCGGTACGTATCGCTATTCGAAGTGACGGTTCGCGATACGCGGTGCTATTCTATGAGATGGCCTGGGAGTTTAGTTTTTGTGGGATCAGCGTTCGTCTGGTGCACCAACCTTTGCTTAATAATTTACGTTATATTATTAGACAGTTACACTTACCCATTTCAAATGTTCTCAATTCTCAATCACATTCGATTCATTATTCTCCATTTGTTAATACTTATTCCATCAGTCGGTTTTACGCAGTATATTCAAAACCCTTCTTTTGAAAAAAAAAGTAGCGGTTGGTCTGAATATCCTCCTGGATGGCATGTTTGCAAACCAAATAGTTCACCAGACACACAACCCGGTACTTTTGCGGTCGAGAAAACAGCAAATGACGGTGAGAACTACATTAGTTTGGTAACTCGAGGTTTTCTCGGCCCTTATGCTGCAACGACCGAAGAAATATGTTCTGAACTGATGAAACCACTTGTGAAGGATACCTGCTATTCGCTAGATATTAATTTGGCTTTGTCTGAAATGTTTGGTCACGAAATTGAAAACGGTTCAGGAACTTCTTGGCTTTCATACGCAAATTCTGTCCGCATAAAAATATGGGGAGGAACTGATATGTGCAACAAAACTGAACTTTTATGGACTTCAGACATAGTATCTCATGCAGAGTGGGAAAATTACGCAACCACTATACGACCTGAATTGAGTACGCTTTTATATCTTTTCATAGAAGCGGACTATAACGAAGGCGCATCTCAATATTTCGGTAATATATTAGTAGACAATATTCAAATCTCAAAATTTGAACCAGATGAGACCAGCACAGAAATCATTGGTGATTTAGGAGAAAGCATAAACCTAAATGCTACTGAAGGAAATAATTACGTATGGAATCCTGATCTAGAATTGAGTTGCACAAATTGCCAAGATCCGAGTTTCGTTTTAAAAGAATCATGCAAATATCAGGTTACTTATGAAGATCAATTTGGATGCATTTACAAGGATAATTTTAACATTTGGCTAAGCGTAATTGTTCCAAATATTTTCACTCCAAATGGAGATGGAATCAATGACACCCTCTATATTCAAGGTTTAAGACCAAAGGCAGTACTAACAATTTATAATAGATGGGGCGTTCCTGTTTATTACTCATTCAATTATACAAATACGTGGAGTGGTTTAGGCTCGGACGGTAACATTGTAGTTGATGGCGTCTATTTTTATCATTTGGTAAATGGATCCTCAGATAATACCGCTTCAGGTAGTTTACACATTGTAAAATAATTTCTATTTGATCGCTTCTCGCTACGCTACCTCAAGTGACAGTTCTCAGTAATCCGCTTGAGATGGGCATTCGAAGAGACGGTGGCCAATATTTAATTTTCAATTCGGTTTGACTTGTGTAATACTCCAAGTGACGGTTCTTCTATGTTTGTTTTATTTAGATTAGTTGAAACACATTTGAAGAGAGGAATGGCCGTTATTGACACTTGAAACCCGACATTAGAACAAAACAAAACCGCCTTAACAAGTTATGTTAAGGCGGTCAATTGCTTTTTTATTATTGTCTAATGTTCTTCTTCATCAGGTCCTAATGGGACTGTTTGAGGAATATAGTCTTCTGCAGCACCTGGTTTAGAGTAATCATAAGGCCATCTGTGAACTTCTGGAATTTCTCCAGGCCAGTTTCCGTGAATATGCTCTACTGGAGTAGTCCACTCTAATGAGTTTCCTTTCCAAGGATTTTGTGTTGCTTTTTGTCCTTTAAACGTACTATAAAAGAAGTTGAATAAGAAGATTGCTTGTGCTAATGCTCCAATGATTGCGAAGATTGAAATTACTACATTCAAATCCATAATCATTTCAAATTGATTTGAATCAAATCCTTCATAAACACTATAATCATAATACCTTCTTGGTGCACCTCCAATACCTACAAAGTGCATTGGGAAGAATACCCCATAAGCCGAAACTAAGGTCAACCAGAAGTGGACCATACCCAACTTGGCATTCATCATTTTACCATACATTTTCGGGAACCAATGATATACACCGGCGAACATTCCGAAGATGGCCGATAATCCCATTACTACGTGGAAGTGAGCAACTACAAAGTACGTATCATGTACCGCAATATCTAACGCTGAATCTGCTAAGATGATTCCTGTAACCCCACCTGTAATAAATGAAGATACCAAACCAATTGAGAACAACATTGCTGGTGTGTACTTAATATTACCTTTCCATAGCGTTGTAATGTAGTTAAACACTTTTACAGCTGATGGAATTGCAATTAATAGGGTTGTAAATACGAATACACCACCTAAGAATGGATTCATTCCAGAAATAAACATATGGTGACCCCATACGATAAAGGATAAGAATGCAATTGCTAAGATGGAACCAATCATGGCACGGTAACCGAAAATTGGTTTACGTGCACTGGTTGCAACAATTTCGGAAGTTAATCCTAAAGCTGGTAGTAGTACAATATAAACCTCAGGGTGACCTAAGAACCAGAATAAGTGTTCAAACAATATTGGTGATCCACCAGACTGCTCTAATACTTCACCAGCGATAATAGTATCATTTACATAGAAACTTGTTCCTAATGTACGATCCATCAGCATTAACACAACCGCAGAAACCAAAACTGGGAAAGAAAGTACACCTAATACAGCTGTTACAAAGAAAGCCCAAATTGTAAGGGGCAATCTTGTCATTTTCATTCCTTTTGTTCTTAGATTCAATACCGTTACGATATAGTTCAAACTACCTAATAAAGAGGATGCAATGAATATTGTCATTGATGTTAACCACATGGTCATACCAGCACCTGAACCAGGTATTGCTTCTTCGTATACAGAAAGTGGCGGATAAATTGTCCAACCTGCTGAAGCAGGTCCTGTTTCTAAAAACAACGAGTATAACATTAAAACACTCGATACTAAAAACAACCAATATGAGATCATGTTCAATAAACCTGACGCCATATCACGCGCTCCACATTGTAGCGGAATTAAGAGGTTACTAAAAGTACCTGATAGTCCACCTGTTAATACAAAGAATACCATGATCGTACCGTGAATGGTTACTAAACCAAGGTACATCCCTCGATCCAGAATTCCTTCTGGTGCCCAAGTATCTCCTAAAAAGAAAGATAAAACACTATTGCTTTCTCCTGGCCAAGCCAATTGGATTCTAAATAAAACCGACAGAATAACGGCTACAACAGCCATGAAAATAGCTGTTACCAAGAATTGTTTCCCGATCATTTTATGATCTTGCGAAAAGATGTATTTCGTAATGAAACTTTCCTTGTGATGATGTCCGTGATCAGTATGAGCTGCTGCTGACATAATTTATTCCTTTTTATATAATTTTTTTCTATTCTAATTAACCTTATTCCTAGTGTCCGTCACCTTCTTCATGACTATCACCTTCCGCAGCATGATCATCACCTTCGTGACTTTCATCTTCGTGATCATCATGATCACCATGATGTGCTGGCTCAGGCCAAGGCATGCGTACTTTGTCAATATGATCTTGTGGTGCCACAATAGAATCATTAATTGATACAGATGTCAAAGGACCTGCTTTCCAAGCTTCAAACTCTTCTTGTGTACCAACAGTAACTGGCATTTTCATATTTGAGTGAGAAACACCACAAATTTTATTACACATCAAGATGAAATTGAAATCTGGGTTACCAACTCTCTCACGCATTTCTGCCGTGGTAAAGATTGGCTTTATTTTTAATGAAGTACGTTGACCAGGTACACAGTTCATTTGCGCTCTAAAGTGAGGGAAATAAGCTGAGTGTAATACATCCTGAGAACGTAATACAAAGAAGTACTCTTGATCTTTTATTAAAAACAACTCTTTTGCTACAAAATCATCAGCAGCAAATGAATCAATAGAATCATTAAACATATCAACCATGTCTAATACACGCTCACGAATACGTTCCAGTTTTTCAACCTTCGCATTCATTTTAATTAAGTTAGCTTGAGAAAACGCCTTTAAGTTATTTGCTTCTCTTTCTAAGTTTGTATGAATTGAATCAATTTCGTTATTCAACCCTTGAACTCTCCAATGAACACTATTGTCAGTTATCAACCCTAAAGGATTGCTGTATGTTACTGCAGAATCATTTTTCTTATCGGCATCATCATTATAATAAACATATTTAGATTCACCAATTAATTTATAATCAGCATATCCTAATTTGTTATCATCACCTGAGTAACGCGCAGTCCAATCAAATTGTTTTGCGTAAAGTTCAACTACAACAGCATCATCAGATGGCTTTCCTGTAGCGTCATTCCAAGTCATTAATCCTAAAATGATAACTACTGCAAGTACAGCAGCTGGAACAACTGTCCAAATCATTTCTAATTTATTATCATGCGGAAACCAATGCGCCTTGCGATCTGGATGGTAAGAATATTTCCAAGCAAATACGAACAATAACCCATTACATAATAAGAAAATTGCAATAACAATAATCCAGTTGATATTGAACAACCAATGAATTTCTACACCCATTTCAGATGCTGGTTCTGGTAGCATACCATTTCCGTATACTGCCCACATCCAGAAAAATGAACCAAAGAATATAATTAAGAATATCATCATCAAGGATGCATTGATATTATTAACTCTCAAGTCAATATCTTCTTCTCTCTTTCCTCTAATTTTTGAGGAAAGTTCATATACACGCATTATCTGAGCTACTGCTATGACAGCTAATACGATTACGACTAAAACAACAAATTTCATTCCCATTTCTTACTTTTTAATCTCGATAATAACTTAAATATGGTGATGTTTACTTTCATCCAAATACGGGTGATTCTTCGGCATTAACGGAGCCTTGGTCAACGTATTTAGAACAAAATATGTAAATACCCCGGCGAATGTTAAGAATAGTCCTACTTCGATAAATCCGATTGAACCATGCTCATGCATTGTACCTGGTGTGATTAACATATATATATCTGTCCAGTGACCAATAATGATCGCAAAACAAACAAACATGAGGATCCCAGCATTTCGTTTCGCATCTGCAGACATTAATATCAACATTGGAATAATGAAGTTAATCATAAACATTCCCCAGAAGATATACTTGTATTCACTGATACGTGCTACATAATAAATTACTTCCTCAGGAATATCAGCATACCAATACAACATGAACTGAGAGAAGAATAAATAAGACCATAAGAAACTAGTTGCAAAGATCCATTTTCCTATATCGTGAATGTGACTATCGTTTACAGCTTGTAAATGTCCTTTTTTCTTTAAGTACAATACAACTAACATAATTGTTGTCATTGCTGTACACCACATTCCACCAAACACATACCATCCGTAAAGCGTCGAGAACCAGTGTGCATCAACAGACATAATCCAATGCCAAGATGAAGTTGAACTAAAGTAACCGAACAATACTAAGAACAATGCTGCTTTTGAAAAGTTCTTGAAGTGAATTCTTGTTCCACCTTCTAAATCTTCTGCTAAACTTCTTTTTCTAAATCCTCTATAAAACAAGAAGTAGGTTGAAAAATAAACGAGTGTTACTACCCAGAAAAATGGTTTAGTTAAGAATGGCGCTTTATTGGCGATAATAGGATCATAACTAGAACTCGTGATATCAGTATATGCTGGATCCATCCATTGATAGATATGACCTGTATGAACAATATGATGCGCAGAGTTATTTAATGTTTCTTGTCCAAAGAATCCACCATCCGTAAATGTTAGGACTAAAAAGACTGCAAGTAAGATACCAATACCTACCAGGACATAAGAGGCAATCCCTTCTACTACTCTTTTTACTGCGACAGACCAACCTGTTTCAGTGGCATATTGTAATGCCAAGAAGAATAATGCTCCTAACGCGATTGCAAAGAAGAAGAATCCATCAATCAAGAAATTTGACATTATTCTTGTTCCGAACGAAACGTCTGAGCTATGTTTAACAATACCGATAATGAATGCCAGTAAACCGACACCAATCACTGCGAATATTGTTTTTTTAGCTTTAGCTGAAATTTGAAATTCCATTTTTTATCTCTATTAAATCCTTAATTACTATTTAAACATTCTGAATTCGACTCTTCTATTAGCCAAACGCCCTTCTTCAGTACTATTTGTAGCCTTAGGTTTATTTTGACCATAACCTATTGCAGAAATTCTACTTTTATCAATCCCTTTTTCAGTCAAGTATGCCTTAGCTGCTTGTGCTCTATTTAAAGAAACTACTTTGTTCAAGGTTGAATTACCAGTATTGTCTGTATGACCATTAATAACCATATTCAATGTTGAATCTGTAGTCATTAAAGTAGCTAAACGATCTAAAGCGCCATAACTAGCAGGAGCGATTGTAGCTGAGCCTAACTCAAACATAACATTACCATCTGCAAAATCAGTTACTGCTTGTGTTTCTGGAGACATAATAGGTGATCCATGATTAGAAGCATCACCAGGAACTGTTGGGATATCATCTTTATTGTCCATTACACCATCACCATCAGTATCTGTATGCGCATCAAATAAAAGTGGCGCTTCAACTACTTTGTCTTTTCCAGCTAATTTTTCAACATGGTGAATAATTTGCCATCTTTCTTCAGCATTTACTTGAGATGCATGTGATCCCATTCGTCCTTTTCCATATGTAATGTAGTAGAACATTTCTCCAGCTGGCATTTCTTTTTTATAGGCTCCAGGAGTTGCAAATTTTCCATTTGAATTGGTAACTACTGTTCCTTGCCCGTCACCTTTTTCACCATGACAATGGATACAAAAACGTTCGTATAGTACAAGTCCTTCATCAGCATTAGCCTGCGTATAAGGAACTGGATTGATATCTGCTCTAGCATCTTCTAATCCATCAGCATCTACTCTTGCTTCAAATAGTCCGTGCGTTAGACCAACATCTACTGGTGCACCATGACTATAAGGTGTAGTAAAGCTACTCCCACTATAAGGAATAGTTCCAATAGGAGGTAAATAAGAAAATTTCTCTTCTACCATGGCTTGGGCTTCCGCGTCATATCTTCCTTCAACTTCACCATAATCCACATATGCTTCTACGGCAGGGGAGCGATACATGTCAGGCATATACTCCAAACCTGGAGAATTGCTGTCGGCCTTACAAGACATTAATGTCCCTGTTACGGCTATGGACGCTATTGTTAAAATTTTAAATGCTTTCAGTTTCATTTGCTCAATATTATCATTCACTATCAAATGGTACTTTCTCAATTGTTACTTAATAACAACGTAATCTTTTTCTTCAATCTCAATTATCTCTGTTTCCTTAATTTTTGCGTGCAATTCACTCGCAGAAAATTTTGTATTGTCCGATAATCTAATTTCCATTACAAATCTATCATCCGTTGTTCTTGGATAAGGATTGTCAGCAGGCATTCCTGGTAATGTCTTATTTCTAAATAAGTAGGTAATTGCCATTCCGTGTGCCGCAAATAATACGGTGAACTCAAATGTAATTGGAACAAAAGATGGGAAGTTTTGTAATAAACTAAAGTTAGGCTTCCCTCCAATATTCATTGGCCAATTGTCGATCATCATGTATTTGAAGCCGATAACAGCTAGGGCCATCCCTAATAATCCAAACATGAATGAAACAATTCCTAAACGGGTATGTTTCACGCCAATTACTGGGTCTATCCCGTGAACTGGAAATGGTGAAAACACGTCTGTAATATGTACTCCTTCAGACACCAATTTCTTGGCACTGTCCAAAAGGACCATATCATCATCATACATTGCGTATATTACTCTGTCAGCCATGTGATTCTTATTTATTCATTAATGTTTTAGCTTGCTCTGCCCAATTGTCTCTTTCCGCTCTACCTGGGAAAGTTCCTGTAATTGAATCTAACAAATCGTATTCTGCTTTTGACATCTTACTTACTTGTTCGAAAGTATAAATACCAATGTCGTTTAATGTTCCTTCTAATTTTGGACCTACACCGCTAACTAATTTAAGATCATCTTTTGCATCAGCAGAACCTGTACCCAATTTTTCCATTAGTGAAGAAATTCGGCTTTCTTTTTCGGCATCCGAAACTGTTTCGGTTGCTGGTTTAGCTGTTGAGTCCAATGTTACTACTGGTGGTGCAACAGTTTCTTGAACTGCTGCGGCAGTTTCAACAGCCGGAGTTGGTTTACCAGACAAACTTGCTGTACCATTCTTGTAAGATTCTCCAGAAGTTTTCAAAATTGTTTTAAGTTCTGCAATTGGTAAAATCGGGAAGTACCGCGCAAAGGCTAAATAGAACACGAAGAATAATCCAATTGTTCCAATATAGATTCCTATATCAACCCAAGTTGGGTGGAACATACTCCAAGATGATGGTAAATAATCTTGATGTAATGAGGTTACGATAATTACAAAACGCTCAAACCACATTCCAATATTTACTACAATCGAAATAAAGAAGGTAAATAATAAACTTCTTCTTAGTTTTTTGAACCACATTAACTGCGGTGAAACAACATTACATGTCATCATGGCTGCATATGCCCACCAATAAGGACCTGTTGCTCTATTAATAAAGGCATAAGATTCATATTCAACTCCTGAATACCAAGACATGAATAACTCAGTTAAATAAGCAACCCCAACAATAGAACCTGTAACCATAATTACAATGTTCATATACTCAATGTGTTTTACATGGAGATAGGCTTCTAATTTTAATCCTTTCCGTACAATCAACATGATTGTTTGTACCATGGCAAATCCAGAAAATACCGCACCAGCTACAAAGTAGGGTGGGAAAATTGTGGTGTGCCAACCCGGTATGACGGACGTAGCAAAATCAAATGATACAATGGAGTGTACAGAGAATACTAATGGAGTAGCTAATCCGGCTAATACTAATGATACAATTTCGAAACGATTCCAGTGTTTCGCTCTACCTGACCAACCAAATGATAAAATAGAATACATTTTTTTAGAAACAGGATTCTTCGCTCTATCACGAATTGTAGCAAAATCTGGTAAAAGACCGATATACCAGAAAACAAAACCTACGGATAAATACGTTGAAATGGCAAATACATCCCACAAGAGTGGTGAGTTAAAGTTAACCCAAAGTGAACCAAATTGATTTGGAATAGGCATTACCCAGTATCCAACCCAAAGACGTCCCATGTGAATTAGCGGGAAAAGACCTGCCATAAATACGGCAAAAATTGTCATGGCCTCCGCAGCACGGTTAATTGCCATTCTCCATCTTTGACGGAAAAGTAATAGTACGGCGGAAATTAATGTTCCGGCGTGTCCAATACCAACCCACCAAACGAAGTTTGTAATATCCCAAGCCCATTGTACGGTCTTGTTTAAACCCCATGTACCAATACCAGTACCTAGTAAGTATAAGACGCATCCAATTCCGAATAAACCTAATATAAGGGCTATTCCAAAAAGGACATACCATGTTTTTGGAGCCTTTCCTTCGATAGATCTACAGACGTCTTCCGTAATGTCATGATACGTCTTATGACCTAAAATTAACGGTTCTCTAATTGATGCTTCCTTTTGCATTCGTGTCGTTTTAGTTTTATCTAAAAAATATTATTCTTAATGTCCAGTTCCGTGATCTTCCTCTCCTCCATGTCCTGTCTCCAAGCCATGATCATCATGTGCATCTCCTGCTTCATCATCACCTCCATGAGTATCTCCATGTCCGTGTGCAGTTTGAATTTCTTCTAACTCCGCATTCACTTCGTTTCTCACTTTTACTTTATACCAAATATTTGGTTTTACACCAATTTCCTCTAGTGCTTGATATGCTCTCTTATCTTCCGAAGATTTACGGATTTGAGATCCAACATCATTCCAATCACCGAAAGTAATTGCGTTAGATGGGCATACATCTGAACAAGCAGTTGAAACATCTCCATCTACTACTGGACGATCCGCTTTTTTAGCGACTAGTTTTCCAGTTTGAATTTTCTGAACACAGAATGAACATTTTTCCATTACCCCTCTTGTTCTCACTACAACATCTGGATTTAATACCATACGTCCTAGATCATCTTGAGCAGGGTTTACTTCTGTGAATTTTCTATATGATGGGTAGTTAAACCAGTTAAATCGACGTACTTTATAAGGACAGTTATTGGCACAATATCTTGTTCCAATACATCTGTTATACGTCATTTGGTTTAATCCTTCATTTGAGTGTGTAGTTGCAGCTACCGGACAAACTGTTTCACATGGTGCGTGATTACAGTGTTGGCACATCATTGGCATATACGCCACTTTCGGATTATCAGCTGGTTTTTTCAAACCGGCAAATCCTTCTTCTGCAAATTCCTCAGGAACTCTTGTTCCAACTGTTGCTTCAATATCCGAAGCATAATATCTATCGATACGCAACCAGTGCATTTCTCTTCCTCTTCTTACTTCATCTCTACCAACTACTGGTACGTTGTTTTCAGACCCACAAGCGACTACACATGATCCACATCCTACACAAAGGTTTAAGTCAATCGACATTCCCCATCTGTGTCCAACATGCTCTACAGGATGCTCTTCCCATAAATCAAATTCTTCAGTTAGTTTCTCTTCGTGATCCCAACCTGTATGTAATGTATGTCTGTGATTATATGCGGAAGAAGCAATATGCTCATTCTTATAAGTATCAAACGTTGTTTCTTTCATGATGGAATTTCTTGCCATCACTGTTGCATGTGTTTGAGTACATGCTAATGTATATTTTCTCCCGGTATCAGTAACAGTTCCTTCAAAGGATTCCATTACTCCGCCTTTTGCCAATTTAAACGCGTTAGCTCCAATCATTTCTGTAGAAGCTTCGCCATAAATTCCTGACTGTTGATAAGCGGATTTACCAATTTTTTCTTGATTCGCTCCACGACCGTAACCAAATGCAACTCCAATTGTTCCTGGAGTTTGACCTGGCTGTGGATAAACTGGTAAATCAATTGATTCACCACCTACAGCAACTGTTACAACACTTTGTTCTTCTCTTTGTCCAAGACCCGTATTGTACTTATCCTTCATATCAGAAGGTGCCATAGTTGCATAATTGTCCCAAGTCACTTTAGAAATAGGATCTGGCAACTCTTGCATCCAAGGGTTGTTTGCATGAATTCCTGCACCCAAACCTGCTTTTTGATAAAAAGAAATTTCTGTTCCTTTACTTTCTATTTTTCCTTCTGCTGTTCCTGCTTTATTTAAATTGCCATTAAAGGCCATTTTACTTGCTGGAATATCATCATCCGAACTACAGCTATTGTGAACCATAGCTGACCAATATGAATGGAAATCTGAATATTCAGTTTGCTCTGAGTAACCCCATTGCTTCCAAATACCAGCGATATAATCGTGATAATTTTTACTGTCTTTACCAACATGCGAAGCCATTCCAGCCCAAATCATTAATGATTCAGCAGCAGGACGCGTATCATGTAAAGGACGAATAGTAGGTTGTGCTAAAGAATAATGGCTTGCTTTAGGATTAAAGTCTTCCCAAGATTCTAATGCGTGGCTATTAGGACAAATATATTGACATAACGTTGCCGTTTCATCAGCATATTTAGCCAAAGACACAGTTAATTTAACTTTCGCTACGCCAGCAGCAAATCCTACAGCATCACCATAAGAATAAACTGGATTCGTATCCCAAGTAATTAATGCACCAATTTTACCTGCTTGCATGTCTTTTACCAAGGCATCCATTTTAGCATCTTCTGATTGGTGTAAGTTAATTGGGTTATTTAAGTTAATTGTATTTGAATAATTATTCAATTTGCTATTAATAGCGTTTACAATTACTTGTATTGATTTTCTATTTGATCCAGCAACAACAATTGATTTCCCTTTCGCGGCTTTCAAATCTGTTGCGGCGGATTTAACATTTGCAATTACGTCTGCAGCTAAACCTTCTGTTGCTAAGTTGATGCTTCCACCAACTTCTTTCAATAATAAAGCTAATACTTTACCTTGTTCAGATGGCTTAATCATTGAACGAACATCCGCATTTGAACCAGTAATAGACATGTTTGTCTCAAACTGATGATGACGTGACATCCAATCATTTTCTGGATTTCTTCCTTTTACATAATCTCCTAAGAATTGCGTTGGCAATACCCAAGAATTCATGAAGTCAGCTCCAACACTTACAATTGTTTTTGCTACAGAGAAATCATAATCAGGAATAATTCTTTTTCCGAAAGATTCCAAGTTCGCTTCACGCATTCCGTTATACGAAATAGCATCAAACTGAATGTGTTCAAATTTAGAATTATCAACTGCAGGTGCAGTAGCTGCTAAATTTTCTCCTTCTACTCCTTCAACCGGTGCCGTTTGCACAGCAGGCGCACCAGACAATGAAGTTTTCAACTCACCAATAATGGTTTGTGTTGAAGGACTTATAATTGTATTTGATAATAAGACAACTTTTTTACCAGTCGCTTTTAATTCTTTTTTAATCGCTTCATCAGCTGTTTCCCAATGGGTTTCGCCGCCATTTAAACGGGCGCCTTGCAAACGCTCACTATCATATAATGAAAGTACAGATCCTACAATTCTTGGATTTGTTCCTCCCTTTGTAAAACCATTGTTTTTATTTCCTTTAATATGGATAGGACGACCTTCGCGCGTTTTAATTAAAACACTTGCATAAGATTCACCATCATAATAAGAAGATGCGTACCAATTTGCAACCCCAGGAGTAATGTCCTCTGGTTTCACAGCATAAGGCACTGCCTTAATAACAGGCGCCTCACAAGCAGCAATAGTAGCCGCAGCAACGCTAAATCCTAGAAACTTAAGAAAATCTCTTCGTCCTGTAGATGACTCTTTCAACTTATCTTCAGCCAAAAATTGGTCAACACTTAATTCTTGAGGAAATTCATTCTTCGTCGAAGCTACAAACTCCGGCGTTTCATTCAATTCATCAAGACCTTTCCAGTATTTTTTATTTGTTCCCATATCTATATATAAGCCTCTTTAATCCTAATTAGTAATGACATTTTGCACATTCCAAGCCACCTAGCTCGCCAACTGTAACAACATCATCTTCTAAATATTTTTTATACGTTTTTTTGTCTTTCAACAAACGTTCATGAATTTCATTATAATAACTACCATCAGCAGCACCTGCTAAATCAACACTTGATTGTCTGTGACATTCGATACACCAACCCATTGTTAAAGTAGGTTTCGTGAATTTCACTTCATTTTCTTCCCAATCTGTATCTGTTACGCCAACATTATTCAAATCTTCTGTTGTCATTACACGAGCAACATCTTCATTTTTCATGTTACCATGACATTGTTTACAATCAACACCACCTGCAACAACGTGTTGTGAGTGATTGAAATAAACGTGATCAGGTAGGTTGTGAACTTTCACCCATTTAATAGGTTGAGTTTCGCCAGTATAAGTACTTGTCAAAGGATCATAACCAGCTGCTTCGTGAATTTTTGAAATCTCAGCAGTACCATCTGCATCTTTTCCTTCTTTCACAGTTTTGTGACAGTTCATACAAACATTTACCGAAGGAATTGTAGCATGCTTAGATTTTGTTACAGCATTGTGGCAATACTTACAATCAATTCCTAAATCACCTGCGTGAAGTTCGTGCGAGTATGCTATCGGTTGTTCGGGTTTATAATCTTCATAAACTCCAAGATCTAACCATTTGGTCATTCCCATTGCTAATAAAATGATAATAGATGCAAATACTGTTACACCAAACCAACCTCTATTTTTCCAAGCCCAAGAACGAGCAGATTCACCAACCGTTAATTGTTCTGGCTGCTCTTCACCGTCTTTGTCTCTTGCTAAGGCTGCTAAATTCCCTTTTACACCGGCAACAACTGCAATTACAACTACTAATAAAGCAGCCAATAACCACCAGTATATTGAAGAAGACTCTTCACTACCACCAGTATTCCCTGGTCCGCCATTGTCAACAACAATCTCTTTAGGCGTAAAAGCCTCAACGTAAGCAAAGATGTCATCTATAGCCTGATTGTCAACAGCCTGGTTCGTCATTACACTCCCCCATTTGCTAAATAACTTATTGGCATAAGGATCTCCGCCATCCTTAACACTTGTAGAGTTTTTAACCCATTCGTAGAATTTAACTTCTGACGAGTTCTCAATCCAGCGTTCCCTTGCACCTTTAAGTGCAGGACCCGTCATGTCCTTATCTGGAAAGTGACAAGACGCACAGTTTCCGTTAAACAATGCTTCACCCGTCACAGCATCCCCTTCTTGGGCATGAAGATTGTAAGTAAAAGAGAAACAAGCGAGCACAACTAGTGCTAAATGCTTGATTTTGTTAGAGATGAACAAACTTTTTATATTCATTTGAAAAATTTTATTCCTTTTTTCGTTGGTATACACGATACGCAATCACGTGCAAAATTAGTACAAAGTCAGACTACTCCTAGAGTTTGCGGGATTTTTTGAGAAGCAAAATGCTAATTTAAAATGATTCTAAATAAGCAAATAATCGCAAACTCTTATAGAATAATAAATTGCACCGTTTGTTTAATAAAAAAGACGAAAAGATCAAGCGGTTTAGAAACGGTTGAATCGGTATTTTTATACCTTTGTTCAACAGTTAATTAAAAGCACTATGAAAAGAATATTATTTATATCGGCAATTTTAATTGGAAGTCACTTTGCCAATGCGCAAGATGGGTGGCTTAAACTCCCTGTAAACAAGAAAGACTCTGTTAAATCACAGCCTTTAAAGCTAGATTATACTGCCAAAAAAGGTAAAGTCACATTGCATCAGGACGCACGACTAGATAAATTGAATGATTTTGTGCGTTCAGGAGAAGAATCTGTTGAAGGTGTTAAAATTGATGGTTATCGGATTGTAATTTTCTTTGATCAAGATAAATCAACTGTTTCTCAACAAAGAGCGAATTTCTTAGCGCGCTATAGCGAGCATAAAGCTTATGTTGATTATGTGGCGCCTAACTATAGAGTGAGGGTTGGAAACTTTCGAACGCGATTAGAGGCGGAAGGTTTGAAAGCGGATTTACTCGCTTATTTTCCAACTGCTGTTGTGGTTGAAGATAAGATTCAGCTGCCGAACATCAAATGATCTCGAAACAACTCCTATTGACTGCATCAATTTGACTCACTCGATCTGACGGGCGTTTTTATTATTGAGTTGAGTTTTACCATTTCTTTTTTTCCTGTTGTTTGCTTATGCATGGAATCGATCATTAGCGGGTTCTCGATACAATTCCTATGAACTACGTCAATTTGACTCACTCGACCTGACGGACAGCTTTATTATTAAGTTGGATTTTACCATTTATTTTTTTCCTGTTGCTTGCTTATGCATGGAATCGAACATTAGCTGGTTCTCGATACAATTCCTATGGACTGCGTCAATTTGAATCACTCGACCTGACGGGCAGTTTTTTGTTAAGTTGGATTTCTGCGTTGTTGTTTACAATTTATATACTCCTAAGAACACCGACGTGCTTGTGGTGCAAAACTAGAAGCGTTGTTTGACTGTAATATGGAACGCTAAAATTGCGCTCAAGCGGGTTCTCGATACAATTCCTATTGACTATGTCAATTTGAATCACTCGATCCGACAAGTGGTTCTATTATTAAGTTGGATTTTTGTTGAACTTGTTATCAGGGTTGATTGAAGAATTGTCGCCAATAGTTGAATTTATTGACATAAAAAAACCCAGTCCGCATTAAGCGAACTGGGTTTATATTTTTTTATCTCGTTTTAGAGTTTCGGTGTAACTTCAATTTGTTGATATGCTTCAACCATATCTCCAACTTTAATGTCGTTGAATTTATCAATGTTCAATCCACATTCGTAATTGTTTTTCACCTCTTTCACGTCATCTTTGAAACGTTTCAATGAACCTAATAATCCATCATACTTCACAACGCCATCTCTAATCACTCTTACTTTAGAGTTTCTTAGGATTTTACCTTCAGTAACGTAACAACCAGCAATTGTCCCCACTTTAGAAATTACAAATGTTTCTCTAATTTCAGCAACACCTACAATTTCCTCTTTGAATTCAGGAGCAAGCATACCTTTCATTGCTTCCTCAATTTCTTCAATTGCTTTGTAGATAACAGAATATAGACGAATGTCAATTCCTTCTACTTCGGCAGCTCGTCTAGCAATTGCAGACGGTCTTACTTGGAATCCAATAATGATACCATTTGAAGCACTAGCCAATGTTACATCAGCCTCAGAAATCTGTCCAACACCTTTGTGAATGACATTTACCTGAATTTTTTCAGTTGACAATTTCAAGAGTGAATCTGCAACAGCTTCAACAGATCCATCTACATCTCCTTTTACGATCAAGTTTAACTCTTGGAAATCTCCAATTGCTATACGTTGACCAATAATATCGAGTGTTAATTTTTTCTGAGATCGTTGCGCTTGCTCTCTATGTAATTGCTCACGTTTAGATGCAATTAATTTTACTTCTTTTTCGTCAGCCAAAATATTGAACTGATCACCAGCACTAGGTGCTCCATTAAATCCTAAGACTGAAACTGGAGTTGAAGGACCAGCCTCATTTACCAATTGGCCTTTATCATTATGCATGGCTTTTACTTTACCATAGTTTTTACCCGCAATAATTGGATCTCCTACACGTAAAGTACCCGAAGATACAAGTACTGTTGTCACATAACCTTTTCCTTTATCAAGTAAAGATTCAACCACTGTACCGTTTGCTCGTTTATTTGGATTTGCTTTCAACTCTAACAATTCAGCTTCAAGCAATACTTTTTCCAATAACTCTTCTATGTTTTCTCCTTTTTTAGCTGAAATTTCTTGAGACTGGTATTTACCACCCCATTCTTCAACTATAATATTCATTTGAGAAAGTTGTTCCTTAATCTTATCAGGGTTTGCACCAACTGTATCAATTTTATTGATTGCAAAAACAATTGGCACTTCTGCTGCCTTAGCATGCGAAATTGCCTCTTTTGTTTGTGGCATTACGTCATCATCTGCCGCAATAATAATAATGGCAATATCAGTAACTTGCGCACCACGTGCACGCATTGCTGTAAATGCCTCGTGACCTGGAGTATCTAAGAATGTTACTTGTTTACCATCTTTAGTTTTAACAGAGTACGCTCCAATATGCTGTGTAATTCCCCCAGCCTCACCTTGGATTACATTCGCTTTACGGATATAATCCAATAAAGATGTTTTACCGTGATCAACGTGACCCATTACAGTAACAATTGGCGGACGATCTACTAAATCTTCTTCTGCATCCTCTTCAACTATAATAGATTCTTGAACTTCAGCAGAGATAAACTCAGTTTCAAACGAGAATTCAGATGCAACAACTTCAATTGTTTCACGATCTAATCGTTGGTTAATTGAAGCAAAAATTCCGAGATTCATACAAGAACCAATAACTTCTGTTGGACTCACATTCATCATGTTTGCCAATTCCGATACGGTTACGAATTCGGTAATTTTTAAGATGCTCTTTTCAAGTTCTTCTTGTTCGAGTTCTTCTGCTCTTCTTTCAGCAACACTATCTCTTTTATGACGACGGTGAGCTGCACCTTTCTTCTTACCTCCACCTTGCAGTCTTGCAAGTGTGTCTTTAATTTCTTTTTGGATCTCTTTGTCAGTAACAACCGGCTTTTCTTTTTTACCAAATCTACCTTTTCCTTTATGAGCTCCGCCAGCGCTTCCACCACCTCTACTTGGGCTAGCGCTTGGTGCTGGTCTGCTGGCTTGTTTTTCAACATTAACCTTTTTGATTCGCTTTCTTTTCTTTCGAGAATTAGCGTCAGACTTTTCTTTTTCAACTGGTAATACAATTTTACCAATTACAACTGGACCTGTCAATCTACCAGCAGTCGCTTTAATTGTAGCAATTTTTTCTGGTACTTTTTTCTCTACCTTGACAGGTTTCGTTTCCGCAACATATGGCTTTATAACCTTTACGGGTTGCTTTATAGGTTCCTTTTTGACTACTTTTTCAGCGGCAACAGGGGCTTCTTTTTTCTTTTTAGTTGGTCGAGTTTTTTGATTAATGGCATCTAAATCAATTTTATCAACTACAACTACTTTTTTAACTTTATCATCAGCTTCAGCTTTCACTTCAACTATTGGTTCAGCTTTAGGCTCTGGCTTTTTCTCGGCTACAACAACTGGCGGTTCTACTTTTGCTGTTACCACCACTTCTGGAACGACTACTTTTTCCTCAACGACAACAGGCTCTATGACAACAGGTTCTACGACCTTCACCTCTTCAACAACCCGCTTAACAATAGGCGGCACTTCGACTACGAAATCCTCGTCCTCATCATCTTCGTCCTCGTCGCTAGTTGTAGCCACCTCTTTTTTCACGTCTTTCAATGAAATTGATTCGCGCTTTTCTCTTCCAATATCTACTGTCTCAGAATTTTGCTTCGCCTCTCGGTCATCCGCAAACTCCTCATCCAATACACTCAAGATATTTGCCTCAATCTTGGTGTTCGGCTTGGAATCGATCTCGACTCCTTTGGTACCAAGAAAATCCACAATAGTAGAAATACTAATGTTGAACTCTTTTGCTACCTTGTTTAACCTTTTTGCCTTACCTGCCATTCTTTGTAATCTTTACCGCCTGTTTAGTTGAGATATCTTACGATCAATCCCTCCAATTGTTACTATAATTATATACTTTATTCAAATTCTGCTTTCAGTACGTTTAAAACGTCTTCAACAGTCTCTAATTCTAAGTCAGTTCTTTTTGTTAATTCCCCTGCATCTAATCCAAGTACAGATTTTGCTGAATCTAATCCAATTGATTTCAATTCTTTAATCACCCATCCTTCAATTTCATCAGAAAATTCATCTAAATCTACATCTTCAATATCCTCAGCTCCTTCACGATAAACATCAATTTCATAGCCACTTAACTTTCCAGCTAATTTAATATTGTGTCCACCTTTACCAATTGCCAATGACACTTGATCAGTTTTCAAATATACGTTTGCTCTACCTGTTTCATCATCCAACTCAATAGATGTGATTTTTGCAGGAGACAAAGCTCTTTGAATAAATAATTTCTCATTTGATGTATAATTGATTACATCAATATTCTCATTTTTCAACTCACGAACAATTCCGTGGATTCTTGCACCTTTCATACCAACACAAGCTCCAACTGGATCAATACGATCATCATATGATTCAACCGCTACTTTAGCTCTTTCTCCTGGCTCTCTTACAATTTTCTTAATTGTAATCAATCCGTCAAACACCTCAGGTACCTCTAATTCAAATAGACGCTCTAAGAATTCAGTTGCTGTCCTAGAAAGAATAATAATTGGACTGTTGTTTCTTAAATCAACACGTGCAACTACTGCTCTTACAGATTCACCTTTCTTAAAGTAATCCGAAGGAATTTGTTCTTGCTTCGGTAAAATCAACTCATTTCCTTCATCATCCAATACCAAAATCTCTCTTTTCCAAACTTGGTAAACTTCTCCAGTAATAATCTCTCCAATACGTTCTTTGTATTTTTTGTAGATATGATCTTTTTCTAATTCCAAAATACGTGAAATCAAGTTCTGACGTAATGAAAGTACGTTACGTCTTCCAAAATCATCTAACTTCACCTCTTCTGCTACTTCCTCTCCTACTTCAAAATCAGGCTCGATTAGAATAGCTTTAGATAATGCTATTTCAATATTCACATCTTCAACTTCGCCATCAGGTACAATTTCTCTGTTAATCCAGATTTCAACATCACCTTTGTCCGGGTTTATAATCACATCAATATGGTCGTCTGTCCCATACTTTTTCTTGAGCATTGATCTAAAAACATCTTGTAAGATGTTCATCATTGTCTCTCTGTCAATGTTTTTAAACTCCTTGAATTCCGAAAAGGATTCGATTAATTCCAACGCATTCATCTCTTTGTAATTTATGTTTTGTGGTTAGATTTTAAAAGGAAAGTGATACCCTTCCTTTTCTATCTTCCATTTTACTTAAAAAGTAATTATCAATTTTGTTTCTTTTATTTCGCTATAACTCAGCTTTACTTCTTCAATCACCCACTCTTTTTTCTTCTTTCCTTCTACTCTCTTTTTCTCTTTCACTTCTATTATAACACCTTCTTCATCAGCCTGCATTAAAAGGCCTTCTATTGCACTTCCATGCTCTAAGGTTTGTACTTTAACTTCTTTTCCAATATTCTTTAAATATTGTTTCAGTACTCTAAATGGTTGATCAATCCCCGCTGAAGAGACTTCTAAGGAAAAATCATGTTCTTCACGATCTAGGTTGTGTTCGATATTTCTACTTACCGACATACAATCCTCAATGGCAATGTTTCCATCTTCCTTATCTAGCTCTAAAAAGATTTGGCTTCCATTGTTGACTTTTAACTCTACAATGTATATACCATTATTAAGCTCTTCAATTCGCTCTTCCGCTAGTTCTATTATTATCTCCCTTTTAATCATTTTCGAAGTACAAAAAGAGGGGACAATTGTCCCCTCTTTTTCTGTTTTCTTATCTTTTACGGTGCAAATATATGTAGTTTAAGCCAATTATCCAACGTTTTTATCAACATTTTGTAAGTTAGAAATTGGCAAGACGTTATTTTTAGCTTTTATGTATTCTATGCGCTATGATTTTGCTAGGAGATGCATCACTTTCAATACTCATGATTTGAATATGAATTAAGTAGGTGCCATCTTCTAAAGTATTGGGTACAAATACCAACTCAGAAATGGTCTTATGGGCCTGTGGGTTTTCTGGATAATTCCAAAATGTTTTATGTCCAACCAAGGCTCCGCCGTCCAATTCTCTATCAACAGAGGGCATGTCTACCATTAAATGATGAACGCCTATTTCATTAATGTACTCCATACCATCTTTAGAAATGTAGGCAGGGTTTGAGTTTGAATATTGTTTTTGCTTTTTTAGTTCTGTGTTCTCAAGCGTTCTTATAATTAGGGCTTTTTCATTGGACCAATCTTGCGTCACTTTTTCCAATTGTCCCCTGTCAATTACTTCATCTGTTTCTTCATATGCTTCGTTCCACAATTCTTGCGGTTTTATAGAAACAATTTTGGCGTAAAAATGAAATTCTTTCAAGCATTGATTAATGGTAAATGGTTCTTTCGAAATATGTCCAACACATTCGGTATGTGTACCATTTCCATGCGGATTCAATTTAATGTTTCTAAAATTGACATTCCCGCCTTTGTTTACATCTCCAATAAACTGATCATTTATAACGGGTTCAATGGATACTGGCGCACAATACCATGCATTCACATTGTTTGCTCCTGCAACAATAGGTATGGAAAGATCTACTCCTTCTTCGGTTAAGATAAATTGGGTATGATTAAGGTTCAAGCGCATTTATGTGTTCCTAATAAGTGAATTCTAATATACGCGAAAAATAATATTGTGTTACAGAGTTTGAAAGACATCACTCGCATGTTGTGATTATTGAATATCTTTGTCTATGAAAATGGTTTATGGCAAAACACAAACTCATACTAGAAGATGATTTCTCATTTGAATTGATTGGCATCTGCTCAAGTAATGCGGATTATCGATTGACATGGGGAATTAATAAAGCCTTGTCCATTGAATTGCATAAGGATGATGATTTAAACATTTTTGTGAAAAAGGAAGGTGATCATTTATATTCTTTTTATTCTTTTTACGACGAATTTGAACATATCGAATATTATTTAGTCAAAAATGTATCTAACAATTATCGCCGACTCATTCCAGAAAAGGATCAGGTGGATTATTTTTTACTGATCAAAAATAATTTCACACTTGAAATTAGTGAAATTTTGGCTTCGCTTAAACGGATTGATAGTATTTTGACTGCGTTTGTTTTTGACCCAAATGAATTGAAATCGAAAGGGAATTTGGTTTTTTGATCTCGATACGCGTAACTATAATGAACTCATCTTTAATAAGGTTGATTAAATGCTGTGATTTGCGAACTAAAACACCATTTATACGTAAGACATAAAGTTAGATCGCGAAAATAGATATACGTCATTCATTAATACTACGTTCATGAATGGCATAAAGCTTAAATAAGAATAAATGAAAAAGACGAAAATAGTTGCAACAATGGGCCCAGCCTCTACTTCTTCAAAAGAGGTATTGCGCCAAATGATAATGGCGGGCGTTAATGTTTGCCGATTAAATTTTTCGCATGGCACTCATACCGATCATTTGAATACTATTCAGATGATTCGAGAAATAAATAAGGAAGAAGGGTTTCATATCTCGATATTAGCTGATTTACAAGGACCAAAGATTAGAATTGGTGAAGTGGAAGATAATGGAGTAGAATTGGTTGACGGTGAAAAACTGATTATTACCACGCATGAATGTATTGGTACACATAAAAAAGTGTTCTTGACTTACCAAGAATTCCCAAAGGATGTTTCAATTGGGGATTTGGTTTTAATGGATGACGGTAAGTTACAATTACAGGTTACGAAAACGAATAATAAGGACGAAGTAGAAACTAAAATTTTACATGGGGGAATATTGCGTTCAAAAAAAGGTGTAAACCTTCCCAATACATCAATTTCACTTCCTTGTTTAACAGAAAAAGATAGAGCAGATTTAGACTTTGCTTTAGAACATACTGTGGACTGGGTTGGTTTGTCATTTGTCCGATCGGCACGTGACATTATAGAATTGAAACATATTATTCAGAACAAAAAATGCCATGCAAAGGTGATTGCGAAAATTGAGAAACCTGAAGCAATTGACGATATTGAAGACATAATTAAAGTTACAGATGCATTAATGGTTGCACGTGGAGATTTGGGTGTTGAAGTTCCAATGGAAACGGTGCCAAGTTTGCAAAAAATGATGATTAAAAAATGTCGAGAATACGCAAAACCAACTATTGTGGCCACACAAATGATGGAGAGCATGATCGAAAATTATACGCCAACAAGAGCCGAGGTAAATGATGTTGCCAATGCTGTTTTAGACGGCGCTGATGCTGTTATGCTTTCTGGAGAAACTTCTGTCGGTAAATATCCACTAGAAGTGATAAAAGCCATGAGTAAAATTGTGTGCGAGGTTGAAAAAGAGGATTCAATTTACCATAAAGAGGAATTACCTGAAAAAAATCAGGATCGTTTTATTACGGATTCGATTTGTTTTAACGCCACTCGTTTAGCACAGCGTGTTGAAGCGAAAGGCATTATCACTATGACATTTTCAGGTTATACGGCTTATAAAATTTCTTCTCAACGACCTAAATCGGATACTTTTGTATTTACAGAAAATAAACAAATTTTAACCCAGTTGAATTTAGTATGGGGTGTCAAAGGCTATTATTATGATAAAATGGTCAGCACGGATCATACGATTAGCGATAGTAAATACATTCTTAAAAAAATGGGATTGGTGAACGAAGGTGATATTGTTGTCAATATTGCATCTGTTCCAATTGAGGAGAAAGGGAAGTCTAATATGGTGAAGTTGAGTTATGTTTAGTCTTAGATCGCTTCGCTGATAGATGTTAGATTAAAGAACGCTTTTAGATTTCGATTTGACGAGCTTCTCGATACATCAGCCTAAAGCGGATACTCGAAAGAACGGCCATTTTTTTGATGATTCTATTCTTTTGATGGTTTGACGCCTTAATGTAGGAATTATTTAATAGCGATCTGACTCGCATTTGAATGACCTAATTTAAATTTGACTTTAGTTTTTAATGACAACTATAGAATTAGGAAATATTGTTCTTGTAATTGACGAAGTTAAAACGCGCGAATTTTACAAATCACAAAACGGATTTATTTGCACATGCCCTAATTGTAAAGATTTTGTAAATAAAACTCCTCACATTTTGAATATACTGGATGGAATCGACCATAAACTTGGCATTGACTTGCATAAGGATGTTGGCCAAGGAATGGATGAATTAATGCCAATCGATTCTGATAACACTCTATTGTATGTTGTGCCGTATTATGCAGTGGGCAAATGTTTTGTTAATGAAGTTGAACTAGAAAAACAACTCGCTGGTCCTATATGGCCAAATACAAAGCGGGCTTCATATAAGTTAAGCGAAAAACTTACCTGGACAATCATAAATACATCTGAATCAATTAAAATTGATAATGTGGAAAGTGTAATTACAATTTGGTTTGAATATAAAACCGAATTGATTGAAGAGTAAAGGAAATTTTAGTTGTTGAAGTCACAGAATTAGCAATTTCAAATAAAATATTCGAGCTATGCGCAGGTTACAATTGCCCCGCCAAAACTGTCACCAACTTAAACTGTGTTTCATCACCATTGGTGTTTTTAACTGAAATCAAGATAATATAAGAACCAATTGCGGCTTTTTCGCCATCATCATTAATTCCATCCCATGTGAGAATTCCTGTTTGGCCCATGAAATAATTATCTTCTAACAGCCGGATTAATCGTCCTTGATTATCATAAATAGTCACATCTAAAACATTGTCTGAATCTGTTAAATCAAAGTTAATGGTCACCACATCATTATATCCATCATTGTCTGGCGAGAACAGTTGTGGATCAATGCTAACATCTCCAATGGAAACTGGCATTGCAGCCTGAGAATTTAAATACCCTGGTGTTCCCCAATCTACGTTTTCTGACGCCGTGTGCCAATTGTTTGGGTTGTTCATTCCGCCCCCAAAAGTTATTCTTTCTAAGGACTTGCCATCTTCTGTATTCAATAAAGCAAAATGATAATCATCATCATAATGGAAGTAATCAATGATGGTTGAATCTGCTGCTAATAAATATACGGTACCCGAATCATTTGGGTAGGTTGGTAAATCAGTATCTAGAAATGATCCTATGCTGTAAATTGCAAAATCATTTATTATGTCAGTAGAATCTTCAGTTAGGGTGGCATATTGCCCAGGTAATAATAAGTATTGCTCGGAACCAATTTGTTCTAAATTGGTAATTCCTTCATCCCAACTTGCCAAATACAACTGATTAAGATCTAATATTTTATTGGATACATTATAGATTTCTACATAATCAGAACCTCCCGTTTTAGGATCGAAAAGAATCTCATTCAAAATAATATCTTCTGGTTCGATTGATCCGGGTAGACCAAATTTTATAGTATCAAATCCTATATTCCCCCAACAGTCTTGCATCTCGAATAAACCAAGCGTGTAAGTTTGATTTTCTTCAAGCGTAAATGCATCTACTTGATAAGTATTTAAACTTAAAAACGAACCAGACAATGCTCCAACAGTAGGACTAATATTCAAAGTTATCGGAACTAAGGTGTCAAGGGATTCTGACAAAGTCAAAACAACTTCTGTTTCACTATTTACATTAAGCCCCAAAATATATGGAGGCTGGATATCATCTACGTCTGTCCAAATTGAATTTTGAATACCAGGAGTACCTCCACTTGCGTGTGTTGAT
>JBLHOW010000017.1:0-89820 GCA_047623705.1 Crocinitomix sp.
TGCGTATTGAAGAGGTGTTTTTTATTACACTTTTTAAGCAATAGGGATAGAAGTGGTAGCTTTTGGCGCAGTCAAAACTTTAGTCCATAGCACGACCCTTTTTTGTGCTACTATATATAAGGTATACCCCTAATCTATAAATTAGTGTATTATATCACCTATATATGAGGAAAAATGGATTGCCCAGATCAGTATTTAGTATAGCGTACTAAGTATTATACTTATTTATTTACCCTACTACTTGGGAAAATTGCTGGGGTATAGTTAGAAATGTTTAGGTTTAGTCCCACTATTAGAAGTAAAGGATGGCGGGTTTAATACAGAAAAGTGTCTTGTAGGATGTACTTAGGATAAAATATTAATGATTCTAGTAAACACTGAGTTTGCTGTTTAGCTTGAGATTATTATATAACTGGTAATAATAAGGGGACGATTAGTGTTATTAGTGTCACACTTAAAAGACCAGCAATAAAAAAAAGTAACCTAAAACGGAAGAGTTGTAATTTGCCTTTGAAATAGTAGGCATCAAAAGCTTCTAACAAAAAGCCTATTGAATAACACAGGTTAAAAAAGAGTGCCCAAAAGACAACTCCAATAAAATCGGCATAATACATTTGCATGCCTGCTAGAAGAATACTCACCATTCCTGCAATACCAATTACAATATTGAACGTGATTCGTTTTTTTTCCCACCAACGTAAGGCTAATAGTAGTTCTTTATATTTTCTATGACTTAAATTACTGTCTAAAACTTCGTGATTGGACATAAGGCGCTTAAAAACTTCATTGCCTATTGGATTGCTTATTAAACAATGAATGAGTACGAATATAAGATTTACCTTTTACTTATAATTGAGTAACTTGTTCATTTGATAATTACCTCATATGTTAAACAAACGATTACGCGCCTTATGGAAACCTGCACTTTATCATGGATGGGGTAGAAAAAAACGTTTTTTTGAAGGTTGGTACTACAAAGTTGTCAGTTTGGATGAAAAACATGCTTTTGCATTTATTCCAGGAATTGCTATGGATGAAAAGGGGAAACAACAGGCTTTTGTACAGGTATTGGACGGTAAAAACTTGACGGCTGAGTATCATAAGTATAAAGGCAGTGATTTTATTGCTGACCCCGACTCGCATAATGTGTTGGTTGGTAAAAGCCACTTTACGAAAAAGTACATTGAATTGGAATTACCCAATATAAAGGGGAAGATTACTTTTGAAAACACGCAACCTTGGCCAAGTTCTTGGTATTCGCCTGGGATAATGGGACCATTTTCATTTGCACCACGCATGCAATGTTACCATGGTATATTAAGTATAGACCATGCTTTAAGTGGGTCCCTTGAAATAGATGGAGAAACGATAGATTTTACAGGCGGAAGGGGCTATAATGAAAAGGATTGGGGACATTCTTTCCCAGAAGGTTATATTTGGATGCAAAGTAACCATTTTAGCGAAGTAGGCATTTCAATTAAAGCCTCTGTTGCCAAAATACCATGGATGGGGAGTTCTTTTGTAGGATTTATAGCAGGGGTGTGGATAAAGGATAAATTATATCAATTTACAACCTATAATTTTACAAAATTACGCCAATGTGCCGTTAATTCAACTGAGGTGAAGATATACCTAGAAAATCCAAAACATAAATTAGAAATCATAGCACACAGAGAAAAAACAACTGAACTTGTCGCCCCTATTGGTGGTTTTATGGATGCTCGAATTGAAGAGAGTATGACAGCGCGACTTGACGTGAAACTTACCCATAAAAAGACGGGTAAGATAATTTTGGAAGATATTGCAACTAGCGCAGGTTTGGAAGTTGCCGGAAAGTATGAGTTATTGTTAACCAAAGTTTAATGATCAAGATGAATTGACTCAGGCCTAGCTTGCATGGTTTCTCTATACGCTGCGCTCCTCGAAATGACAGGTTTAAAATGAAAAATCAAGAACTACACGACAACATTGAGCAACCCACTTTTTCATTTGCCCAATTGGGGCGTTTTGCAAACCATTTTTGCATTTCTGGTTGATTTGCGTACGGTTGCTTTAATAATTGATAAATTTCATCAAGAATCGAATAATCTCCTATATCAGCAGCCTCGATAGCCAAATGCGCCATATAGTTACGCAATACATATTTAGGATTAATGGCATCCATTTTTGCGTGACGATCAATAGCTATTGTTGGATCATTGTTTAAGCGCGCAGCATACTCATTAAGCCAAGTTTTCCATTGGAACGCTTTATTTTCGAAATCATCTGCGCTTAGATAACTATCTGCTTTTATTAATTCTAAATGATCCAGAGGAGAACCCTTGTTAAATTTTGTGAGGTTTCTAAAAAACAGAGTCATATCAGTTTCCGTAGCTCTTAAATTTTCGGTTAGTTGTTGGATTAAGTTGGAATCATCAACTTGTGCATTATAAACACCCATTTTAGTAAGCATCATTGTTTGATACTCCTTTTGATATTCCGATTTATAATTATCTAAAATAGTCTCTAGGCCAGAAACATCTTCGATAAGTGGATAAAGCGCATTGGCCAACTGGGTTAAATTCCACAAGACAACAGAAGGTTGATTACCAAAACGGTATCTTTTATGTTGCGCATCTGTTGTATTTGGTGTCCAACCTGGGTCATAGTTCTCTAACCAACCATATGGTCCAAAATCGATTGTTAGACCTAAAATGGACATATTGTCTGTATTCATTACGCCATGTACGAATCCAACTCTTTGCCAGTCTAGAACCATTTTTCTTGAACGGTTAGCAACCTCTTCGAAAAACTGCAAATAAACAGCCTTGCAAGGTTCACCTAAATGCGGATAATTTGCTGTGATTGTATAATCCGCCAAACGTTTAAGGTTGACATGATCTTTACGAGCAGCAAATATCTCAAAACTTCCGAAACGTACGAATGACTGAGCCATACGACATACTACTGCTCCTTTTTCATATGCAGAGTTGCCGTTATATAAGACATCACGCAAGACTTCTTCTCCTGTTAATGAAAGTGACAATGCTCGTGTTGTAGGAACGCCTAAATGAAACATGGCTTCGCTCATTAAATATTCGCGAATTGATGAACGCAAAACTGCCAAACCATCTGCACCGCGTGAATAAGGTGTGCGCCCTGCACCTTTTAATTGTAAAAACCAATTTCCTGAATCTGTTGCCACCTCAGCTATATTTATTGCTCTTCCATCTCCTAATTGGCCAGCCCATTGTCCAAATTGATGCCCGCCATAACACATGGCATATGGCTGCATTTCTTCAGCATTTTTTTGACCAGAAACCAGACTTAAAAACTGAGTCGAGTCAGCATTATCAATTTTCAAGACCTCAAGCATCTCATCTGATACATGAACTAATGACGGTTTTTTGGGAGTTGTTGGATCAACATATGAAAAACAGGCTTCATTTACTTGACGCTGTTGATTACTCGTAATAGGGTCTGCAGGTAATTCTGTAGTAAAGGTATCTTTGATTTTCAACTCTTGAATTTTGCCCATTTAGCTTGTCTTATTAGTTTATGCAAAGTTACAATATTTGAATGGGATGCCTTGAACGTTTTTAAAAACATCATATCTCAACAATAAGCGTAACTTTGCCGCATATTATTATTGAATGACATTTAAAGAATTAGAAATTGCGGAACCTATTCTCCGCGCGATTGCTGAAAAAGGCTATACGCAACCTACGCCTATCCAAGAACAATCTATCCCCGTTTTACTCAAGGGAAAAGACTTGTTAGGATGCGCACAAACAGGAACAGGGAAAACCGCAGCATTTGCGATCCCGATTATACAACAACTTTTAGACGACAAAACTCGGAATCGAAATCACCGAAAAATAAAGTCCTTAATTGTTACTCCAACACGCGAGTTAGCGATACAAATACAGGAAAACTTTACTGAATATAGTAAGTTTACAGACTTACGAAACACGGTGATTTTTGGTGGAGTTAAGCAAGGAAAACAAACTGCCGCATTGCGACAAGGCGTTGATATACTTGTAGCCACACCAGGTCGATTATTAGATTTAATAGGTCAAGGTTTTATTACTTTGAAAGATATTGAATACTTTGTATTGGATGAAGCCGATCAAATGTTGGACATGGGTTTTATCCATGACATTAAGAAAATAATTGCAAAACTGCCTACACGAAGACAATCCTTGTTTTTCTCGGCTACAATGCCTAAAAGTATTGTAGAATTATCTGGAAAAATATTGGGGAACCCTTATAAAGTTACTGTTAAACCTGAGCAAGCAACTGCTGAAAAAGTGGAACAGGCTGTCTATTTTGTATCGAAGGCTGATAAACCAAAGTTACTGGAATATGTAATCATTGAAAAAGAAGCGAAATCTGTGCTTGTATTTTCAAGAACCAAACATGGTGCTGATAAGATTGTACGCAAATTGGCGAAAGCAAAAATTACGGCAGAGGCGATTCATGGGAATAAATCTCAAAATCAACGCCAACGTGCATTGGGTAATTTTAAAGATGGTAAAACGAAGGTATTAATCGCAACAGATATTGCTGCAAGAGGTATTGATGTTTCAGAATTATCTTTAGTTGTAAATTATGACTTACCTAATGTACCTGAAACTTATGTTCACAGAATAGGAAGAACGGGTCGTGCTAAAGCCAGTGGAATTGCATTATCATTTTGTGATATTGAAGAGCGTCCATATTTACGAGATATTGAGAAACTCATTCGTCAAAAAATTCCTGTAATCAACAATCATCTTTACATTGATGAGCGCAATGAATCGGAATTTGTAAAACCGGAAAAGAAGCCACAAAATCACAACCGACAGAAAAAAAAGCCAGGAAATAGTGGAAATAAAAATGTTTGGCGCCGAAACAAACCGAAAAATAATTCTAACCGGTCTTAATCGTATTTTATAGATAGATTTTTGTATTTTTAAAAGTAAGAAAACTACTTATGAAAATACTATTGGCTGACAGTCATGGCCCAATAATGGGCAAAGATCAAACGAGTGCGAATCTAAGCTTACTCTATCTAGGTTCATACCTCAGAGAATTTGCAGATTTTGAAGTAGAGCTGGAATATATTCCACAAGCAAAAAGCGATCAACATCACTTAGATAGGATTGCAGAATTTGATCCAAAGGTTTACGCGGTATCATTTACTTCTTTCTCTGCATTGGTGACCTATGAATTGATTCGAAAAATCAAAGCCCAATTCCCTAAATTAATCGTGATTTGCGGCGGCCCCCACTCTATTCAGTCTTCGCAAGAAATATTAGAGAAATCTGGAGCCGACATCTGTGTAATTGGAGAAGGAGAAGTTACTTTTTTAGAGCTTGTCAACAATATTGACAACCTTGAACAGGAGCGCGAAAATATAAAAGGCATCTGCTATATAGATGCGGAAAACAATTATCGCCGCACAGCAACTAGACCCTTAATAGACGATATAGATACGATCCCTCCTCCAGCAAGAGACTTGGTAAATGATGCGGATTTTTGCGGATTAACGTATAGTAAAGCCCGCCCAAATACAGAAATGGTGGTAACTAGAGGATGTCCATTACGTTGCGTGTTTTGTGCCAATCCTGTTTTCAGATTAAAAAACGGGCCACTATATAGAGGTCGAAGTCCTGAAAAAATTGCGGAAGAAGCCGAGGAACTTTATCAAATGGGTTATAGAGAGATTTATATCCATTCTGACGAGCTAAATGTAAAATTACAATGGTCGATTGACGTTTGTAAGGCATTAGCTGCTCTTGGTCATGATGATTTATACTTTCAATGTAATTTAAGAGTGGTTCCAATGAGTGAGGAATTTGCCATTTGGTTGAAAAAAGCCAATTTTTGGTTGGTTAGAATTGGGCTAGAAACAACAAGTGATCGTGTATTAAAAGGCATTAAGAAAAAAATGTCTTATGAAAAAACAGAAAAAGCCTGTCAATTATTGAGCGCTCAAGGCATAAAAGTATTTGCCTTTACCATGTTATTTAACTTTTGGGAAGAGGATGGTGAAGTTCAACATGAAACTGTAAGTGAAGTACGCAAAACAGTCAAAGACATGTATAGTTTATGGCGTAAAGGTTATATTCATTACACTAGTTGGGCATTTGCCTGTCCAGTTCATGGTTCTGAGTTTTATGACATAGCATTGCGCCATGGAATGATTGATGAGAGTTATTACCCTGGAGATCGGTGGAACGCTTTTGACTATTTAACAGGAGTTACTAAAAAAGAATTTAATCGCACGTATGCCGCTGCGCGACGACAGCAAGCATTAATGGCCTTAAAATCGGGTAATTTTGAATGGCGTAACTATAAAGGAATTGCGCGTAAAGCCATGACAATGATTCGGGGACGTCCTGAATAAATTGAATCCTTTTAACCTGAACTAGACTATTCCACAATCGTCACAAATCGCATTAGAATTTTGACTAGATTTGTCATGAAGAAACGATAGAATGTCAGCTGAAGGATTAAAACGAATTAACAAATATTTAAGTGAAGTTGGTTACTGCTCTAGAAGGGCGGCTGATAAACTGATTGAACAAAATAGAGTGACGATTAACGGCAAAGTTCCCGAATTGGGTACTAAAATTGCGTCGGGCGATCAAGTAGCTGTTGATGGAACTAATATAGTTGCACCGAAAGAGGATTTTGTTTATTTAGCATTTAACAAACCCATTGGCATTGTTTGCACGACAGACACGCGGGTTGAAAAAGACAATATTGTTGATTTCATCAAGTATCCGAAACGAATTTTTCCAATTGGACGATTAGATAAACCTAGTGAAGGCTTAATTTTCATGACGAATGACGGTGATATTGTAAATAAAATATTGCGGGCACGAAACAATCATGAGAAGGAATATATTGTAACGGTACATAAACCCATTAATGATCAATTTATAAAAAGAATGCGAAACGGAATCCCCGTTTTGGATACAGTATCCAGAAAATGTACAGTAGAACGTTTGGGTAAAGCGGAATTTAAGATTATTTTGACACAAGGGCTAAATCGACAGATTAGACGCATGTGTGAGTACTTGGGTTATGATGTAGTATCACTAAAGCGTGTACGAATTATGAATATTAATTTGGACATACCAACAGGTGCTTGGCGCGATTTAACTTCGCAAGAAATGAAAGAGATTAATCGGTTGATTAGTGGATCGGCTAAAACGAATGGATAGTCTTATTGGACACTTGTTCTCGATACTATTTTTATTTTGGCTTTGCCAAATTTAAAATCACTCGAACTGACGTTTAGGTCGGTAGACAGTAGGCAAAAAAAGAAAATTGTTAATTGAAAGAATTTAATTTTGGGTAGTAAAAATCAATATCAGTTTAGGGCTTCGAAAGATGATACGATTCACCTAGTTAAACAAATTTCGGATTTAGAGCATAAGGATGATCTTTCTAGGAAATTGACAGGTGCTTATGGCAAAAACGGAAACTTTGTTTTTACTTTAAGACGTCTTGCTTCTGGTGGAGCACCGACCTACTCACCTCAATTAATTGGCAATATTGTTGGTGACAAAAGAAATAGTTCTATCCATTTTCGATTTCGACCTTCATTGGTGATTGTTTTTTTTGCGGTGCTAATGATGACTATTATCTCCGTTCTGTTTTACAAGCATTTTTATATCGCCGAAGAAGATGGTAAATCACTCATGTTTGCAATATTATCCATTGTCATTTTATTGGCTACAACTTTAGGATACTTTCATTTGAGAAGAGAACTAAAGAATCTTTTTCTCCAGCTCATTTTGGATAATGAAACAAAACAGTTGAATAATATTTATTAGCTTCGAATAAACTGTAACGTTTCATAAATTGTTGACTATTAAATTGTGTTTTTAACTCGCTCAATATTCGTTTGTAGTCTTCTCTTAACAGCCCTGAACTCCTTTTCACAAGACACACTTCAAACTACTGAAAGCTGGGACAGATACAATGAATACTTTGTTCTGCACAGTGATAGCACATTTGAGTATAACCTTCAACGGGATTTTCAATATAAATCCTACGGGGTTGGAACTTACCATTTTCAAAAAAAGAAACTCATTTTCAAATTTGACTCCTCACTTTTCAAATCATCCAGTTATACTTGCACCAGCGAGTTAGAAGACTCCGTTCAATTGAAAATAATAAGTACGTTGACTCAGTCAGACATTGCTAACTACTATTTTTATATTAATGGTGATAAAAACATAAATGGTTGGATCGGCAGTGATAATATTTCTGCATCAATAGATAGTGTAATCATAGGTCACCAATACTATAACCCTATTGTTATTTACCCTAAGGAGGATAGCTGCTCTTGTTATTGGATTTCGCTTGGGTTTAAGAATTATAGCATTGGCAATGAATACCTAATTCTTGAAGGCGAAATTGTTTTTAAACAAACAAAATTTAAGAATAAAAATTTATATAAACGTCTTTACAACTCAGATACAGATCTCGTGTATAAAAAGTTAGAAAACCTTCACATCAAACAAATTATTGGCTTTTACGAAGGCCCCTTTCTACTGAAAAAGTACTAGCTGCATAATTCTCACTATCTTAACCACATGAATAAAAATAATAAAGATTTAAACCTAGCGGTTTTGATTGATGCGGATAATATTCCTTATAAAAATATACAGGGAATGTTAGATGAGATTGCAAAGCTAGGAACACCTACTATAAAAAGAATATATGGAGATTGGACGCGACCGGGAGTAAATGGATGGAAAAAACCATTATTAGAGCATGCCATAACACCTATTCAACAATACGGATATACGACAGGAAAAAATGCAACAGATTCTGCCATGATTATTGATGCAATGGATATTTTACACAGTAATAAAGTGGATGGATTTTGTTTGGTATCCAGCGATAGTGATTTTACGCGTTTAGCTATAAGACTCAGAGAATCTGGTAATTTAGTGATTGGAATTGGCGAAAAGAAAACCCCAAAGCCGTTTATTGTGGCATGCGATAAATTCATCTATATCGAAATCATTGCCGGTTCAAAGAACAAGAATAAAAAGAAAAAAGTATCTGATAAAGCGGCTCCAGCAGTCGATAAATATGATAATGTAAGTGATGGTTTAATCAACCTTTTAAAAGATTCTGTAGATGATATTGGGGATGATGAAGGATGGGCTTCATTGGCAGAAGTTGGTTCTTTACTTTTGAAAAAGAAACCCGATTTTGATCCAAGAAATTATGGTTTTGCCAAACTAACACCGTTTATAAAATCACTAACAAAGGACTTTACCATTGATATTCGTCCAACTGAGAAGAAGAACATCAAACACATTTACATCAAGAATAAATAATTGTGCCAATAATTACGTTAGAAACAAAAATTAACGCGGAAATTGAAGTTGTCTTTGATTTGGCGCGCAGCATTGATTTGCACCAACTTTCAACAGCCAAAACCAAAGAAGAAGCGATTGGTGGAAGAACCACTGGTTTGATGGAGTTGGGTGAGGAAGTAACTTGGCGCGCAAAACACTTTGGCGTTTATCAACGGTTAACATCTAAAATGACAGTACTCGAAAAACACAGCCATTTTGTGGATGAAATGACAAAGGGTATTTTTAAAGGATTTAGACATGAGCACCAGTTTAAACAGACTGGTGACGAAACCATTATGATTGATATCTTCGACTATACAAGTCCTTTAGGCGCCTTGGGTAAGACAGCTGATAAGTTATTTTTAGAAAAATACATGACCCGTTTTTTAAAAGAACGCAATGCAGTGATCAAATTGTATGCTGAAAAGGAATCGTAATGATTGAATTTTGAAATCTTGAATGAAAACAATAAGGCACAAAGGATGTTGTGCTGGTTAATATGATTTGTATCCCAAATCTGCGTCCTTTAATTGGTAAAGGAGCAATCGAACAAAAATATAGGGAAATATTAGAAAAAACATCCCTGCGATAACTGATCGTGATATGAGTGATGTACTTCAACAATTATTAAAATGAAGTCAAACAGAATATATTTAAGAGAAGCGGTAGAAACCGACACCGCCTTTTTAATTCAATTAATGAATACGCAAGGTTGGATCGAACATATTGGTGACCGCAACATTAAAACAGATTTAGATGCGTTAGCATATATTCAAAAATCTTTGATTCATAGTTATGCAACGAATGGATTTGGGCTTTGTCTTATCTGCTTGAATGAGACTAGTAAACTAATTGGCATGTGTGGTTTAGTAAAACGTGACACATTAGATTTACCGGATTTGGGATTCGCAATTCTTCCCGAATACGAGGGCATGGGATATGTATCTGAAGCATCTCGATTGACAATAGATTTTGCGGAAAACCAACTGAAATTACCTGAGATTTTAGCGATAACTAGTCCTACAAATATTCGGTCACAAAACTTACTTGAACGTTTAGGCTTTATAGTTGTATCAAATAATGACTACGAAAGTGACGGTGAAACTTTGAAAAAATATTCACTTGATTTAAGTAGTGACTAAGCACACTTCGATATGCCTGTACTACTTGCGGGCTTCAGTGTTCTAGACCTAATACTAATGACAAAAATATGAAAACACTATTCTCACTACTTTTAATATGCTTTGCAAGTATTCAATCCTTTGCTGATTGCGCTGGATCTGGAATTTACATTTGGCCTGCTACAACTACAAACATTTCAGAAATGCCCTTGATTACGGTTGAAGGTTATTACCGCGATCAAGAAGTTGTTCGAAAGATAGGAAAGGAATATAACCTTTATTTAAAATCAGCAAATCACGTCGTTCGGCTAATCCCTATGGAAATATTAGAGGGAGAAATGGATTTGACACAAGTAGTACTAAAACCCGTTCGAGCATTAAAAGCGAATATTGAATATGAATTAATTGCAACGTCGATCCCAAAAAGTTCAACAGCAATACCAGAAGTATTAGACTTAAGAATTCCAAATTCAAAATGGACTGTAAAAGCCATCAAGGATAATACCCTTCCTTTGTTTACAAGCGCTCCAAAATGGATTGGTTCAATCATCACCTATTACGGTTGCGGCCCTGCAAAGTATATAAACTTTGAATTCGAAACAAACGAAACAAATAACTATTTAGTACGCACAACATTAACAAACACTACTGATGATTCTGAATTCACCTATTATTTATCCGCAGATGGAATAATATCTGTTGGTCATGGAATGTGCTCAGGAGCATTTAATCCAATTGCTGGAGTAAAATATAAAATTGAGTTTAGTTTATTAGATGGTTCTTGGAATAAAGGAAAAACAGTTTCCTACGAAGTGGTTTATAATCCTGAAAATGGTAATTAGAATTTTATCTATGGGCAATATAGCCAATGGACAATTTTCTCCTAACTCCTCGATTATCGTACGCTCAGTGAAACCGCCATATTCCATCATAATTCTAAAGACTAAATACTAGAGACTAACCGACTATTAACTATTGACTAGAAATCAATACCACCGTTTTTTCTTCTTTTTCGAGGCTTCTGATTTACGACCCTTGCGGTATTTACTACCACTCTTCTTTTTATGAACTTGCGGCTTTTCGTTTGGATCTAACGGATAAGGATGCTCTGATTCAATAGGAATAGAAATGTGGGTCAATTGTTGAATTGCAAGCACGTAATCTTTTTCATCTGCCGAACAAAATGAATATGCCTTACCCTGCTCCCCTGCTCTACCTGTTCTGCCAATGCGGTGAACGTATGTTTCAGGAATATTCGGTAGGTCAAAATTAATTACCGCATCTAAATTTTCAATATCAATTCCACGTGAAGCGACATCAGTACCGATTAAAATATTGACTACTCCGTCTTTAAATTCTTGCAAGGCTTCTTGCCTCTTTGCTTGCGATTTATCGCCATGAATACTTGCTGCCTTATAGCCATTTTTCAATAGCATTTGCTCCAGTTTTTCAACGCCAAATTTCGTTCTTCTGAAAATAATAATGTTTCCTTTAACCGTATTACGCAAAATATGAAGGCAAAGCTCCATCTTTTTGGCTTTTGGCACATAATACAAGATTTGCTCAACACTTTTAGCCACAGATGAACGTGGTGACACATCAACGGATTCAGGCGATTTTAGAATCATATTTGATAATCCAACAACCTTTTGAGGCATGGTGGCCGAAAAGAAAAGCGTCTGTTTTTCTGTCGGACAAATTTTCTCAATTTTTTGAACATCATCAATAAACCCCATATCCAACATCATGTCTGCCTCATCAATCACCAAGGTTTCAATAAAGTGTGGATCAAAACATTCTTGTTTGTACAAGTCTAAAAGCCTTCCCGGTGTAGCAACTAAAATATCAACCCCTTTGTTCAAGGCATCCTTTTGATGTTCAATCGGCACGCCTCCATATACAACTGCACTGGTAATATTCGTGTGTTTAGCATATGTCTTAAAAGCTTCATCCAATTGCACGGCCAATTCACGCGTGGGGCTTAATATTAAAGCTACCAGTTTTTTACCGCGTTTTACCACGTGACCCGATTCTAACAAGGCTTGTAAAATTGGCAATGCAAAAGCTGCTGTTTTACCAGTTCCTGTTTGAGCAGATCCAATTACATCTTTTCCAGCAAGTACTAATGGAATTACTTTTTCTTGAATTAAAGTAGGCTTAGTATATCCTTGCTCTGAAATTGCTTTCAATAAATTATTGTGAAGTTCTAGTTCTAAAAAATGCATTTGTGTTACGTTGATTTATGTGACAAAGATAGAAGGATTGATTTGCAATCAACTTAATTTTTTTTCAAAGTGACTTGACGCAAATGATAAATTATCATATATTTGGCGCAATAGAAAAAGAAAACACAATGAAGTTAGTCTATAAATATATTAATACGACGGTAAGATGTCCTAAAAGGCCCTATCGGAATATGCACTTGCATTTATAGATTAATTAATCATTATAAATATTGAGCCCGTTCCGACTTTTAAGTTGGAGCGGGCTTTTTTTTTACACAAATGGCACATTTATTTAAATTATACTTTAACTCATTCAAAGGATTATCAAAAGAAGTTTGGTGGCTAGCATTAATTACATTAATTAACCGCGCTGGCACCATGGTAATTCCGTTTCTTTCTTTGTATTTAACGGAAGATTTAAAATTTACGTTGACAAATGTTGGCTGGGTAATGAGCGCTTTTGGCTTAGGTTCAGTAGCTGGTAGTTGGTTGGGTGGGAAATTGACCGATAAATTGGGTGCCTATAAAATTATGGTATTCAGTTTAATTGGTTCAGGGTTTCTTTTCATTGGAATTCAATATGTAACTGACTTTACTTATTTATGTTTGAGTATTTTCGTATTAACCGCAGTTGCAGACCTTTTTCGACCTGCATTATTTGTTGCGCTAAATGCATACAGTAAGCCAGAAAATAAGACGAGATCGGTAACATTAATTCGATTAGCGATAAATCTAGGTTTTTCAGCAGGACCGGCTATGGCGGGAATAATTATTGTTAGTGCAGGTTATGGCGGTTTGTTTTGGGTAGATGGGATCACCTGTGTTTTAGCGGGATTACTTTTTTTACACCTTTTTAATCCAAAAAAAGCGCCTGTTGCTAAAGAGGCGCCTGTTGCCAATCGAAAATCCGCTTATACGGATGGGAAATACTTGATATTTATTCTTGCAATACTCTTATTTGCAATAGTATTTATGCAATACTTTTCTACCATTCCGCTTTATTATAAGGACGGACATCATTTAACGGAGTTTCAAATTGGTTTGCTATTTGCTGGGAATGGAATTTTGATCTTCCTATTTGAAATGCCGCTGGTGAAATGGTTGGAGAGCTCTAAACGATCAATATTCAATTTAATGATTATTGGTGCCTTAATGACTGGGGCTAGTTTCATTATATTGGTTATAACGGACTGGAGTGGCGTATTGATAATTGGGTTATTCTTAATGTCCTTTGGTGAAATGATCCTTTTTCCTTTCTCAAATGCTTTCGCAATGGAACGATCCAATTTAGGGAACAAAGGAGAATACATGGCACTTTACATGATGGCTTTCTCTTTTGGACATATCTTTAGTCACAATGGTGGCATGCAATTAATTGACAATATTGGTTTTGATAAAACGTGGCTAATTATATCAGGTTTGAGTTTGATTTCAGTTTTGCTATTGCTCGTTTTGAAGCGCACATTGCAAAAAAAAAATGAAGCCTTAATCTAAAATATCATCCAAGATTTCTTCATCAGATTCTTGCATGATTTCTTTATGCATTTTATAGCGTAGATACCAACTAAACCCAAATGTCATGACAAAATAAAAGATAATGCCCAGAACAAACCAGTTTATTCTATACCTATAGTCTGACATTATAAAGAGTAATTCGCTAAATAATAAGGCAGCTGCCGCGCTAATAAGCGCCCTATTTTTCCTTTTCGCTAATAGCATTCTACTAATTTTCGTGAAGTTCTACCGGAACTACCACTGCATTATTTACCAGAATTTCCACCACTTTTTAACTGGAACTTCGCTAAGTGTTTGATCGACAGTTTCCGTTTCTTGTAATTCCTCTTCATGACTTGACTCTTCATCTTCCTCTATTTCTTCAGCATTAAACTTAGCCTCAAGTGCCTGCATACACAGCGTAATATCAAAATAAATAGCTTTGCCCGATTTTGTATTGATTAAATCATAAGATCTACCATCCTCTTTGACCAAACTTTGGTTGAGCACCTCATCCTCCATACTCTGAATGATATCCCGCTCATCTGAAATTTGAGTAATTAAATAAGGCTGTTCTTTCGAACCATCTCCTGTCATTAATAAATTTTCCAGTATTTTATTGAACAAAAACCACTCAGACTTGGCATTTAAATCATCATTATTTTGCTTTGCCGCGTGATGTTTCATTAAATGTGCACTTGGACTTAATAGCGTGTTGATGTTTTTAAAATCAATAACTTTTTGAAACTCTTTGGCATCCATAAAAGTCATTAAATCATCCAATTCATTTGTGTAAGGGTCATAATTCTTATGCTCAATAACGTGTCGTTGAGATTTAAGAAATTGCTCTTTTGAAGGTGCTTTTATAAAATCAAAAAAATCTTCTGTCATTTGTTAAAGTGTTTTAATATCACCGTGTCCCTTATAAAAAGAGGCTCCGCTTGAATTTGAAAAATCATAATAAAGTCTGTAATACTTGTTTGAAGAAAGTTCAAATGCGTCTGCATCAACTCCTATAATAGCTGCGCCACCATTTAATTGAAAACATTCTCTGAAATAGGAATTGTTCTGTTTATCAACCAGTAAAACATTAATCAAGCAGGAATCCGTTGTATTAAAGAAGATTTCTGTCCATGTTGCAAAAGGATTTGGATATGCAGGGGAAATGACAACCTCACTTGTATTTCCATAAGCTCCCATGTCGCACCCTTCGCCCATTAATTTTTCTATTTTATTTGACCAAGCGCCTTCATCTTCAACCCAATCTGTAGGGTCTGGATGATCAATTGCAAGGCTCGTTTCATCTGTTTCTGAAATAGACTTAAAGCCTTTCTTTTTACATGCGCCTAAAACTAAAAACAGCGCCATTATAATTACAAGACTTTTTACCATACGCTAAATTTAAGCAAAGATTTTGATCTAATCTCGATAACTTTTGGCTTGTGTTCATTTAATGAATAAGTTAAAATAGGCTAGCAGTAGGAATCCCAATAAAGGTCAGTTTTAAATTCAATAATTTTGGAAAACAAATTACCAATTGATTAACTTTACTGCAAAATAAATTTAATGAGCGATAAGGTTAGAGCAACGTGGCAGGGCAATATGCATTTCATCTCAGAAAGCAACGAGGGCGTTGTTAATTTGGATGCATCAGAAGAATTTGGCGGTACAGATAGTGGGCTGAGATCAAAGTCGTTAATGTTGACTTCATTAGCAGGTTGTACGGGAATGGATTTGGGTTCACTTATTAAAAAAATGCGAATTGCTGTTGATGGGATTACCATAATCGTCACTGCTGAGTTAACTGAGGAGCATCCAAAAATTTATAAATCAACGCATATTGCATACAATTTCACGGGCGAAAATTTAGACCGTGATAAATTAATCAAGGCTGTGAATTTATCTGTAGACCGTTATTGCGGGGTTATCGCAATGTTTCGTGCTTTTTCTAAAGTGACGACAGAGATTAATTTCAAATAATAATTGCTAATTCTCGTTTAAAGAACTGACTAATATATTAGCTATTACGTGTGAAAATACGTGCATTTGGCTAAGATATTAGCTAAAATGAATAAATACTCTGTAAATTATTTACCCGCCGAAACATTGGTCAAACTAGCCGAAGAAAAAGCTAATCGTCAATCAAAATTGGCGAAAAAAAAGTGTGATAATAAAAAAGTATCGGTTGTACCCTGGCATTAATTTCGAATTAAAGTTTAAAAATTATCAAAATTTACCAAACCCCAAATACTTATTAAACTTATTTAGCAGTTTACCTTTGGAAGTTGCATATAACGGCGATTCAAGTAATCTCTACAAATTTCGCCTAAACAACGAAAAAGGCAGCAAATTTAACCGACATAGAAGATGGGCGCACAAATGAATTCATCAAACTGTGGATGAGCAATTGAATGCACTTCATTCAAAACATTCGATTGGAGAAGTAATAATTTGAAGATGGTTTAATGAGTTACCATTCGAATGGAGGATAGCGTCTAAAGAAACTTTTTGGGAATTCAATTAAACAATTTTTATCATTCTGCATAAAAAAATGGCGACTCAAAACTGAATCGCCATTTCCCATTAATTATTTCAAATTCAATTTAAGCTAATGCTTTTTCTAATGCATTATCGTAAATATCCTTGATCTCATCTACAAAACCAAAATGCTCGTCATCAACACACATTTTACCTTTAGTCACATGTCCTAATAAAGTATATGGTACTGACTGGTTCATCATGAATTCGATATATTCTTCCTCTTGATCTTCGTTAATTGTAACCACTACTCTACTTTGTGCTTCACCAAATAAGAAAGCATCTTCTCTAATTTCAGCATCAGTTACAATATCAAAACCTAGCTTGTTTGGCATTGACATTTCTGTCATGGCTACGAACAATCCACCATCTGCACAATCATGCGCAGCGTTGATAAGTTCATTTTGAATTAATCCTTTAATTGTCTCTTGTAAAGCAAACTCATCATCTAAATTGAAATGAGGCGCTGGAGAAGCTTCAATACCATGGTAAGAAACTAAATATTCTGATGATGAAATATCATCTTTCGATTCTCCAATAATGAAAATTAAATCGCCTTTTGATTTAAAATCCATTGTCATGATTTTCGACTTATCACTTACCACACCAATCATTCCGATTGTTGGAGTAGGGAAAACTGGTTCCTCAACTCCACCGATAACGGTTTGGTTATAAAAAGAAACGTTTCCACCTGTTACTGGTGTTTCAAATTTAAGACAAGCTTCACTCATTCCTTTAATCGCTCCAACAAATTGCCAGTAGCATTCAGGATTATATGGATTACCAAAGTTCAAACAGTTTGTTACAGCACTTGGAATACCGCCTGAAACAACAATATTTCTAGCTGCTTCTGAAACCGCAATTTGTGTCCCAATATTTGGATCTGCATTCACATAACGTGAATTACAGTCAACCGTCATTGCTAATGCACGATTTGAACCTTTAATATTTGAAATTCCAGCATCTGAAGGACGGTTGGTAGACATAGTCTTTGTTCCAACCATTGAATCATACTGCTCAAAAATCCATCTTTTAGATGCAATATTTGGATGCGCTAATAATTGCATTGCAACAGCCGTTAAATCTTCTGGTTGCTCAACCTGATCAATATTGAATTTTTTAAACTCTTTGTAATATGCTGGCTCAGTATACTCACGCTCATAAATCGGAGCTCCACCGCCTAACACTAGAGAATCTGCAGGAACAGAAGCAACAACTTTACCATCCATTGAATAGTTAATTGTTCCACCTTCAGTTACTACACCAATTTGAATGGCATGTAAATCCCATTTCTCAAAAATATCTTCAACTATGTTTTCTTTTCCTTTTTCAATTACACACAACATTCTTTCTTGAGATTCTGATAATAGAATTTCCCAATCTTTCATATTGTCTTGACGTGTAGGAACTTTTGATAAATCAATGTCCATTCCTACATTATCACCTGCTGCACTCATCTCACATGATGAACATGTAATTCCTGCCGCTCCCATATCTTGCATTCCTACAACTGCATCAGTTTTTGCCAATTCTAATGTGGCTTCTAATAATAGTTTTTCTTGGAATGGATCTCCCACCTGTACAGATGGTAAATCATCAGATGATTCTTCAGTAATATCTTTACTTGCAAATGCTGCGCCTGCAATTCCATCTTTACCTGTGGCAGAACCTACAATGTAAACTGGGTTACCAGGACCTGCAGAGGTTGCAGAAATCATTTTCCCTTCGAGGATTCCAGCAGAGAATGCGTTTACTAATGGATTAGTATTATAGCATTTATCAAACATGGTTTCACCGCCAATAATTGGAACACCAAATGAGTTTCCATAATCGCCAATTCCTTTTACAACTCCTTTAACTAACCACTTTGTGCGGTCTAAGTTAATGTCTCCAAAACGCAAGGAATTTAATTGCGCTATTGGACGTGCACCCATTGTAAAAATATCTCGGTTAATTCCGCCAACTCCAGTTGCAGCGCCTTGATAAGGTTCTAATGCACTGGGATGATTATGCGATTCGATTTTAAATACACAGCCTACTCCATCTCCAATATCAACCAATCCGGCATTTTCTTCTCCGGCTTTGACCAACATTTGTGGGCCATCTTTAGGTAAAGTTTTTAACCATTTAATTGAATTCTTATAAGAGCAGTGTTCTGACCACATTACAGAATATATTGATAATTCTGTAAAGTTTGGTATACGACCCATTGCTTCTTTTATAAGCTCAAATTCTGTTGCCAATAATCCGAGTTCAATAGCGTCTTCAACTGTTGCGAGTACTTGTGTTTTATTATCCATTTGTTGTGCTAAATAAATTTAGACCACAAAAGTAGTTATTCTCACCCTTATTGCCCTGCTTTTAAAAGAATAGTTCTTCATTTTTTTCAACATTTTATTACGTACCTCTTTATCTCCTCATTTTCTTAATTTTGCGACACAGTAAATGGAATTGTTCAGCTTAATCATAGTCTTATTTCTAACATTTTTTTGCCTTTGGCAAATCAGTGGGAAGTTGCCTGTATCTAAACGTACATTATTAGTGGGCTGGGGAATAAAACTAGGCTTTTCTATTGCTTTCATTCTGGTCTTTAGCCAGTATTATGGAAATGATCAATTGTACGGTGACGCCTACAATTTCATGAATGACAGTAGGATTTTGTGTGAATTTGGAAGCACAAACCCGCTTGAATATATAAAACTGCTTATTGGTATTGCGGATGAATCTGCCCTATTCGAACAAACCATATTAAGTGAAACCAATATATGGAGTTATGGTGAAAACGGTGATTTCATTAACGACAACCGATTGATTATTCGAATTAATTCAATGCTCCATTTTATTTCATTTGGAAATATTTATACACATGCCATTTTACTCTCTTTTTTAGCCTACTTAGGTATTTTATTGCTTTATAAAACCTTTGTAAAGCATATGGCTAACCCACAATTAAGCTTCTATCTATTGCTTGCTTTCCCATCCATTGTTTTTTGGAGTTCTGGCATTACAAAAGAATCCTTATTAGTCCTATCTCTCGGCTTATTCTTTTACGGTTTGTTTCATTTATTTCAACGAAGATCATTACTGAATTTCATCATCCTAACGGCAGGTGTGTTTATGTTACTCTTTAATAAGCCGCATGTTGGTTTAATCATTTTGGCCCTATCACCGCTCTTTATAATTGGTGCTTTAACTCAATGGAAAGTCCGTATTTTATGGATCTTCCCAATCGTGATTACAGTTGCAACTATTGCACTCACCTATGCGCCAACACAAGTTAATCTATTAGACAAAGTGTCCTACAAACAAAAGGATTTAATCAATATGGGAAAAGGTGGTATTTTCTTTGTGACCGATTCTTCTTTTTGCGCCTTTGCCTATGAACATCTTAATAATTTCGAATCTAAGGCAGATAAAAAAATCACGGTATTAAATGAAACTGAAGGCGAGTATAAATTATTTGGTCAGCATCCTTTTCATCCCTTTACCATTGCTTCTGACGGTCAAAAACAATATGATGTTTATTTGATTCAACCGCCCTCGTTAAGTTACATTCCTATTACGCCAATCAATTATAATAGAACGACCCTATTAACATCAATTCCTGAAGTGCTGCAAAATACCATTATCCGACCTTACCCTTGGGACCCTGGTAGTACGTTAAAATATTTCCCTTTCGCAAGTAACTTACTCTTAATTGGGCTTATAATTTTTGTGTTTATAAATCGTAAAAGAACAAGTGGTAAAGAAAAGCATTTGCTCTCGTTTTTTGTAATCTCAGCCTTTCTAATTCTATTATTAATTGGGTGGACGACGCCAATTTTAGGCGCTATTGTTCGCTATAAAATTGCCGCAGAACTTTTGTTAATTATTGCTTTATGCATCTTACTTAAACCTTTAAAAAATGAAGTATAATCTTATTCTTATCGTCTCTTTCTTTGTCTTTTCCTTAACAGGTTGTTATCAGGGAGATCAGGCAGATTTAATTATACATAATGCCAAAATTTATTCCTGTGATGAGAATTTCACTATTTACGAAGCCATGGCTATTAGAGATGGAAAAATCATTCAATTAGGACCAGAACGTGAAATCTTAAACGGATATAAATGCGACAATATTGTTGATGCGCAAATGCGTCCGGTATATCCTGGTTTTTATGATGGGCATTGCCATTTTTTAGGTTATGCCAAATCATTGAGCGAAGTAGATTTAAATGGGAGTGGTTCTTTTGATGAAGTTGTGGAACGCGTGAAGACTTATGAAGCAACAAATGAATTGGAATGGATTGAAGGTCGTGGATGGGATCAAACGCTTTGGGAGGTAGATTCTTTTCCGAATAATGCCATTTTCAACGATTTATTTCCTGATAAGCCTTTATTAATAAGGCGCGTTGACGGACATGCTGCATTGGCCAATGCAAAGGCTTTAGAAATTGCAGGGATCACTAGTGAAACATTAATTGAAGGTGGATTTATTGGAGTAGAAAACGGTGTTTTAACAGGTTTATTATTGGACAATGCATACGATTCTGTAGCGCAATGTATTCCAGAAATGGCAGCCGATAAGAAATTATCATTTTTACAACAGGCGGAGAAAAACTTATTTGCTGCCGGCCTTACTTCCATTAATGACGCTGGAATTGAGTCCGTAGATCGCGAATTATATATGGATTGGTATGCCAATGCCGAACTCAAAATTAAAGACTATGCCATGCTTTTTCCAGATGAGGAAAACATGATTTTCTCTACAGATCAAGGAATTTATAAAGAAGGAAACTTACATATTCGTTCATTTAAAATAATTGCTGACGGTGCTCTTGGGTCAAGAGGCGCATGTTTACTAAAACCTTATTCTGATGTGCATGATCATCTTGGTTTTATGCTCCGCGATACAATTGACCTATTGGAGATTGCACTATTAGCCAAAGAGATTGATTACCAAATCAACACGCATTGTATAGGTGATTCTGCCAATAGAACCATGCTAAATATTTATGCGCAAGTGATTCAAGACAAAATGGATCACCGCTGGAAAATTGAACATGCGCAGGTTTTAAACGAGGCCGATTTCGATTTATTTGAAGCTATTCGAATCTTACCATCTGTACAACCTACACACTGTACATCAGATATGCGTTGGGCTGAAAAAAGATTGGGTTCTGAACGGATCGTATTTGCATATGCTTATAAAAAATTGTTGCAAAAAGCAGGGAAAGTAGTCTTAGGAACTGATTTCCCAATTGAACGAATTTATCCGCTTGAAACCTTTTACGCAGCTGTTACGAGAATGGACCGTGATGGATTTCCAACTGAAGGTTTTTATCCGAATGAAGTTTTAACACGAGAAGAAGCTTTAAAAGGAATGACTATTTGGGCTGCATACTCCAATTTCGAAGAAAATGAAAGAGGATCGCTGGAAGAAGGCAAGGCAGCTGACTTTATAATGTTAACACAGGACATTCTAAAAGTTGAAGCCAGTAAAATTCTATCGACTTATATCGTAAAAACTTATTTGGATGGTGATTTGGTATATGACGCGGAGTAAGTTTTGATCTGAAATTATGCATATAAGTGCTGTACGGAATTTGTAATCCTACGCCAATAACTATAATTAAAGCACAGCAACACCTAATCAAATGAAGCAGTGTTCTCGCAGGTTTAGAAACCGAGCGAAGCACTCCCTAGAATCACTTTGAATAAATCAAGTTCGTTTAAATTTCCAATACTTAAGAAATTCTCCGCTGGATGGACGTAAATGTTCAACTAAAATTCGTTGCTGTGGCAATTCTCCCATCAACACTTGATGAATGTCGTTAATTAAGGATAAGGTATCCGTAAAATAACCGTGTCCTAATAAACTGGTATCAACATCAGAAGCATCAATCGATTCTAAACCATCTACAATTGTAATATGTTCACCACCTTCACCTAGTCGATTATAACCTGCTCTTATTGTACGAGATGCGATTAAAGCTCTGTCTTTACTAGATGCATACAATGTGAAGCGCGCTATGTCTTTAATTTTAGGGATGATTTGCTGCACAAAAATATCCTTATCTAAATCTGGAGCAGCTAAAATAATTTCATTGATTTGTGCGCTTGGTAAGCGATTTTCATTTTTGAGTATGATTAATGCATCTGTCAATACGACATTTCCCATGCTATGGGCAATAATGTTCATTCTTTGCGCTTGATTCCCTACCAATTCTATAAAATTCGCTAAATAAATAGCTGATGCACGAGCAGTTGCCGTGTCGGCCACATAGCCAGGAACGGTACCTAATGATGGCCACGAAAAAGCAGTAACACTCCCTTTATAGTTCAAATCAAATCCAAGTTGTGCCGCATTCATCATGGCTGCATCATAATCAACATTAAAACCATGGATAAATAAAAGCAATTCATCCTTATCAGAAGAACCAATTTTCTCATCCAGTAGGGCTAGAAACTTTGCCCGTTCCAACTTTTCATTATTCAGTATAGTAAAATCTTTTCTGGTGCTCTCTCCAAAAAACAAATCCCTAAACCAGCCTGGACGCTCAATTTCGCCCATTTTATGTGTTTTTGGAATACTTACTTCGCAAACACCAACATGCATTTCATGATCTCTTATATTAGTGTACGTAACACTGCCGTCTGATTTAGAAAGACCTAATCTTCTATTGGTACCATACAAAACATCATAGCGTACATAATCTTGATCTATGTCTTCGAAATCCACCTCTTCAACTCCAATTTCCTCCATGATTTCTTCCATTTTCGGAAATGAATCCTCCATGAAGTACTCTATTACAGGACCAGCATCTTTGGAAAAGCTTTTTCCCCAAGGCTTTACGCTGCGCATATCACCTTTAGAGGATCCATCATTCGAGATTTCATCTGTCATAGTTTTATCCATCAACGCGAACAAACCTATGGACGAAAACCCAAACGCAATTCCGGGTCCCTGCATGCCTGTTAAACTAATACCAAGCCAATCTCCTTCCTTATCAAGAATAGGCGCACCTGGAATAATCCTATCATATTCTTCGTCACACTGATAAAAATCTATGTTAGCATGAGTCTCTTCATATTCGAGATCAATTAATTGCGCGTCTATATCAACACCGTTTAAAAAACCATAGACAACGTCACTTGAGGGTGCCACAATTTTAGCTGCTTGAATAATTGCGCCGTCCTGAGGATCAAAATAACCGGTGAGATCGGCAAAACAAAGTTGCAATTTTTCCAAATCGGAAATTACTTGCGCGGGCAAATCACTCACCCCTTTTCGGACTATTGGTAATAAATTTAAATTGGCAAAACTGAAGAGTTGCTCATTCAATAAATCACCAATATCTATTTCAATTTCCTTATTCGAAAAATCATTTGAAACCACCGTAAATAAAAATACTTTCGCTTTATAATGGACCAAGCAGGCAGCATTTCCATTTTCTGACAATTGGGTTAAACCTTGAATTTGGTTCTTCCATTCTTCATTATTTGCTTCAAGATAGGTTGACATTTAAAGTGCATTTTGGGATTCGTATTTTTAAAGATACAGAAATGCAGATAATGACTACTAAAAACTTGGACAAACTATTGTGCGATATTTGGTTGTACGATCTTTACATGCAAAATTGAATCCCAACGACAATTCATGCGAACCGCCAGTTGCATTGTTTAATTCAGAAATGGTTAAATCATAACTATACCCGAATCGAAATGGACCTGTTTCAATACCGAAGGTCAAGAGAAAAGCATCCTCGGTTCGCCACCAAACGCCAGCGGTAACTGGCCCGTGCTTGATATAGGCTCCTATATTCAATTGTTTAAAGTCGCGCTGATGTGTGTAAATTATATTCGGAGAAATAGAGGTTGTGTTTCTGTATTGCGATTTTCCTCCAAAGGGAATAGTTGCGCCAGCATGTCCGGTGAAACGCATAGGTAAATAAGCACCACCTAATTTGAGACTTTCGTTCGGTGTATTTAAATGTTTGGCTGCAAAACCAAAATAAAAATTTTCAGAAAAACCACAAATCCCAGCCGAGACATCAAAAAAACCTGCTGTTGACCATGTACTGTTTGCATTAAGCAAAGCACTAGGCAAATCACCCGTTTGATATACAAAACCACGATATGGATCAATTTGGTCGCCAAAAGTGAGTTTGCTCCAATCCAAATACTTTTGATTCCATGTAACTTGTCCGCCGAATAGCATAGAAAACTTACGTGTAATCTTTGCATGATAAGAATAAACCAAATTAATCGTTGTCCAATTAATTGTATTCTTGCCTGCCATGTCATTCGTCACCATGAAAGCAAGTCCGCCATGCAACGGTTTCACATAACGATCATAACTGACACTGTTCGTAACATATGCACCAGAAATATTGGCCCATTGATTCCGATAATTCATATTTAATCGAGGACAAATTTGCGACCCGGCCAAAGCTGGATTTAAATAAATGGGATTGGAATAAAATTGTGAAAATTCAGGATCTTGACTAAAGCCATTTACTGAAAAAAACAAGCTAATTAAAAGGAATAATTTAGGCATAGGAATTTTATTTGAAGGTTAATGTTCATTTTAAATCAATTCCGTCATGGCGAATTAATTTACGCGTGTATAATCAAAAAATGTGTGTAGAAATTCGAGTTAATCCGACTGAGGATTTGGAAAAAACCGTGCTATTAAAAATTGATAAAGATGGCCCATCTTTTAACCTCCGTTATGAGGTCTCGGTTGCTATTTATTTTAACCAGAAGATAAATTGTATGCACCGTCGTGCATGTGTTTGACTGATAATTTTGATCGAATAAATTGACTGTAGGGTTTCATCTCTCTTGCTTTCTAGTTAAACAATTTGATCGAGTAAAAGTTACAGGGGAGAGTTTTTATTTTGTGGTATAATTCGTTTTCAATACTCCTAATTTAACAAGAATCAACAGCGTTATACCTATTAAAACAAGACCCGTAACTCCAATAATAAGAATTAAGGTATTATCAAATTGTGTGACATAATTGTATTTCAAATCCTCTAGTAATTTCCCTATAATGAAACCTGGCAGAAAGATTATGCTAAATGCTATTGCTAAAAATTTAGGATTAATCACTCGCGTAACGATTGAGTTTAAAACAGGACTTATATGTACCTCAGCAAATGCAATTATTATAGAGACTGTAACAGCTATAAGCATAGAGTTTCCGTTATATGGAGCATCAATAAACAAAACGATTCCAAAGCCAAGAGACAATGTTAAGAATCCTACAATAATTTTCATCAATTGATTATAATAGAAATATGACCAAACAATTGCTGCAATTGCTGCAAAGAACATAGTGCCGTAACTATTAATAAGACTCCAAGTATTTAGATTGATATCACTTGGTAAAGTTGCGCTTATTGATTGCTGAATATCTTGAAATGCAATAAATGAAATGCCGAATAAATTCCAAAACAAGGCAACTGCAACAAAACAAGTGATCAGTATCACAAGCCAATTCTTTATTTTCGGTCGTGATTCATTTAATGAGGCCTCTTTTTGCTCTTCCTGTTTAAATAAAAGAATGATTGTAGCAATTAACATAAATACTCCAGCAATAATAAAACCATAAATCCATCCATAGGATTCTCCCACAAATCCAATAAGGACTATTCCAAAGAAAGCACCAATATTACTTGCTGTGTAATAAATAGCAAAGCCTGCGTCCATTATCCTTTCTTTGTCCAAATACAAACGTGCAAATTGTGCTAAAATGTTTGGTGAATAAAGACCTGATCCAAGGGCGATTAATCCCATACCAGCTATTACAGTTTCAAAAGCACCAAAACACAGGACAAAACAACCCAATGTTTGTAGAATTCCTCCCAAAAATACCGCAAGCTTCCCTTTTAACACTAAATCTCCAAGTAGCCCGCCAATAAATTTAGAAATAAGAACGCCCAACGTATACCATCCAAAGATTTCAAATACCTGAAACTCTACGTTAGAATAGAGCGATTCCATTAAATAGAATAAAAGTAAAGTTCGAGTCCCGTAAAAAGATGCACGTTCAAATGCTCTTGAAACACTATATATTGCTGTGTTTTTAGAATGTTCTTGCTTGGGTATTGTTTCAGTCACAATTTAGTGTAGGTTAGATTTTAATGCCGAGTAAAAGTAACTAATAATAACGTCATTAAGTTGCTGTTTTCCCGTATGTTGTGGTACGGTGTTTTGTAAGTTTAATAAATCTCCTTTGATAACTGTGCACGGCTCAACTACTATTAATTCCAACCAGAACTGTTAATAGCTTCTTTAAACTTAATTTCGTTTTTGTTATTCAATTCTGCATTCTCGACGAGATGCAATTTAATGTTACGAATCCTAGAGAGATTGCTCCCAACAATTAAAATAACTGTTGAAATTGGGTTTGATGGTATATTAATACTCGAAATCATTAATGATTTTGTATTCTAATTATTGCCTCTGTTTTTTAAGAGAATGTTAGCCCACTCCACAGTGTTTCGTTGTTAAATTACAAGAAAGTTGAAGTGGACTAAAGTTATTTAATTTACTATTGATAAGGCTATTTTTTTAAAGATTCACAATTATTCATAAAATGCTTTATAGCCCATTAACCTTGCAATAGGAGCGAGTAATTTAAAAGTGAATTTTTGGAGAATCCAATTCGGTTTGTTTAGTCTTATTTCCCTTTCAAAATTAAGTAATATCAGTGCCGTTCTGAATATATTTGGAGTTCCACTTTTATTCAACTTACCATCTCTTGCTAGTACAAAGAATGTTTCAAATAAACGGTCAATTTTTAGCGCAGGAAAAAACTCTTGAATATAATGCGCTTCAGAATGACCTCCATTATAAAAAGAATGAGGTGTGTTTTTAGGAATAGAAATTACATCTCCAGCTTTAGCAAACTGATCTTCCCCATTTATTGTAAAGTGAAGATTTCCTTCCAAAATAGTAAAGCGGTTTTCCTGATGTGGATGAACATGTGATTTTTCTCTTTCTGCTGTAACCGGGCTAACACAATCAATCTTCAATTGTGTGCCGTTCGTTTCCAGCCATGTTTCCAAGAACGTCATTTTTTGTCCTGTCCGCACGTTGACTATTGTGTCGCCTTTCTTTATCATGGTTGCAGGATTAACGCTTCGTGTCTAGTTTGTATTTCCCAATATAAGGTAGTACATCACCCCCAATATACAAGTAGCCATTATACTCTTTAACAGCGCCGGCTTCTGATAAAATAGCACCTTCAGTATCGTAAAGTGTTTCTATAATTTCACCCTCTGTTGATATGTTCATTACCATTCCGAAAAGCTCTGCCTTTGGTTGCATAAATTCTGGTAATCCGTAAACAAATTTTTTCATTCCTGTTTTAGGATGTATTTTATCCAAGGCTTCATTTCTTTTTGTTGAAAACCCTAACCAATAACTACCGTTTTCTCTAATTGAAATTCCATTTGGAAAACCATGAAGGTTGTCAATAAAAACTTCAGTTCCTCCTTCTTTTTCACCTGACAACCAATATTTAAGCACTCTGTATTTGGTTGTTTCTACCATAAGAAGATAGTCTTGGTCTTTTGAAATCACTACACCATTACCAAAATATGCCCCATCAATAAGCGTTTTCACTTTTTTAGTTGCAGGATTATAACTGAAAAGACCACCAAGCGGCTTCATCTCCATAATCACCTTTCTGCCATATTTTATATTATATGCTGAGACTTCGGAAGTATTGGTGAAATAAATTATCCCATTGTCAGCAATATCCAATCCATTTGGAATAAGAAATGGATTTCCATTTTCATCCGTTGCAGCCAAAACGGTTATTTCCTTTGTTGGACTAATACTAATCAAACCTTGTTTGTGACTTAAAGCAATCAGATTGCCCGTATTGTCAAAATGCAGACCAGCTACCCAAGAACCTGAATTATAAAACTCTTCCACATCTCCTGAAGAGTCTATTTTTAGAATTCTTCCATCACTAAAATCTTCATTATGCACGCCTGTGTACATATTACCAATGCTATCGAACAGGATATCTTCTGGTCCAAACCAGCCATCAATCTGGATTTTTTCACTTGTTAATAATTTTTCATTTAATTGAGTTGTTCCTTCAAATGAAGGAATCGTTTCAGGTTCATAAGCTAGTGGTTGAAGACTACAAGAACTAAACATTAACCCACAAATAGCTGATGCTACAAAAATCATTTTTCTTTTTTTCATTACTTTGTTTTTAAATTATTGTGGCACAAAGGAACGACCGTTAAAACGGAAAACTCTTTACCTATGTAAAGAAATGAATTATGATTATTTAGATGCGAACTGTCTTCTGATTCGGCTTAATTGTGTGGCAGATATGCCTAAATATGAAGCAATATGTAATTGTGGAATGAGTTGTTCTAGGCTTGGAAATTCTTTTTTGAAAAGTATATACCGTTGAGAAGCATCAAGTAATACAATCTCAATTTCTTTCTTTTCTTTTTCTAAAAAATAATATTCTGCTATTTTTCTGGCAAACCTTTCAAGGTCGGGGCACTCGTCATAAAGATCTGTCAATGTTTTGTAATCGCAGGTATAAATTGTGCAGTCTGTCAAAGCTTGTTGCGCAATTAAGTTTATGCTTCCATTTAGCAAAGAACTATAGGCTCCAATAATACTTTGGCCAACAAAAAATTGTTTATTATACTCTTTACCCTCGAGATTAATAAAATATGCCCTTACTACACCCGTCTTCAAAAAAGCAATTTTTGTAGCGGTTTTATTCTCCTTTGCAAAGTATTCCTTTTTTAGAAGTTTATCCTCCTTAAAAAAAGGTAATATTCTATCCCAGGTTGAATCGTTGAGCTTTGAAATAGTATTGAAATAATCCTTTAGTTCGTTCATAAATTAGTTAGATTCAATATCAGGGATAACACACCTAGCAAATTGTTAAGTATTCCTTTAATCGGTGTTTGTTTGTTAAATCACACCTACTTTTCTTTGAATTTGTTCTTTATCAATTTTTTTTTCCAATCATCTCCGAATAGGTCAAAAACGTTTAGAGAATAGATTCCAAGCAGTACCGCCCAAGAAACAACCATCCACAACAAGGTACTCCAGTTGGATGAATCACTAATTGCAAGAATTAATGGAACGATTAAACTCATTATTGCAATTATGAGGAGTTTATAAAACCCTCTTACATTTTGTACGTATTCTTCTTCTTTTCTAATTTGTTCCATTTCTTGCTTCTTATCTGAATCTGTAATATTAATTTCAAAAACGGCGGCCAAAGATTTCAATGATTCTAAGCCTGCATTCTCTCCATTTTCAATTCTTTGAATAGTTCTTATACTTAATCCGCTCATTTCCGCCAATTGATCTTGTGACCAATGCCGTTCTAATCTCATTTCTTTAATATCTCTTAAATTAATTGTATCAAGATTCATAATTATTTTAGTTCTTAATGATTATTACATTGCAAAGATAAGTTTAAACTTTTCTTTGCAATGGTAATGGACTAGACAGTGATGTGACAGTTATACGACAGTAATCTGACACTGCTTTATTTAGCAAGAATATCTAGGATTATTTCCTTTTGAAAATAACATACTTCTCCGTTATTATAATGCGCTGGTAGTTCTTTTGTGTATTCAAGTTCTTTTGTTCCTAAAAATTGAAACCCAAGTTTTTCATAATGTCCAATCAAACCCTTATTTAATCCAACAGTATCCAATCGGATATATTTTAGGCTATTCTTCCTTCCATATTCATTCGCCCAATTAATTAACTTTTTGACTAGATTTTGACCGCGAAAATCAGGATTAGTGGCAATTCGGTGTATATAAAGCGAAGGTTCATTGTCCTTATCTCCCCAAATCAATTTATCATTTAATGCTGTTGCCCAAATACATGCAATTTTTTCGTCAATCAATAATTTCCATTGTCTATTTTCTTCTACTTCATTTATTATTAAATCTTTTGAAAATTCGGGCCAATGAACTTGATTTTTCGATTTCATATATTCCGTAGCTATTCTATATAAATCAAAAATCTTGGAAACATCTTTCAATTGACTATTTTCTATTTTCATAAGGCTCTGTTTCAATTGCTACTAAAGTTTGGACAAATGACCGTTTTATGCTTAGTACAAAGCTTCAGCATAGGCGCTAATCCTGTTTAGGTTTTGCTAGCTGAAGTTGTTTTGTCTTTTTTGTTATTTGAGGTTGCGCTAGCGCTAAGGCAAAAATGAGAAGCATAGTTCCCCATGTTATAGTTTTAAAATGTTGCGATATGTTGCTTAATTCTCTTCCAATTACACCATCAGAACTTAGCGTCATCAACATAAAAGAAAAGCTCATCAAAACTATTAATAAGTACCATCTTGTTCCTTTCATTACCTTTTTTCTTAAAGAGAAGTTAATCACAACAAAATGACATAAATAGAATAATGCTGGTATTGTGAGAGCAAAAGCATATTTCTGTTGATGTGGAAAGATTAATGGAATAAGTAAAAAAATGTAAGCCAATTCTCGTAGCTGAAATAGTTTGGATTTCGCAATTACAAATGGAGACCATCTTAAGAAATAAAGGGAGAAAACGATCAGCAATAGTCGCGTAATATTAAGTATTTGAATTACGACGGCTTCACTTAGGTTCATGAAATTACGGGTAATCGATAATTCCCCGGAAGTTTCGGTCAACAAAGAAGGGATTAACGCCGTTAAGCTGTGGGGTCCTAATTCCGATTCAATTAAATGCTCAGTGTTTCCTGGATTAATAACACCCCACCATTCAGTTAATAGAAAAAGGTTCTCTGTCCAGCCGGTATATAAACTAGGAAGCAAAATAAAAACAAAACTAAAGATCAACGTGTAAATTAGGCCTCTATAATGCTTTCGGTACAGTAAGTAAGGAATGATAACAATGGGTAAAATTTTTATGTTAATTATTAATGCTAAGAGAATAGCACCAAGAGTTACTTTCTTTTCGCTCATTAATCGGATACTTTCTAAACCACCCCAAAGCAAAAAGAGTGTCATTTGAATCATACCAAAATTGTAAAGGATAAATCGTAGACTCATTATGGAACAGAGCAGTATTATCCACCTTAATTGTTTTTTTGATATAGTATTTATGTCGACATAGTTTTTTAGAAGAGTCAAAATTCGATACAGGAAGAATATGTTGGCTGCCAACCAAATGAAATTAGGAATGAAATTGGGTAAGAAGGAAAAAGGGCTTAGGATTACAGCCCATAGCGGACTATAAAAATATAAACAGTAGACGCCTTCACTCACAAAAAGCCATTTATTGTATGGATTCTCTCCTGCTGCAACTAATTTTGCCGCTTCAAGAAAAACCTTGAAGTCTCCATTACCCAGAGCTCCTATGATACAAAAAGCAGTTACCAATAGCCCGAGAAGAATATAGATGTACTTTTTAAGATTCTTTTGATTCATAAGACTTTAGCTAACATTTGAATAAACAACCCTTTTATACTTACGCCGAAACTTCAACATAGGCGCTAATCCAGTTTATTTTTTCTTGTAATCTATTATTATTTTAATTAAATGATCCATTTCTAAATCCTTTTTTAGTTCTGCCTTGATTTTTATATCAGGGATTACTCCATTATCACTGTTCTTATGTTGAGCTACAGCATATACGTTTTTTGCAAGTGGTACATAGATTTCGATTCCTGAATAAGGTAAAAAACACGAACCGTAGGCCGTTCCATTATTACCTGTAAACTTCCCTCCGGTTTCATTGCCTACGATTGTTCCCAGTTTATGTTCTTTTACCAATGCGGCAAAATGACTGGCCGCTGAGGCTGTATAACCGTTAACTAATACATATAGATTTACATCAAGTTTCATTTTACCTTGATAATCAATCGTTGGGAAATAATCAGGATTCAGATAAAAGCCCTTTGAATCATTGTATTGTAAGTTATAAGTAACCAAATTCTTTTTGTATTTGTCAATATTTTCTGTTCTAAGAATAGTGCTTTCGAATTTCTCAAAACTTTCAGAAGCAAAATACCTCAGTAGAAGGTGTATATAGTCCCCACCTCCGTTATCTCTTAAATCAATAACTACATTTTTTATCTTTTTTCGGCTTATAAGTTTGACATTTTTCTCACAAAACAACTCAAAATCAAATGATTGCTTATAAGTCGGAAAATTATGGATTGTGAAAAGAGCGATATCAACTTCTTCTTTCTTCTTGATTTCAAACGTGAATGGATTAGAATTAATGCTCGAATGTTTTTTTGAAGATGGAATGGAATTGATTATTAGCGTATCGGAACCGTTGCGCGCTAAAGTTAACTTGTAACTATTTGGGTTATTCATTAAGATAGCAATACTCCTTCCCACACTTTTCTCAAATTTTTTATAATTAAGTTGGGACAATCCTGCAGCCGAATGCAGAGCAATACCTCTTTTGAGAATTGTCTCCATTGGTAAATCATTGATGGAAATAATTCGATCACCAAATTTGGTAGAATCGTATTGGTTATTTCCTTGAATTATATAACCTTGCTTTTCTAATATTCGAATTTTAAAAGGGAAATGTTTTAAAGAAGAATCAATATGTCCTGGCAAATAAACGCCCGAATGGGAACATTTTATAGCACTAACTATTGCCGCGTAGCGCTGATAAGCATATAAAATCGAAATTGAGTCAACATTGAGATTTTCTTGTTTTAATGAGTCACATAAATAGGATAGTTTTTCATTGGATTGATAATCGAGAGGACTTGGATGCAGATCCAATAAAATTGCCTTGGTTATTTCTATTTCCTTTTGAAAATCCGTTATAGAAATATTTTGCGCTAAACAGTTTAACACATTGAAGACGGAGATAATTATTATTAATAGTACTTTCATCTTTATTGAATACAACTCTTGTGTAAAAAGTCGTTTTAATGTTTTTTTACATTTGTGTTGTCTGTCGTTTCTTTGTTTCTCAACATAAATAGTCCTAATACTAAACAAATTAGTCCAATAACAGTAGCGAAAATCTCGATTAATGGATTAGCTCTCTCAACATACTTGCCTTACGTACCGCAGCTAACTCCCAAAGGAGCTATAGCACACTACTTTTTGTTCTAATTTGGTCCGATAGTAGGGCTCGAACCTACGTCCTCCTGGTTAAGAGCCAGGTGCTCTGCCACTGAGCTATATCAGACTTAGATAGGTGCAGGGCTCGAACCTGCGTCCATTCGGGTTTAAGAGCCGAACGTTCTACCACTGAACTAACCTATCTAAATTTCTTTCGGGAAAGAATGGTTCTACACTTTTTCCTGAAAAATATTTATGTTTTTTAAGAACTGTTGCCAAATATGGATTTGAAATTATTACTCCATGAACAAGTTCTGGTGTCGGTTTAAATTCAGATATTCTGTTAATTCTTGGGGCAATCCAACCAGATTTCACAGGGTCAATCCCAGCTCTTTTACAATATTTAACAACTAACTCTTTATTACATACTTCTTTATTTTTAAACACTTCCCAAGGTAAAGGTATTTTATTCCAAACCTCAGTATTAGGGTCAAGCTTTCCACCACTCGAATGGTGCCAAGCAACCACGTCTCCTGCCATTAATCTAAGAACTTTTCCAAAACATAGTTCATCTAGAATATAATCCATACCTAGTGAATACACAATATTCATCCAATTATCTCTCGCCTTATTCCAAGCTCCTGCTGTGTTGTTCCAAGTTGTAGAGTCATTTCCTCTTTTTACAACCATTGTCAGTCTATTTATGTCGCTATTCGACCATATTTCATCTAACAAAACAGCTATTTCTTGAAGAATTCCAGTCCATTTCCCTAATAGTTCTCCCTTATGTTTGTCCGAAAGCTCACCTAATACCTCTTGACTTGTGTATATATGTGAAATCGCCCACCAATTGGTTTCATTATTTTGTTCCTGTTTTGTTTCAGTTTTAAAGATCCCCAGAATTGAACTTGTGGTAATCCCCTTACAAAGATTCAATAACATATGAGATATTTCATCAAAAGCTCTTTCTTGGGCTGAGTTGGTAAATACGCTTCTTAAATTACATCTTGCATTATAATAAGCAATAAAACAAGCCGCATTAAGGTCTTTATTGAATTCAGAGAATTCTATTTTATGAGCTAATCCGTGTTTTCCGATTTTTTGAAATTCATTTTTTTTTATTTCACGACTATATTTAAATAACTTCTTTTCTAGTCGTTTTAAAAGTCGCCATTTTTTATTGTAATTTCTTTTGCTTAAGTCTAATCCTTTTTCTTCCCGTTGCTCCTTATTTAATCTGTCCGATAGATAATTATTAGAACCAACTTCTTTAAATATTATAGGAGAAACCTCCTTAATAAAATCTTCAATTTCGTTTATATTATTGTAGTCAATCGCCCCTATTTTATCTAATTTAAATATTTCAATCGTTTTTTTAATTTGCTTTTCCGCTCCAATTGAAGTAGCAAACTCCTCCATCATTGAGGTATAACCAAAAAGCGTGTTTTTAAGAGAACCTTTTGCGGCCTTTTCTAAAAGGCCCTTTTCTTTGGCTGTTAGATTATCACCAATTAGTTCTAGAACCATTTGGGCAACATCTTCTGGACGTTTCCTTTGCTTTAATGTTTTATGTAATTCTATTATTTTATTCATTACTAAGATATTTAAATCTTATGCAATTTTACGGCTCAACTACGTAATGATTCTGCGTAGGTAATTCTAATTGGCTAAACGTCCAGATAAAACCATGCGTCGCCTGACAAATTACCCATCAAGATAACGAATCAATCCAATTCAGACAAGAAATAAATAAAATTCACAAACCACCCTAAATAGAAAAGAGCGGCTCACCTTATGGGTAAAACCGCTCTTCTCAAAACAAAGAAATCAAATCAGGGAACCACCCCCTCTTATCCAATACTTCGCTGTTCAGATAATTTAAACCAAACAATGCTAAACAGAAAGTATTTTATCTTACTAGAACGACGGGCAAGAAATCGTTCTAAATCTTTTTGGTTTGTCTTTACAAGACAAGTTAAATCCTAATGACAATTCATGCGACCCGCCCGAAGCATTTGTCAAAGGTGAAATAGTAATATCATAACTATAGCCGAACCTAAATGAACCGGCATCAATTCCTACTGAAAGGATAAATGCATCTCTTGGTCTCCACCATGCTCCTGCTGTAAAAGCGCCGTACTTAATATAGGTTCCAACATTCAGTTGCATGAACCCGTCTTGATACGTATAGATAACGTTTGGAGAGATTGAAGTTACATTTGAATACTGCGAACCTTTTCCAAATTCGATATTGGCTCCAATATGTCCTGTAAATCGCATTGGCAAGTTACTTTCACCGTCAGGATTCAAAATTAAACTCTCTTCTGGCGTGTTTAAGTGCTTTGCAGCAAATCCAAAGTAAAAGTTCTCTGAATATCCTACAATCCCCGCATTAATATCAAAGAAGCCTTTTGTTCCCCAGTTTCCACCGTCACCCCAAAAGTTACCACGTGGCAAATCTCCAGTTTGGTAAATAAATCCTCTTCTTGGATCAATTTGATCCCCAAAGGTTAATTTACTCCAATCTAAAAACTTTTGATTCCATCCTGCCTGAGCACCAAATAAAAGGGTAAACTTTCTTGAAACTTGTAGGTGATAAGAATAAGCTAAATTGATTGTTGTCCAATTGAGCGTATTCTTACCCGCCATATCATTTGTTACAGAAAGTGCCACACCACCTTGAAGTACGTTTACAAATTGGTCATAAGAGACACTATTTGTTACAAATGCACCTGATATATTGGCCCATTGGTTCCGATAATTCATGTTTACGCGTGGGCAACCATGTGTTCCTGCCATTGCCGGATTCAAATAAATCGGATTCGCATAGAACTGTGTAAACTCAGGATCTTGTGAAAACCCGCTGAGAGACGCCAGTGCAATTAATAAAGTAAGTATTCTCTTCATATATTCTATTTATTTGAAACGTGCATTTTTAGTTTTTCCATTAAAACGTATTCCCAAGTTATGTGAACCAATTTGCTCGTTATTTAGCAATGTCGTAGTTCTATCATACTGATAAATCATTTTAAAGTTCTTAAATTTCATACCTATTGCAGTAGTAAAATCGTTATTCGTTGAATATGAGCCACCTACAGTGAAGTGATTTAATCTAAAATTTGCTCCTATCCATGCTTCCTTAGTATCGCCGAAATGTCTTGCTGCAATAAATGGGCTAATAGACATGTTCTTATTTGCCGACTCATAATCTGCTCCAATAACGGCATTGTAAAGAACATTTATTCTAACTGGTTCAAGACTGCCTTCTTCACGATAAACGCTAGCGTAGTGACGTCCTATATTGTCAGCACTTAAACCGGCGTAAAACCATTTTGTGTTCAATACAAATCCTACCCCATAATCTTTATACCATAATTTATCGGTTCGATCATTTGCAGATGCATAGCCTGCATTTAATAACATTCCTCTGTCTAATTCAAAACCAATTCCAGCTTCCATTTTTGAGGAGTTTGCAGTTAATACACCTAAGGAAACTTTAATTCCTGGTTCAAGCACCGCATTTGGTCCTAGACTAATTTTTGGTGAATAAGTCATATCAACTGAATAATCTCCAAAAGCGCCATTTCCGTAGGTTGCAGAATTTACTGAAACTCCAAAACCACCTCTCACTTGATGAACGTAATTATCAAAGCTAAATTGCGCTTTATGTGCATTCATATTTGATCCTAACCATTGATTTCTATAATTCAATTCAAACCTTGGCATTAACATTCCACCTGCAAATCCAGGATTAGATGATACCAATGAATTTTCTGGCAATAATAATTCAGGATCTCTGAGATTAACTAAACCTACAGGATAACCGAACATGCGCTCAATTTTCCTATAAATACGTTTAGTAACACTACCCAATGAACCGTGCTTAATCTTATTCTTTTTTCTCAGATCTATTTCTGAATGGTCTTCTGTTGGATTGTGCGCATATTTAGCTGTATGATTGTCTGACTCATATTTTGCTTGCTCTTGCTTCATAGCAGCATTTACAGTTACATAATTGTCAGCATCATTAAAATCATCCGCTTCTGATACATTCGAATGCACCGCACCGAAATTATCATGTGCTCCATTCAAATCCCCTTCTCCATTTCCATTACTCACGCCATTATAAGTTGCATTTGTTAAACTCGTTACAGCAATTTGATTTTGAGCTTGTGCGGCAGTAGTATAATTAGTTGTTTGGTTCGCGTTATTTTCGTTTGTATTTGTTCCGTTCTCTGAAATATTGGAATTATTGTTGGCAGATGTAATATTCTCAGAAAGGTCATTAGAAGAAGTTTCTTCGTAAGCCTCAGAGAATTGAGCGAATTGCGTATCAGATGTGTTATTCGTATTTGAATTGATGGCAAAATAACCACCTATACCAATTAATACAACTAGAGCAGCAGCTGCGCTCCAACCGAACCATCCGGCAATTTTTCTATTACGTTCTAAACTACCTTGTTGTGGATAAACTACAGTATCAATGGGAATGATTGAATTTTGCCAAGCATCTGCGGCTGGTTCAAAACCAGGATTTTGCAATAGAAATTGCTCAAACGCATTAACTTCAGTTGGCGAGAGGTTGCCCTCCATGTAGTCGAACATCCACCTGTCGAAATTTTGAGGAATATTCATACGAGTATTGTTAGATCTTTTAACTGTTTTTTAATTTTATTTCGAGCTCTGAATAAATAAACTTTTACTTGTGCCTCAGTTAGCTCAAGTATTTCGCCTATTTCCTGATAAGTATAACCTTCTAAATCGCGCAGAAGAATAATTGATTTTTGAAGTGGTGGAAGTTTAGCTAGACTTTTGTCTATGATTTCCTTCATTTCCAAATCCCGAGAGTGGCACACAGCAGTGTCAGATGATACCGTATTTGCTTGGTATGTAATCCGACTATTTTTCTTGATTAGGTTTATTAATGCATTGTGTGCACAAGTAAACAACCAAGATTTTGCCTTCTCAGTAACAATTTTTTTTCTGTTTTTCCATAATTTTTCAAAAACATCTTGAACAATATCATTTGCGTCTTCAGTATTTTTTAAGTACTTCAAAGAGTAGCCATACAACCTTCCGGAGTATTCTTTAACAGCGATATTGTATTCTTTTCTTGTCAAATTAGGGCGTGGTATAAACAGGTTCAGTTCCCTTTCAAACAGTTAAAACAATCTAAACACCCTAAAAGTTACATGCACTTCAAAGTTTTTCACGATTATTTTTTTACAAGTTACAAAATTATTACCACGTGTCCGATTAATAAAGGAATTTTAGTATCTTTCAAATCAAAGAAAATTTATTAATGTCTCATTGGAAATAGACATTAAATCATAAAGAACACAAAAACTAGATGGAAGTAAAACGATTATTTGATATTCCTTATTACCAATTAGAGCAATTTCCACAGGAAGATGCTTTTGTAGATAAAGTTAATGGTAAATGGGTTAAGACATCCACAAAGACATATATAGAAAAGGCGAACGCTATAAGCAGAGGCCTTTTAAATAAAGGGATTCAGCCCGGAGATAAAGTTGCTTTAATCTCCAATAACCGATCGGAATGGAATATTTGCGATATTGGAATTCAGCAAATCGGTGCGATTGGTGTACCTGTTTATCCAACCATTAGTGCTGATGTATATGAATACATTTTTAATGATGCTGGTGTAAAATTATGCATTGTTTCGGATGAAGAATTGTATGGAAAAGTATTATCTATAAAAGATAATGTTTCAACACTAGGTGAAGTATTTACTTTTAATGACGTACCCAACGCAAAATCTTGGACTGAATTATTAGTCGATCCTGATGAAACTCTAGATGCCGAAATTGAAAAAAGAAAAGCGGCCATTGATTATGAAGATTTGGTAACATTAATTTATACCTCTGGAACAACAGGAAACCCTAAAGGGGTGATGTTAGCGCATAAAAACTTATTAAGTAATGTAAAAGATTGTAAGCCACGCTTACCGGTAGATTCAAATGCTATATCCTTGAGTTTTTTACCCGTTTGCCATGTTTATGAGCGCATGCTATTGTATTTGTATCAATATACTGGTGTATCTGTCTACTTTGCAGAATCAATGGATACCATTGGTGATGACTTGAGAGAAGTAAAACCGCAAGTATTTACAGCTGTTCCGCGATTATTAGAAAAGGTATACGATAAAATTATGGCTAAAGGCGAAGCCTTAACAGGAATTAAACGCAAACTTTTCTTTTGGGCTGTTGAATTAGGTGAAGAATATGATGTGGTTGGGAAATCGGCCATGTATAAATTCAAACTTAAAATTGCGCGTAAATTAATTTTTAGCAAGTGGCAAGAAGCATTGGGCGGAAACTGTCAAGCAGTAGCATCTGGAAGTGCAGCCTTACAACCACGTTTAGCAAGAATCTTTTTGGCTGCTGGTATTCCAGTAATGGAAGGATACGGATTAACTGAAACTTCGCCTGTAATTAGTGTAAACTATCAAGAAGGTAACAATGTTCGCATTGGAACTACTGGAACCGTTTTGGATAATGTGACGGTAAAAATTGCAGAAGACGGTGAAATATTGGTGAAAGGACCAAATGTTATGATTGGTTATTATAATATGCCTGAAAAAACTGCTGAGGAAATTGATTCTGACGGATGGTTCCACACAGGTGATATTGGAGAATTTATTGAAGGTAAATTCTTAAAAATTACTGACCGTAAGAAAGAAATGTTTAAAACCTCTGGTGGTAAATATATTGCACCACAGGTTATGGAGAACAAATTTAAAGAATCCCGCTTTATTGAGCAAATAATGGTGATTGGTGAAAACCAAAAAATGCCAGCAGCTTTGATTGTTCCAGCTTTTGAATTCATTCAGGAATGGATTAAGTATAAAAAATTAGACATTGGCTTAACCAATGAAGAAATTGCTAATGATCCTGCAATTATTGACCGAATTTCTAAGGAAGTTGACGAATATAACGTTGGCTTTGGGAAGTGGGAACAATTGAAGCGATTTGAATTAGTTGATGCCTTATGGACACCTGAAACAGGTGAACTAACGCCAACATTAAAACCTAAGCGTCGTGTGATTCTAGCAAAACATAAGGATTTGTACGATAAGATTTATGGCGCATAATTTAGACTGTTATTTTATTGTTTTGGGATCTTCTGACATCTTGGGTATCACTCAATTTGAATATTCACATCCTATCAATCCAATCACTGTCAAAATTCGAATTTTATAAGTGATATGTATCAACGTATTGTAATTGCATTATTATTCTTTACTACAAGTCTTTGTTATGGACAAAATAGTATTGTAATAATGCAAGAACACTATACCTACACCATTAATAATTTGGATGATTATGTGACTGAAATATCATTAGAAGGAATAAATTTTAGTGATAGCAAGAGTAAAATTTCTATTCCATTTTCGGAACTATCCACATTAGAAAATTCAGCATCTTTTGAATTAAAAAATGGCAAATGGAAGGCATCTAAAATAGATCAAAAGACATCCATATCTACGATTGATTATAGTTCTTTTTTCAGCGGATATAAATATTTACTGTATGAAATCCCTCCATCTGTACATTTTAAATTGGTACTAACGTTTAAAGAAAAACATTGCATATTTTTAAGTGAGTTGCATAAAACAGGCAAATTCGGTCACACAGAAAATGTAAAGTACAATTTTAAACTTCCAAATGACTTAGTACTAAGTTCGGAACACGGAGAAAAACTTAAAGGTGAATTCACTTATGATTTCAAAAAAATTGACTCCGCAGAAGTTGTTCATTTTTTAATTCATCCGCAATCAACGCCCCCTTCTAGTTATTTCTCAACTTGGTTTTCAAAGCGCATTGATTCTCAACTTGTAATAGCAGATAGCCTAATACAAGCAGTGCTTGCGGATTCTAGGCAAAAGCTGAATGATTCAATTTTTGTTTCTGCTTGCTTCGAATTTGTGCGACGCAAAATAAGATACGTTGACATAGAAAATGGAATAAATGCATTGATTCCACGTCAGTGTGAAAAGACATTGGCAAATAGGCTTGGTGACTGTAAAGACATGGCCACTTTATTAACAGCAATTTATCGTCATTACGGATTCGAAGCTTATGTTGCTATAGCACAAACCAATGATCAAATAAAGCCTTTTAACTTTCCCACAATCGGATTAGCTAATCATATGATTTGCGCTTTGAAATTCAAGGAACAATGGTATTACCTAGACCCAACTGAAAATGGTTGTCTATTCGGTGATCCAAGCTTGCAAATTTTCGGAACTGAAACTTTTGTAGTAGGAAGTGGCCCAGATTATTTTCAATCAATACCTTCAGTTACGCGGCACAAATCTTATGGGGAAATGAGATATAATTTTGACGAAGAAAATCAACTGATTTCACTTCATATTGTTGCAGCAGGAAAAATGAATTTACTATTCGACTATATTAATTTCAACTACAATTCTCCGAAAATTTATCTTGAAAAAGTATTGCTCAATATCAGTCAAAACAAATGGATAGTAGACAGTCTATCGATAACAAACTATTCAAGTTCAATCCACTTCTCTCTCCCTCTCAGTGCAGCTATGTACTCAAAAATCAAGGATCAAACGCTATATGACCCCTCTGCTTTTTTACTATCAATGCCTGCAATGGTTTCAATTTTTCAAAATAACGAGACGCCATTATTCGACAGTCAAATAAAAATAAAACTCGCATTTAATGGAATAATTGGTTCAATATTAAACCATTCTTCACCAATAATTGAGTCAAAAGACGAAAAATCGATTACATTTAAATGCCCATTAAAATTCACAGACAATATTGATGAATTTCAACGCGACTCTGCATATTTGAGTTGGCAAGAATTTTTAAAAAAACCCATAATCATAAATCATGAGAATTAATCTACTCATTTTACTATTTGCTATATTCAATATCAACGGACTTTCACAAAACGTTAAGGGCACTTACATATGGCCTGAATATTCTAATATTTCCGTTCCAGAAATTTTCAAAAATGAACCTGCATTTTACATTAACAATGTCAGAACAATTGATTTTACTGATGGAGATGGTTCACATATGGTTGTTTTCAAGCGAATCTATATTAATTCAGAATCTGCCGCGGAAGAATTCAACAAAATGGAAATTTATTTAAGTCGAGACGGGTTTATTTCTGTATTAGCAGCCAGAACAGTGAAGCACGCCGGAAATGTAATATTACTTTCAAATGATCAAATAATTGAAACTGTTTCTCGAGAAACAAATAAATACGGTGGACGTGTTACACGCCGTGCACAATTTTTATTCCCTAATGTCGAGATTGGTGATGTTTTAGATATTGCTTACCAAATTGACTACAATGTACATCTCTATTCAAAATTGATGTATTTGGAAGATGATTTACCTTCAATGGAATCAAAAATTAATCTTCTGAATTCATCTGACCTCGACCTGTCTATTTTCCCATTGAATAATATGCCCGGCATGAACCAAAGTCATATAGATGGTATTCCAACTATTTCATGGAAAGAAAATAATGTTTCAGCCCTGCGTTTAGATTATTTGAATGCCTTGCCCCCAAATCATCCTAGCTTCACTTACATGTTATGGAGAGGTGGGCAAACTTTTGATTATGAAGCTATTTATAAAATTGATGAAGGGAATTTCCCTTATAACTTCAACACTGCCAAATCGATTACCAAATATTTCATCTCAAACAATATCATCACGGGGGAAGAGAAAATTATTCTACAACTTCAAAAAATTATATTGTATTTTGAAAATGAATTGACTTGGAATTACACAGAAAACACACAATACAGTTCTCAAACTTTTGACTTTTTAAAAAAAGGAAAAGTTGATTATGTTTTATTTTACCGGTATATCACAAAATTTTTGACCGAAAACAACGTGCATTATGAAAAAGGGTACACAAAGAGCTTACTCGACGGTAAGTTTGAACTCGGCATCATATCTTTAGAACAAATTACAGAGCGATTCCTTTTGATAAATGATGAGAATGATAAGCCTCATTTCTTGTTTCCTCCTTCAGTCGCTGGAGGCTTTTACTATATTGATGAAACACCCTTTTATCTTGAAGAAAATCAAGCCATCTGCCTTTCAGGTAAAAAAGGATTTATGACTGAGGAATTTGGTATTAAAATTTCTAGTACAAAGGCAGAAATAAATCGGCACCGTGCATACGTATCATTGAGTATAATTTCTGGTCAAAAAAATAACTGCACAGTGGATCGAAAAGATGTGCTTAGCGGACATTACTCCTTTCTTACGAGGTCCTCGAATGGACAAAATTGGCTTAAAGAACTAGCTATTTCAACTAATGATGACAAATTAAGTCCAACCGCAATTGACGCAAATTACCCTTATAAAGTCTATTATATGCAAAAGGATGATACCTTAAATTTATTGTCCCATATCAGTGACACGCTTTATTGGTTAGATCTTCAAGAACTATTACCTATTGGGATTTACGATTCAGAAGAATTGACCATGCCGGTTGGAAACTATATCGTTCTACCTTTTAAAAAAGAAAATCAAATTACTTTTTATTTGAACCATGAAAAAACAATCTCTTTGGCCGAAGAAGAATCACAAATTTCATTTTCAAATCAGATTGGAAACTTATCTTCGACTGTTAGGCAATTAAGTCCTGAAAGCTTAATGGTAGAGATTAAAGTTCAGATTAATGAACGTTATATAGAAGGAACTGAGCAAATAATTGCACTGCAAGATTTATTCGAAAACTATGCAACAATAAGACAAAAGAAGTGGATAATATCTTTAAGCTAAAACTTACAGCTCACAACTCTTCCCTTTAGTTCTCAAAAGACTTATTTCTCAAATTGTGGAATTTCTGATAGCCTAGCATATGGGAATTCGGCTATTTTTTTGATTGAATAGTAGAAATTTAATCCACCAATACCAGCAGTGTTCATAGCATCCAATGTGAGATAACCACGATCATCAATATTTTCTTTCGGTAAATAAATATCTTGCACCTCTCCTACTATCATCATGGTTTGATTCGCTTGAATATTTACCGTTTCAATATGTTTTAGCCCAATTTTAACTAAACTTTCTGTGACGAAAGGTGCGGGGAAATCATTTAGAAATTCGGCTTCCAATTCACAGGCATCAAACTCTGAAACCTCCGCTGGAAATTTAACAGAAGTATAGTGCGCTCGTTCAATCATGTTTTCTTGCATGTGATTAATGGTAAAGCAGCCATTCTCTAAAATATTATTATAGGTATCTCGTCGAATTTCTAATGTTGGACGCATAATAAAACCAAGTAGCGCTGGATCACTTCCTAAATGCACAACTGAACTGATAACTGCCAAGTTATTGCCATTTATACTGGAAACTGTGCCAATCAAATTTGCTGGTTTTATCCCGGAAATTGAATTAATTAGATTCAGTCTAAATTTATGCGACGCGTTTCGAATATCTTCTTTTGAAATGTGCATGATTATCTATTCTATTAGCTTTTCTAAACTTATCTTTTTGAAATTTTATTGCCACTTATTGTGCGTTGCCGACTGCTTTTAAAGCGTTGAATTTCCGCGCTGCGTTTTGCCAAATGCTTTTGGCTAACACCCGAATTTACACGTTTCCGCCACCGATTAAAACTCGAACGTTTTAATTGGTTTCTCATTATTCGAATAACATCTGACTCAGAAGTATTAAACTGAAATTTTATGGCTTCAAATGGTGTCCGATCTTCCCAAGCCATTTCAATAATACGGTCAATTTCAACCAACTTTAGTTCCTGCATTTAACTAGACTTTTAAAGTTGACATTCCGCCATCTACATTTATGACTTGTCCAGTAATCCAAGAACTTTCATCACCTAATAAAAATTCTGCCATTGCTGCAATATCATTCGGATCTCCAATTCTTTTTAAAGGATGTCGGTTCGCGTTTTGTTCAATTTTTGCATCCGAGTTTAACATGCGCTCACTTAATGGAGTTGCAGTAAGTGATGGAGCAATTAAATTCACACGAATGCTCGGTGCTAACTCTGCGGCTAATGCTTTCCCTAATCCTTCTAAAGCTCCTTTTGAAGCCGCAACTTGTGTATGAAAATTAAAACCATGTCCAACGGCAACAGTTGAAAATAAAACGATAGAAGCACTTGCACTATTTTTCAAGGCTGGCAAACAATTTTGAATGACATCAATTGCGCCGCCCACTTGAAAATTAAAATCTTCCACAAATGCACTACGTTTAATTCTTTTAAAGGGTTTTAAGTTAATAGAACCAGGGCAATAAACTAAACCGTCAATTGTATCTGGAAGCCAGTCATAATTCGGACTCATTACATCAAAATGATGCCAAACCGTATTCTCTAAATGAAGCGTTTCAGAATTAAAATGGGTTGCAATTACGCTTGAATGGTTGTTAAGACGTTCGCACAAGGCTTTGCCAATTCCACTTGATCCACCGATAATAACATATTGTTTCATGTTATAGAAACAAGTTCGGCAGGTAAAAGTTTAATAAATGTGGTTAGAAAATTGAAAACTAATAATCAAACTCCGCCTTCAAGCTCAAATCTAAACTCTTATAAGAATGCGTCAATGCACCGGATGATATATAATCAACGCCCGTTTCTGCATAAGCTAAAATAGTATCCTCAGCAATTCCTCCAGAAGCTTCGGTTTCGTATTTGTCGCGGTCAATTATAGTTAAGGCTTCTCGAATTTGATCGGGTGTGAAATTATCTAGCATGATGCGATCAACTTGACCAACTGCCAAGACTTGTTTGACCTCATCTATATTACGCGTTTCAATTTCAATTTTGAGTGACTTGCTTTTTTCCTTTAAATAAGCATTGGTACGTTCAATTGCTTGTGAAATTCCACCTGCATAATCAACATGATTGTCTTTAATCATAATCATGTCATAGAGTGCAAAACGGTGATTGTTTCCACCGCCTATTGTCACTGCCCATTTTTCCATGATCCGAATGCCGGGTGTGGTTTTTCTAGTATCCAATAATTTGCATGGAAGATGCGCTATGATTTTAGCCAAATCATGCGTTTTGGTGGCAATACCACTCATACGCTGCATAAAATTTAAGACCAATCGCTCAGAACTTAAAATAGAACGTGAAGAACCCGTTACGTAAAACGCAATCTCGCCTTTTTCGACATAGGTTCCGTCTTCAATTAAAACTTCAATTTTTAAATTGGAATCAACTCTATGAAAAATGGTTTTTGCTAATTCAACGCCTGCTAAAATCCCATTGTCTTTGACTAATAAACGTGCCTTTCCTTGTGCATTTTCTGGAACAGTTGAAAGTGAGGTATGATCGCCATCTCCTAAATCTTCACGAAGGGCATTATCAACAATTTCAAGAATTGCATCCTGGTTCAAATAATCCATAGGCTTATTTTCCGCTCACAAATGTTTTAACATTTGCCGAAGTAATTTCCGAATCGCACAAAATAATTAAACGCTCAACTATATTTCTTAATTCACGAATATTACCTGTCCAGTTAACTTCTTGCAAGGCTTTTAACGCATCACTTGAAAATGTTTTAAGTGCCATACCATGTTCTTGACATAATTTCTCAATGAAATAATTAGCCAAAATTGGAATATCATCTCTTCTATCGTTCAAGGAAGGAACGTCAATAATAATAACACTTAAACGGTGAAATAAATCTTCACGAAATTCTCCGTTCTCAATCATTTTACGCAAATCTTTATTGGTTGCCGCAACCACTCTAGGATTTACTTTAATATCTTTCTCACCACCAACTCGTGTAATTCTACCTTCTTGTAATGCCCGCAAAACTTTGGCTTGAGCAGAAGCACTCATGTCCCCTATTTCATCCAAAAATAGTGTCCCGCTTGTTGCCAATTCAAATTTTCCTTTTTTCTGCTTTATGGCAGATGTAAAAGCGCCTTTTTCATGTCCAAATAGTTCTGATTCAATTAATTCAGAAGGAATGGCAGCACAGTTTACTTCGATAAAATTTTCTTTAGCTCTAGCACTGTTTTCGTGTAATTGTCGTGCTACCAACTCTTTACCTGCTCCATTTGGCCCTGTAATTAATACACGCGCGTCAGATGGGGCAACTTTTTCTATCATTTCACGGATTTTCTCCAATGGTTCGGAATTTCCAATGATATTATAATTTTTAGAATGTTTACGAATTTGTTTTTTTAAGACTTTTGTCTCTTCAACCAAATCCGTTTTTTCTAATGCATTTTTAATCGTCACTAAAATTCGATTCAGATCCAATGGTTTTTCGATAAAATCGTAAGCTCCATTTTTGATTGAATCAACAGCCGTTTCAATATTTCCATGACCAGAAATCATGATGATTGGCGTTTCTAAACCGTCATTTTTCAATTTAGTTAACACCTCAATACCATCCATTTGGGGCATTTTAATATCGCAAAATATTACGTCGTAGTTATTCGCCTTTGCTTCATTTACACCGGCAATTCCGTCTTCAACGGCCTCAACAGTGTAATTTTCAAACTCTAGAATTTCTTTTAACGTTCTTCTGATGCTTCTTTCATCATCAATAATTAATATTTTCGGCATAATCTCTCTTATATTTTCGCTACTAGTTAACGACTGGTAAAGATATTAATTTTTAATTGAATTTGCCCATGAAAACGACTCCATGTTAGAAGTTATCGACCAATGGTAGCCAAAGGTGTTACACTGTCAGAAAAGAATAAAGCTTTTGAAAATGTAATCAACGCTTTCAAAAGTTTAAATGAGAACATATTGGTTCAAATAAAGGTGATACGGTCTTAGAAGTTAATTTATCTCAAGGGTAAGAAAGGATTGCGGGCGCAACTGGCAAGGACGCTGCAAGAATGATGATAACGGCTATTGAGCAGAATTAAGCTTCGTTCGTTCCTAATTTATCAAGGTACTACCAATTGATTGTTAACTATTTCTAAATCTTACATTAAATTATTTGAAATAATAGTTGTAACTTGACTTTTACCTTACAGAAAAACTATTTGAAATAACATCCTATTTGCTCTTATGCATTTGTCAAACTTATTAAAGGCGTACGTCTCAATTATTTTACTTTTATGCTCGTCAATAGGATGGAATCAAAGTAGTCAATGTGAAGCATTAGAGAATGCTGTCAATTCTGATCAACCCATTATAACATTAGAAATTCGGGAATGCGATTTGGAAGATATTCCAGCGGAGTTGAAAGCCTTATTAGAATTAAAATCTGTCAATTTGGACGGGAATATTATTCGATATGTCACTTTCGAAAACGTGCCGCTAATTGAGTCATTATCACTGAAAGAAAACGGTGCAGTCAGTTTGCATAAGTCTATTAATTCAATGACTTCTTTACGAAGTCTATATTTGGATTATAACCGCATAACAAAAATCCCAGGCAGTATTAAAGGAGCAACAGAATTAAGAACCTTGACATTGAGTTCAAATCTTTTAAAAAACATTCCTAGCAACATTGGTACTTTGGCTAAGCTAGACACCCTAGACTTAAAATCCAATCAACTTTCACATATTAAACCGTGGATGGGAACTTTAAATGAATTGGATTATCTGCACCTTGCAGCCAACGAACTTATTGAAATTGCACCAGAATTATGGCGCTTAAAACAACTAAACTATTTGAATTTAAGTGAAAATCAGTTGACGAATGAAGGACTTAACTTATCAGAAGGTTCTACCGCTTTAGAATCCTTGCATTTAGAAGTAAATGAATTAGTTGAGTTCCCAATGGGCGTTAATAATTGCACCGCGTTAAAATACTTGAATGTTTCATCTAATCATGTTAAATCAATTCATGGCTCGCTTAGTGGTTTGACAAATTTACAAACGCTCATTTTAAAATGGAATATATTGGAAGACTTGCCTATCGCTATTGGCGACCTGTCGGCATTACAACATTTAGAAATAGATAATAATGTCATTAAAACATTAGGAGACGCTTTGATAGGGTTGAATAATTTAATGGTTTTGAAAGCTAATGATAATTTAATTTCTGAGATTCCAGTATCACTTCTCCAATTACAATCATTGAAAAGACTTGAGATTGCGGGGAATTTAATAAAGAGTTTACCAAATGATTGGTCAAAATTAATGGCCTTAGAGTTTTTAGATGTCTCTAGAAATAATTTGGATTCAATACCGACTAGTCTTTTAAATCTCGCTAGTTTGAGATCATTGAATTTACGGAGTAATACAATTGAGAATATTCCAATTCATGTTAAAAACTTGGTACGGTTGAAGGAATTAGATTTAGGAGAAAATAGCATTGAAAAATTACCGATTGAACTGGCTGAATTAAAAAACCTTACCACCCTTAAGTTAGACGGGAATTTGATTCAAAAAATTGATCCGTTAATCATGAATTTAAAGAGTTTAACGAGTCTTGAATTGGACGGAAATTTGATGAAAAAACTTCCAAAAAACTTTGGTGAATTATCCAATTTAAAATACCTCAGCATTAATGGAAATCAACTAAAAAAACTACCCGAATCAATTGGTGATTTATCGAATTTAATCTACCTGAGTGTAGAAGCCAATCTGCTGAAAAAATTACCCGAAACAATTCAAAATTTAAAGAACTTGAAATTTCTTTCTATCTCGAGAAACTTAATTGATTTTGAGGAGCTAAAGAAGATCAAAGCATGGCTCCCGGATGGTTGCGTTATTTTGAATTAGCATTTTCTAGTACTTGTTCTCGATACAATTTACATTTGAATACACTGCTCTTTATTCAACTATAAACGACTCGAACTGACACTCGTATTAGTTTGAAGCGATAAGTTTTTCGTTAACATTTCCGATCGTTCGACTAGCTCATTGCAGCGCCTTATGCTTTCAAGTTTAGATTTATCTTCAGTCTAAATACTAATGACTACGGACTATTGCCTATTTGAGCCTTCTTGCCAAAATTCGATTTCCCGTAATCTCAGTGGACCACATATTGCCTGGAAACACTTTAGGTAAAAATCGTGCGTAGAGTTTTGTGCGTTGAGATGTATGTTCACTCTTGTCATCCTCTCTTAAAATGCCTGTAAACTCAACAATTTGCATATTTGGATGCTCCTTTAAATACATGCGGATTACTTCTGCAATTGTTGTCATTACCCTCAAAGCGTCTCCTTTATTGGTAACAACATACTCTTCACCCTCATACTCATCATTTAGAACACCAAAAACAACTACAGAGTGAAGAATATTCTCCTTTTTTCGTCCAAAACGCACCTCATATTCCACCTCATGCGGCGTCACGAATTGGTAGACCTGTCCTGAAGGAATGGCTGGAGCGATTATGGGGTAATGATTCATTTAGTTCCCGAATATAATATAATCCATGTTAATATTTTCCTCTCTTGCCGTTGGAATTTGTTTTTCATTGGATAATTTACGAACCTCACGATTAACATACGCTCGGATTTCAGACAAATAAACATCTCCACTCACCTTTTGACTTAAGCCTTGAATAAAGACATATGTAAAAAGTCCATTTCTCCATTGATCACTTTCCATGGCGTATTCAGCTCCACCTGCACTTGAAATAACAGTTGCTCCAGTACCTTTAGTGATATCTGAAAACAAACTTTCTGTATATTTTCTTGAGTTATCTAGGCCCACACCTTCCTTCTTACGAATATTTGATGCCACGCCTCTAAATTGCACATCTCCTTGTTCCACCTCAGGATCTTGCCCTTCTTCTATATCATCCTCATCCAATTCACCTGAATGGCAGGTATCCATAATTAACAGTTTTTGATAAGCTTTTACCTTATCCAATATTCCAGAAATTTGCGTGTAAGGAATTCCTCTTTCATCAGGTGAATCAAAATCCATATCATATGCACCATAAAAATAATCATAGTCCACATTAAGCACGCCATGCCCAGCTATAAAAATAATGGCAAAATCTTCATGCGTACAGGCACTAAAAAACTCCCCTAAGCTTTGAATACCTTCTTTTGTTACAGCCTCATTTACGAGTAATTTTGAATGCACCTCATTATAGCGCTCTTTTCCCGTTTCTTCGTTAAACTTATTTAAAATGTCTTGCGCATCCTTTGTTGGATATTTCAAATTAAACCGTTCGTCTTTGTAATTTGATACGCCAATTGCTGCAATATATAAGTCGTGTTTTTCCACATCTGAATCACGAATAATTTCAAACCCTTCATATAACGATTCTACACCATTGGAGTTCATGCAAGAAATTAAAATCTTGTTTTTCTTATTTACAAGTGGAATTTCAATTTCCTTTCGGATTGATTTTATGTTACCATCAATGATAAAGCCTTGTTCGCCGTAAATAGGAACATTATTAACGTAAACATGTAAACTCTTCAGATTATAATCATCATCCCAAGCGCTAATCCACAATTTTTGCGAGGGTTCGGTGGTCACAATTTCATATTTCGATTCAATTTTAATAGTTGGTAAATTAAAATCTAATTTTAGTGAACCTTCATCCAAATTCAGTTTCTTCAATCTTTTTTTATAGAGGTAATGATAAAGGTTTATCAACTTCTCAGATGATTTCCCAATGCGTTGTGCAACAATATCTGGCCGATTAAGGTGAATATGGAATTGATCAAAGGGGACTAATTTTTCGCCCATCCGAAATGCAATTCCTTGCAAGGCACTTCTAGAAGCCATATAATAGTTATCCGGTGTGTAAATCATGAATTCCTTGGCACCAATTGCTTGGTAGGTTGCGATCAATTCACAGGTTTTATAATCAGAATACTTAACGGCACCATCTATCGAAGCAGAGAAAAATCGATTATTCAATGGATCGCAAATAACTTTTATAATTTCACCTCTGTGATCTTGAAATTGGCAAATACTTTTCCCAGTTTTCGTATCCCACACAATGACTGAATTGTCAGCCGCGCCAACAGCGTTATTACCCGCTCCAGAAATTAACGTAGTGCCATCTGCCGAATAATCTATTGTGTTTACAATATTGACATGTTCAATTAAAATATGGTCTAAACTCCAATCACTTGTACTTCGTAAATAAATCGTTTTATCCCAAGCAGCTGTCGCCAGGTGATTTCCATCTGGGCTAAATTTCACATCATGAATAGAGATGGTTTGTTCTTCGAATTTTATCAATTCTTTTTTCTTTTCGTAATCCCAAATCCTTGCTGTTTGATCCAAAGAACCAGAAACTATCCAAGGTTTTGATGGGTGAAAATCTAAGGCCAGAATTCCACCTTCATGCCCTTCTAATTCTGCCTCCATTTTAGTCGATTCAATATCCCAAACTTTAACCTTGTTTTTAAACCCAGCTCCTGTTAACTTTTTTCCGTCATTAGATATAGCAACCGTTTGAATGAGTTCGTACCCCGTATCAAAGGTTTTTATTCTCTTTCCTGATTCAACATCAAATAAACCCAAGTTGATTTGATTACTCATAGCCACAATTGACTTGCCATCTGGCGTAAACTCACAAGGGAAAAAACCAGGAACACTTCCAATAACTCGGTTTAAACCTAAATCCCAAATTTTTAATTCTAAATCATCCGTCGCAACAGCCAAATAATGTCCTGTCGGGTCATAAGCCATATTATAAATGCGACTAACGCGTGGTGCAAATTGCCTAAATACGCGTTTACGTTTAAAATCATAAAGCGTGATTAAATCATTATTCGCCAAAAACACGATTTCACCATCTGGATGTGACTGAACACATTGAATACTAAATGGACTATTTGAAACGACGCCTTTCTCTACTACTTTTTTTGTTTCATAATTGAACAAAATCAGATCACCAACATGCGACGAAATGTAAACAATTGGCTTATCCTGATCAATTGTCAAACTCACTATTTTCGAGTCATATTTCCGTGACTCAAATTCAAATTCGCCTTTTTCTGTATTGAAAATTCTCAATTTATCATCATTGAAACCATAAGCAATAAATTTGCCGTCAGGCGTAATGTCAGAATTACAGAACGGAAAATTAAATTCATCAAATAATTGATACACTTCCACAGTTGTACCATTTGACATACTAATTTTTTGCATTGCGCCTAAATGATCTAAGGAATAAATCATTCCTTTTTCTACATCTGCCGCAAAATCTATAGTATTATTTTCAGAGAGTACCTTAGTAGTTTTTACAATTAAATCATACACCGAAATTTGAGAATCATCATTAATATAAAATAGCTCATTACCATCTTTAGAAAAACTCAACCCGCGACTTGAGCCTGCGAGTGCGCTGTGAATAACCTCGCCTGTAATGATGTCCCAGATGAGCAACTCTTCATTAAACGAAGTTCCTGCCAAAAAACGATTATTTGATGAAAATGCTAATTGCTCTACTCTTCCAGCCATTCCTGAAATGGTTCTATATTCCATTCCCGTGCCAATGTCCCAAATTTTAATTTGTTTATCATTGGATGCACTAGCCAGAAATTGCCCATTCGGTGTAATTTCCATTGCATTAATTTGATCATTATGCCCCGTTGTAAGCACAACATCAGGCATAATTTGACCTTGAGTCAAACAAGCTATAAACAAAATTAATATGGAGAAAATGTGACGCATTTTACTATTTATTTAAAGTATCTAAAATCGTGCCCATCTTTAATATTCAACAAGGTTTCATAAATTAATTGGATTCCATTTTCAACATCATCCCTATGCGCCATTTCAACAGTTGTATGCATATAACGCAATGGTGTAGAAATTAAAACAGAAGGAACGCCCGAATTTGAATAAGCAAACGCATCCGTATCTGTTCCGGTTGCTCGAGACGCAGCTGCACGTTGAAACGGAATCTTTTTCTTTTCAGCAGTTTCAATCACTAACTTCAATAAGTTATTTTGAACAGCTGGTCCATAAGTTAATACTGGTCCACGTCCATTCTTTAAATCTCCCTGCATTACTTTATTAATCATTGGAGTTGACGTATCATGACAAACATCTGTAACAATTGCTACATTCGGCTTAATTTTTTCTGCTACCATTTGCGCTCCTCTTAAGCCTACTTCTTCTTGAACAGAATTAGTAATATAAAGTCCAAATGGGAGTTCTTTTTTATTTTCTTTTAACATTCTCGCTACCTCAGCAATCATGAATCCACCAATGCGATTATCCAATGCACGGCCAACATATCTATTTTCATTTAAAATGATAAACTCGTCTTCATAGGTAATAACACAACCTACATGCACTCCTAAATTCACAACTTCCTCTTTCGAATCGCATCCGCAATCCAAGAAAATATTTTTGATTGAAGGACCTATTTCTTTCTCTTTACGTGTATGAATTGCTGGCCAACCAAAAACAGCTTTTACAATCCCCTTATCAGTATGAATATTTACCCGTTTTGAAGGAGCAATTTGATGGTCAGATCCTCCATTACGACGTAAATAAATAAAGCCATCTTCGGTGATATAATGCACAAACCAAGAAATTTCATCTGCATGTGCCTCAATAACCACCTTATATTTTGCCTCAGGATTAATGATCGCCACCAATGTTCCATAATTATCTACCCAATAATCATCTATATATGGTTTAATATATTGCAACCACAATTTTTGTCCTTCCTGTTCAAATCCTGTGGGTGAAGCATTATTTAAATACTTTTCTAAAAATGTAAGTGCTTTTTTACTGCTGATAGATTTTCCTTTTCCCATACCCTAAAAATAACTAAATACTTCGTTTTTTTAGTCCAGAAAATGAATGTATTACTGATTATTGAAAAAGAACGATTCCATTATCCTAGTCATTCATGTAGCAATCCTAATTCTTATTTCTTTGCCTTAGTCTTGATGAATTGATAATTGATTGATTATCAAATATTGTACAATTCATCTCTTGGTCGACTTAATCCCTTCATTTATCTAATCTCTCTAGCTTAAATCAAGTGAATTACCTATCTTCGATAAGAAGGACACGTCTTACTTAATTATCCAACAAGTTTAAACCAATGATGTGAGGGAAATCGTTCTTCGCTTTGTTTTAATAATATGCGTTTCATACTTACATACGTCCTTCTTTTATCACTGAATGTACAGGGACAAGATTTGGTATATAGCGAAGGTGTGATTGCCAATTATGAAAGTGGCGTCGTAGCACATCAAAATAATGATTCTAAATCCGCTATGGATTTTTTTTCTCAATGTATTGCTGCTGATTCTGCTTGTTTTGAAGCATATTATAGTTTGGGTTTAATCCATTTTGAAGCTGGACGACTTGACCAAACCTTGTTCAATACGAGCAAAGCTGAAACACTTCGTCCGTTTGATCCACAATTAGCAGGATTAATTGGTCGCGCTTCATATCAAAAAAAGAATTTTTCTGAAGCAGAAATTTATTTAAAAAGAGCCTTATCAATTGGCGATAATAGCGCCGACAACCTTTTGTATTTAGCGCTCTCTCTCCAAAAACAGAACAACTATATTTTTGCTTTGCATTATTTTGATGAACTCCTTTTGCAAAATCCTTCTAAAACAGATTATTGGTTTAATAGAGGTTTGCTTTATGTAGAAATGGAGCAATATGAAAATGCTATAAATGATTTTAAAAAGACTTTAGAAAGCTCGGAGAACACGGTTCCTAACATTTATTACCATTTGGCAAAAACGTCCCTAGACCTTAGAGACGGTGAACAATGCCTTGCCTACATAGCAGATGGACTTGCCATAGCTAATAAGACTGAAAAAGTGGACCTCTTAATTTTGAAAGGCACATTCTATCGAGACATTGGAGAATATGAAACCGCAGAAAAACATTATCAAACGGCTTATGATCTTGAAAATGAAAACCCGCTAGTTTTAACACATCAAGCAGCTGTCATGATTGACTTGGAGAATTATGAATTGGCTATTGAAAAATGTGATGCAGCTATTGCAATAAGTCCTGATCAAATGGAAGCTTATTTTAATCGAGGAATTGCCAATGAAATGATTCGAAATGTCGAGCAAGCTTGCAGCGATTGGCAAAAAGCATTTGTATTGGGATCGCAAAAAGCAATCCACTATTTAAACGGACCTGTGTGCAATGAGTAAGTGGAAATACATAGCGCTTTTTTGCTGCCTATTTATAGGTTTTGCGGCATTGGCGCAGGAAAAAGATATTCCATTTGACAAACGTCTTTTTGAGGATCAAAAATTAGAATTTGAAGAAGCAGCCAAAGAAATTAAATTGGGTGACTTTTACTTTTTTGATGGAAGAGATGAATTTTTGATGGTCGCTTTATCTCATTTTGAAAAAGCTCAAAAATTCAACCCTTATTCTTCTATCCTAAATTATAAAATTGGGATCTGTTATCTATACAGTTCCAATAAATCACAAAGTTTGCACTATTTAAAATTTGCACATAAAGTGAACCCAAGTTTAGATATAGACTTAAAGTTTTACTTAGCGCAGGCATATCAATTGGATGGAAATTTTGAAACTGCCATCCAATATTATATGCTCTATCAAAATCTTATTCCAGCAAATGATAAAAAGCAACAGCGCTACGTTGCTAAAAAAATAGCAGAATCGCGAACAGGAATTGAATTAATGAAAGCGCCAGTTCGCGTTTGGGTTGACAATTTAGGTGATAGCATTAATTCTGAATATTCTGAGTTTTCACCTGTGATTTCGGCTGATAATCGCGTACTCTTTTATACCGCCCGCCGACCAGATTCGCAAGGGCAAAAAACAGATCGGCTAGGTAAATATTTTGAAGACATTTATTATTCAGTGCGCAAATCTGAGGAGGAATGGGCAGCTGCAGAAAATATTGGTGCGCCAGTTAATACAGAATCGCATGATGCAACTGTAGGCGTTGCTCCTGATGGCAAAAGCATATTAACCTATCAAGGTTTAAGTTCAAAAAATGGTGATATTTTAATTACCAAACAAAAAGAAGATGGCACTTGGGAAACTCCGACAAGCTTAGGAGTTGGAATTAATTCAAAACACCATGAATCAAGCGCCACCTTATCTTTTGATGAAAAAACACTGTTTTTTGTTTCAGATCAACCCGGCGGTTATGGACAACATGATATTTACGTTTCTACTTGGAATGAAAAAAAGGAAGAATGGGGAAAAGCAAAGAATTTAGGGCCAGAAATTAATACCGATTTTGAAGAGATGGGCGTTTTCTTTCATGCAGATTCTAAAACCCTTTATTTCTCATCAGATGGTCATAAAAACATGGGTGGCTTAGATGTTTTTAAAAGTGTTTATGATTCCGATTTAGAAATATGGTCAGAACCAGAAAACATTGGTTATCCGATCAATACACCGGATGATGATATTTATTTTGTTGTTACTGGAAATAATCGATATGCCTACTATTCATCCAACCGCCCCGGTGGTTTTGGTGAAAAAGATATTTATAAAGTCACCTTTTTAGGTCCAAAAAAGAACCCAGCTTTACCACTATCGAATATAGATAAAACTGCGATTGACAATGAGGCACCACAATTTCAAACCTTAAAAAAATCGGACCCAAAATTCTTGCTAACTGGTCGGATTATTGACGGTGAAACTGGACGAGGAATGCCTGGTCAATTATTCATTATTAATGCGCAAACCAATGAACGCGTTCATGCGATTAAAACCCACCCTGATGGTTCTTATTCAGCCTTACTTTCACCAGGCGAACAATATGCTTTAACTGCCGCCGGGAAATATTTTTCAATTGGTTCACAAATCTTGACATCTGACGCATCTTTTACAAATCAAGAAAAAACACTAGATTTTGTCCTTTATCCGCCAACTACAGATCCAAGTTCGGGGCATTCATTCGCTTTAAGAAATATTTATTTTGGCTTTGACCAAACCAATTTAGATTATATGGCCTTTGGTTCACAAGCGCAAGTTGAACTGGACTTATTGGCTGATTTATTGGACAAAAACCCAACAATAATAATTGAATTGGGTGGTCATACAGATCGTCGTGGGGCAAGTAATTATAATGAAGAATTATCAAATAATCGTGCCTTTATTGCCAAACAATATTTGGTAGATAAAGGAATTGATGAAAAACGTATTAAAATGGTGGGCTATGGTGAAACACAACCCGAAGTAGCCTGGGAAGTCATTAAAGATTTAAAAGATAAAAAAGCACGAGAGGAAGCACATCAGCGCAATCGTAGAACTGTAATAACAATTCTTTCTCAATAACTCACCTCTATCACTCCACTTTTCAAGCCTAGTTATCTTTAAATTAGCAATTCGAAATCAAGACTTTCAAAAATCAATACTTATGAAACGAGTCCTTCTTATAGTCCTCTCACTTTCTATTTTAACCTCATTTGCACAAGATTATAGCCTGAGCGATTTTTTTGTTTATGACGCTGAACTGGAACAAAAAATAGATGACGTTTTCGACGGCTTAAATGATACCAGTCGCGCAGGACAAATGATCATTCCAGCAGCTGGTAGGTTGGGTAAATCACAAGAGCATTTAAATACTTTATTAGCTAAAAATTATATCGGAGGTATTTTGTTATTAAACGGAACCAAAGAAGGTTTTACAACAATGGTGAATGATTTTAATACATTGAATGACTCAAGTAATGGTTTGCCTCTCCTCTATTCTGCTGATGCGGAACCAAGTTTAATTGGATATAAAATAAAAAATTGCACGCCGGTAAAAAAAGCGAATCAAATGATTAGCCGAGCAGAGGTTAAAAAGTTTGCAGCATCTATATGTGAAGACTTGAATGATATTGGCATTAATTACAATTACGCACCTGTTGTAGATATGTCTCCGAATGAGGCTATTTCTTATCGAGCATTTGGCGATAATTCAGATACGGCGCAAATATGGTCGCGAGTGTTTATTGAAGAGACGCAAAAAGCGGGAATCGTAGCAACGGCAAAACATTTCCCAGGTCATGGTTATGTAGTTGGTGATACGCATAAAAAGTTAGTTTATATTGATGGGGAAATGAAAGAAGTTGAAAATTATACTCCTTTAATAAAAGCTGGTGTACTTTCAATTATGGTCGCGCATATTGCGATTAAAAACAATGACAAGTACAATACCAATGATATGCCGTCAACAGTTTCAAGAAAGATTGTTACGGACCTTTTAAAACATGAAATGAAGTTCAAAGGTGTAGTTGTGACAGACGCTATGAATATGGGCGGCGTAGCATCCATCCCAAATTGCGAATTAAAGGCAGCGCAAGCTGGTTGCGATTTAATTTTAATGCCGGTTGATGAGGAAAAGGCTCTCTTTGATATTATTGGTGGCATGCAGGCTGATGAAGGGTTTCAAAAACAAGTATATGCTTCTGTCAGAAAAATTATTCGTTTGAAAATTTGTTTAGGATTACTTTAAACCTGATTTTTAATAACGAATATCGAAGCGCCCGTTTGATAGGCCTTGTTCTTCCACTTTCTGAATTTGAACTGTAGAATCATTTACAAAAACATCCTCATATCTGGCGAAGTTTAATTCAAATGTTCCGGCTATAATGTTTTGTGCATCATCCTGATAATCTATTTCAACAAAATTAGGAAGGCTATCATCTAAGATGAAGTCCTGACCATCTTCATTATAAAATGCATCCTTGAATAAATACATTTCGCTGGCACTATCAACTTCAAAGGCTATTTCAAGGAAATGCACTACTACAGCAACATTTGATTTATAATCGTAGTTATGCGAAATCTTTAATTCCTCATTTGGTCCATAAATAAAATCTTTTCTGTCTACCGTTCCGCCTATTACCTTACCATCATTTGTTTGGTAACCGAGCGCATTTCGGCCATGCCTGCTTTTCGCAGGAAGACCGTCACCTACCTTAACGCAAGAAACTCCAATAAACACTAACAATACTAAACTAGTATATAATAAACATTTTAAGATCAAACCTACCATCTCGTATTAATTTTTCTTTTCCATTTTCATCAACTAAATCAATATTAAAAGTACCTGCCACAATTCTTTCATCTAAATCTAATTTTGTTATTTCTAACACATTCATTCCACCTTCTTTTATCCCAAAACGCTGCCCATAACTCTCGGTAACCCATTCTTCTCCAGTGTTTTCAAAAGCATATTGTCCTTCGCTAAAAAGACCTTCATAAACAAATAAGCGAAATTCAAAATCTAGATTGCTATTCTCTAAGAACAAATAACCAATTTTTGCATTATATACAATGCTCTGTTCTTTTCGTGCTGTATATGTTTTACTGCCCATATAACATGCGAAAATTCCACGGCCTTTTTCAGTAGCCGTTGGCAACCATTTTTCACCCGAAACTAGTTTAACCTTGCGACAACTTGTTGCAACAAGTGAGATAAAGAATATGAATAATAGTGTGCGCATAGTTTAACTACACCTCCCAATTCCGAATGGTTGTCTTATAGATTGAAATTTCAAAAAAACCGAGACAATTTTGCATAAAAAAAGTCCAGATTCATATGCCTTAGGCGAACGAACTGGACTTTTAAATATTATAATTAAGGTAGACTTATGCGTTTCCTTTTTCGTAATCAGCTAAGAATTTCGCTAAACCAGAATCAGTCAATGGGTGTTTTAATAATCCAACGATTGAACTCAAAGGTCCAGTCATTACATCCGAACCAATTTCAGCGCAATTAATTACGTGCATTGTATGTCTTACAGATGCAGCTAAGATTTGCGTTTCAAATGCATAATTATCATAAATCAACCTGATTTGCGCAATTAAATCTAAACCATTTGTTGAAATATCATCTAAACGGCCAATAAAAGGTGAAAGGTAAGTTGCTCCTGCTTTTGCAGCTAAAAGAGCTTGCCCTGCAGAGAACACTAATGTACAATTCGTTTTAATTCCTTTATCTGAAAAATATTTAATGGCTTTAATTCCATCTTTTATCATTGGAATTTTAACCACAATGTTTTTGTGTAATGCCGCCAAGTTCTCTCCTTCGCGAATCATTCCTTCGTAATCTGTTGAAATAACCTCAGCACTTACATCTCCATCCACAATATTGCAAATATCAACATAGTGTTTCAAAATATTGTCTTGCCCGGTGATTCCTTCTTTAGCCATTAAAGAGGGGTTCGTTGTAACACCATCTAAGATTCCTAAGTCATTTGCTTCTCTAATCTCGTCAAGATTTGCTGTATCAATAAAAAATTTCATTTAGTACTGGTTTTAGTTTTCCACAAAGATAAGACTTGGAAGGACAGGCTCGGCAATTATTTATTAACAGGATATAAACGTTTTGTATAGTCGCTAGTATTTAGTCATTAGTCTTTTTTAGATATTAGACCGCATTGCTCTTAGTACTTAGATCGCTTGACTATTAAATGAAGTGTTTTTTACTATTTACATAATTGCCTTTTTTACCTCTTGCCTCTTTGGATATATGAAAAAATAGTATCTTTTAGCAATGATATGCTTTTTGAACGCATCCAATAACCAGTCTTCTTAATGAAAGTAACTGTGACATCTATTGAACTAAAAGGGCCTCTAAAGTTTTTTGTTTTATCGACAACTGCATTAAAAATTGTTAAACAATTAAAAGCCAGCCAATATAAAGCCTTTAAGAAAAAGGGATTTTGGACCAAACACTACACCATGACTTTGTGGAACACTGAGGATGAGTTGAAGGCATTCGCGCAAAGTGGTGCACATCTTGAAGCCATGAAAATTGGTAAACAAATTGCAAAAGAAATTCGAACGATAACAGTTGATGCTGATTCTTTACCAAATTGGAAGACAGCCAAAATGCTATTAGAGAATGGTAAAGTAATTCGATACGAAAAATGAAGCTACTAAAGATTATCCTGATTATCACTCTAAGTCCGTCATTGAGTTTTGCTCAAGGATTTGGAGAATACATTAAAGAGAATGCCATTAAGGTGACTGAACAAGTAAGTTTAGATTCTAATCATTATGCATCTTTCAAAAATTATAGTTTGATCATGATGGGAGAAGCCCACGGATCGAAAGAACCTGCCGAATTCGTTGAAAATTTAGCTAAATTAATTTTAAATTACGAAGCTACAGTTTCTGTTGGAATTGAAATCCCTCTAGATCAAATGACTTCATTTACAGAATCACCTAATGATTCTACATTACTTCTAACCGATTTCTTTACCAGAAAAAATACTGATGGAAGAAAGGGTAAAGCTTGGGTTGATCTAATTTGCTATTGTAATTCAACCCCATCAATTAATTTGTTCTTTTATGACAATTACGGAATTATGGAAATGGAAAACAGAGATAGCGCCATGTATATTTCTATTAAAGATCAAAGAAAAGAATTCCCCAACTCGAAAATAATCACGCTTTCTGGAAACATACACAATTCTCTGATTCCGCATAGGAATTCTCCAACTATGGGCACCTATTGTAGGTTAGACACTACAACTTTTGTCTCTGGATCTATTTGTTCAATTAATCATATATTTACAGAAGGCACGGTACTAAATAACATGGGGAATGGGCTAGAATTACGAACATATCCTTATGAGGAAAGTGTGTATACGACAGCTACGGATCTAAGCAATTATTTACTTTTTTATGAAACGGCAGAAGCAAGTAGTAATAACTGTATTTACTATACGCGGTATATCAATCCCTCAGAAGAATTAGTTACTAATCAGGACCCGAAAGAATGATTGATTACATAGACACTATGAAAAATTTAACCCTTATTTTAATAATATCAACTTTTTCATGGACAAGCTTGGCACAAGAAAATCAATCATCATTTTCGAGTGAGCATACCATAGAATTGGCGTTTCTTCCCTGCCTTTATTTTAACGCCGTTTCTATTGGATATGGAATAAAAAAAGAAAAAATAGAGCATGTAGTTGAAATCAGCAGCTCTTATATTCCAATTGGTGCTGAACGTTTTGCTATAGGAGTTTATTATAATCGGAATCATTACTTAAAAAATGATAAAACTTTTGTGCCGTTTTGGCTTGGTGTAAATCGTGTAAACGTTGATAACAATTATGAGGATGGCGGACCGTACTACGATAAAATGAACTATAGCATTGGCAGTGGAATTGGCCAAAATATCGAACTAAAAAATTCCCCTAAAATAAAATTTGAATTCGGAGCGGGCATAGCATTGCATATGGACAATAGAAATAGTTACGATAATGAATCGGCCTTTCCTTTTAAAATGGCATTAAATAAATTCACAATAAGCGAAACCTACCCTATTATTCCTTTCTTACGGTTTAAAATCAGGTATATGTTACCAATTAATTAGGAACTTAATAAAATACCCCACAGCGCTTGGTAACCGCTAAAGCTATTGTGCGAGCACAGTAAAGCTTTGAAGTCTAAAAAAAATGAAATAATGGAAAAAAGAACAAAAGAAAATCCTTGGAAATTACAAACGCCGCCACTTAGTTCAACTTATGAAATGTATGTGGACGAAAAAAACGGGCGAGAAATTATTGTGTGCACAGTAGGTAAAACAATTTTGCATTATGATTATAGATGCATTGCTGACTTGCATGCTATGTTAACAGAGCATGACGATTGGATGCTATTGGGCAGTAAAGATCAAAAGGTAGAAACCAAAGAAGGTACTGTAGAACATTGGGGAAGATCAGATGACAACCCTATTGGTGGATGGTATGGCTTAAAGAATGGCTTTAAAGGTCGTTTTGGCATGTATCTTCCACCATTGATGGAAGAATTAGGATTAGCAGAGGTTGAGCATAACAAACGCAATAATAGAATGCGGGCTATATAGTAATCCAGCAGATAAGAACAACTCAATTATTCTAAATTGGAAATCTAAAATAATATCCGTCTGGAGCCGATATGGCTGAAAAGTAAACATATGTTTCTCCAGATGGATTTAAATATTTCCCTACATACTTAAATTTATATTTAGAAATTTTCTTGATCGCCGGTAAATCATAAAGCAGTCTTTTCACATTAAATTCGAAATTATCTCCAATCAAGAAAAGACCTTTCGTTTTTTTATCGGCGTCTTCATTCGTGCTTCTAGAAATATAAAAACGACTCGTTACCAGTTTTTCTATAAGGTCCGTAACCTCATCCTCATTTTCTTGTAATTCTGATTTAGCCAGTTTACCCGTATTTAAATCAAATACAAATTTATTTGAGGACATTCCAGAGCCATTTTCATATGCTAAGTAAGAAAATTTACCATAAGGCAATTCTGCCCTTTCTATAATGTCATTATAACTTTTCAAAACGAAAAACGCCCTACTTCCGTAGAAGTCAATTGGCAAAAACTTACTTTCTTTTTGCAAAGCAACACCCCTTCCGTCATATTCCAAATTATCGCCCTTTGGCAGCTTACGCTCTTTAAGCAGTTTTGGCTCGTTTGAGGAAATGTCAAAAAATAAAGCAGCAATCTGAGTATTTCCTTCTTTCTTCCATCCAGCTTTAAATCCACCATCCCAAAGATTAAGAATTATGAGTAAACGATCATCTTTTACTTTTACAGCCAAATCGCCCACAAAATTATTAGAAAACTTGCCCTTTGTTATCTCTGTGCTCACACCATCTAATGAATAATAGTAGGATTGAAAATGAAACTCTTCGTTAATACCAGTAATAAAAAATTCTGTATCCGATTTTTGAGACACATCCATGGTATACAATTTATCAATTGTAATTTCCTTTTTATCCAAAACTCCATCTCTATTGATTGTTCTTAAAAAATTTTGACCTAACGCATTGGACGTAAAACAGCCAATTCCTTCATCTCCCATAAAAAAGACATTATGTATCGCCTCCCCATTTTCACCAGAACCAAAGTCTACTATATCGGAATAAAATAAATTACTTTCCTGATCATACCAAATCGCTTTATAAACAACCGCATCCCCCTCAACTATTCCATAAAGACTAAATATTTCTTGATCGTCGTGAATCAAAAAACGTTTAATTCCAGCATCCCTATCTCCAAGTTTTGAATTAGGCATATTATGTCTCGCTCTTACCGAGTTTGATGATTGGGCACTTATGAATTCCCAACTTTCACTTATTGACTTAAAATCGTCGTCAAAGAATCGAATAAACTTTGATTTAATGTTGCTCTTCGTATTTCTTATTGTAATGGACAATCCTATTTGATCTGAAAACTGGATAAATTCAAGCGTTCGGAAATATTTGTACCATATTCCTTCTGGAAAATCAGCCTCCGAGATACTAACCTTATGACTCGAAAGAGGACTAAGGTCAGGCGCATATACCTGAACCGCTATTTCGTTGAATGACATAGCCGTTTTATAAACTCTACCTTTCGAATCTACAAATGCATTGTGATCATAGGCTCCCTTAAATTCAAGAGGTGCTGTCATTATAATGTCGACTCCCTGACTATTCGTAAGAGTTTGTGTATCCTGCGAAAAAAGCTGTATTGCAAAAAGTAAATAACAAGAAACAGATAATAGGGTTTTCATAAGCAATGGTTAAATTTCACTGAAAGATAATATTATTCTAAGAAATAAATTTCGCTATCTCCTTTTATAAAAGAACAAAGCCATTAGTCGGTTGACTAATGGCTTTGTTTATATTAAGATGTAATTATGTTCAAAAAGCGGGTAAGCTACCTATATCGCACCGCTCAACCATCTACCCTTGCTGTGTTCCCACCCTGGGGGATTAAACAGGAGCTGGTCGTACAGGACTTACCCACGACAAAAGTAGAAAAAGAAAACACAACCCATGCAATGAAATTGGCTTTTTTTTTGATTTATTTTATTCTGTAAAAAAGGAATGAATTATAAGTGGGCTTCTTAATCGTAAATTTCGTTCATTTCTAGCACGGCATTTTGAATTTCTGCCCTTAAACTTTTTGGCTTTACAACCTCAATTTGAGCGCCGTACGATAAAATGGTGCGTTTTAATTCTTCAGAAACAATCACCATTAACGAAAATGTATTTCTATTTGTTCCTTCTTTAATTAATTTTTGACTTGTATGCAAAGGTTGTGAAACCAAATATTTTGATCCTACTTTATCTATTTTAAACACAACTTTATCTGGAATGTTTTCATTTGCGGTAATACCAATTGAATTTTTAAAATAGTGATCCGGATTAAAATCAATGGGCTTATAGTAGTTCTCTTCTGTTAATTCCAAACTTTCCATTCGATCTAAGGCAAATGTCATGACCTTATTTTTATTCAGCGAATAACAGATCAAATACCATCTATTCCGATATTCTTTTAACAAGAGTGGTAAAACCTTTCTTGGTTTCGTTTTTTCACTTACAAAACTGGTATATAAAAAGGTGACGACTATTTTTTCTTTAATGGCTTTCAAAAAATCTGGTAGCATTTCATTACCTCCAGCATTATCGTTTACCGTTTCGAATTGCACAAAATTTTCCACCGAATCATCTGTTGGATTCGTTGAAATATGAACCCGATCAAAAATCTTATCAATGGCAAAACCAAATTGCTTAAATAAACCCACATCCCTAAATTGCATCAATGTACTTGAGGCGAAACGAATGGCCTCTATATCGGCCTCTGAAAGTGGAATTTTATCTATTGAATAGTTTTCATCCGAATAAAAATAACCTTTATGAACCTTACTGTACTTAATTGGTGCATCCAATTCTACACGCATTGAACGAAGATCTTTTTCAATTGTTGAATCACAAATATCAGAACCCACATCACTCCCAAAAAGCGCTTCTTCGCAGGCCTTTCTTAAATCCTCCTTGGTTGGAAATGGATTAAATTTGTTGCCAATACAGCGATCTATTATACGATATCTGATTTGTGCATTTTTTATTCTAGACATTTGTAACTTAATTTGTAATCTAAAGTTATAAAACATATTAATTTTGTTGCCTATGAAATGGCTTTTAATTGTATTTATTTCACTGTTTTCTTTTTCTGCCATAGCCGAAACGGATAGTACTGCCGTTCCTATTGAGCGCGATAGTATTGTACACTTTGCACAACAGTTGATTGGCGTTCCTTATTTGTGGGGTGGAAGTTCTAAAAGCGGATTCGATTGTTCTGGATTTGTGCACTATGTGTTTAAACATTTTGGTATTCCTGTTTCTCGAACCAGCAGAGGATTTAAAGACAAAGGAAAAGAAGTTGTTTTAACAGAATCAAATCCGGGAGATGTAATTTTATTTACTGGAACGAATGCCGCCGTGCGACAAATTGGTCATGTTGGGATTATCCTTAAAAACACCAATGGCATGATTGATTTTATACATAGCAGTTCTTCTAAAAAACATTATGGTGTTACAATTACCCGATATAATGCGAGCGGGTATGTTAAACGCTTTTTACGAGTTATCAATATTTTAAAATGAAAATCTTTCTATTCATTACCCTTTCTTTAATTTTATTTGCGCAATGCGATAACAGCAAGCCTGAGGTTGATTTAATTCAAGAGGGCACCATGATGAACAGTGCTATCCAAGATACGTGCATCTGCGACGAGTTAGCAATGGATACTTTAGGCGTTTTTTCAAAAAATGATTCATTATTTACTGGTGTTTGCATCCTTAATTATCCGAACACAGATTTGAAATATGTTGTAAAAGGAATTTTAAACGGCAAATTACATGGCACTGTAACCTATTTTGATAAAATGGGAAATATACTCGTGAAAGAAGTGTATGAAGATGGTCAGAAGAAAAGGACAGGAGATGGCGCACCATTGTCTTGCGACTGTGCCGAATTAGAACACGTTGGTAGTCCAGGAGAAACTAAAAAACGCTCATTTTTAGACGATATTCCCTTTTCGGGGAAATGCTTCAAAAAATACACCGACCTGGATCAAATCTATATGGAAGTCAACTATAAAAGTGGATTTTTAGAGGGATTCACGATATTTTATGACAGGGCTGGTAAAACCATGTATATGGAAAAATATGAGCAAGGAGATTTAATTAAAGTAATTTACGATTAGCTTAACTTTTTGTTTTCACAGCAACTTTCTTAAATTTCTCTACGCGGTATCCGAATAGCTGATAAAACTTAATTGCCTTCATAACACTTTCAGGAACATCATCTTCCCAATTCGATACACCTGAGTGAATTTTGGACAATACATCATCAGACAAAATGTGTAATAAACGCTGATCGAACTCATGGATATTCTCCAACTTATTCGTCTTCAACATATAGTCTAACAAGCCTGTTAAGTGATCAGGAATTTCGAAGTTATCTACATTATAAATATCTCCTGTTTCTACATTTAAAGCAGGATAAACGTACATCTTAATATTATGACCGAATCCTCTACCAAAAGCTTCTAATAAACCACCGTTAAGGGTATTATAATATTTTTCGTCAAATATGGTTTGTAGGTTATAGATTCCCAACAAAACACCAATTTTCTTATTCCTTGTAATAGACGACAAGTACTCAATCATTTTATAATGCTTGAGATAATTACTTATCATTACGGTATACCCCATTGAGCAAAGCAATTCTGCTCGATCAATAAAATCGGTATCCGAAATTTTACCGTCTGCTGTTAAATCTTTTAATGTTAATTCCAGCAATAAAGTAGTATTCTGCTTTTCGACATCTTCCTCGGCCAAATATTGTTTTGTTCCGGCCTCAATCATATCCACATGCACCTTTGTCATAGGTCTAAAACGACCGCGCATTAAAAGCACATTCTTTTTATACAATGCAGTTCTTGGTTGTAAAACAGCCCCACTTTGGTCAAACATAGTAGCGTCTGTCAAACCCATTTTCACCAATTTTAAGGCGATAATTCGGTTATCCAAATTCTGTAAATCGGAACCTGACACGCGAAGCATATCAATCTCAACACGTGAACGTGGCAAACGATAGGTCAAAGCATTTAAAAAATCCTCTATACTTTTATGCTCAAAATAAGCGGCATGAATAAGGTTCACCCCTAAAATCCCAAGTGCTTCTTGTTGTCTTTTATTACTGGTGTCATGCATTTTTATATGCATCACAATTTCATTTGGTGGTCGATTCACCTGATCTTGAAATTTCAAGCCAATCCAACCATGTCCTTGATTTGTTTTATGATAATTAAGTGATTCAACCGTATTAGCAAATGCAAAAAACTGGGTTGAATCCGCACGCTCATGAAGGGTTGTTTCCAACGTTGAATACTCTTTCTCCAACATTTGCATTAAGCGATCCTCACAAACATAACGTTTACATTTCCCATATAAACTATCGCTTACTTTCATATCGTAAGCTGAGTGTGTAAAAGCTATCGTACCAGAAGATCCACCTGCTTTAAAAAAATTTGCAGCGACCTCTTGACCAGCGCCAATTTCGGCAAAAGCGCCGTATATATCACTTCTCAAGTTTATTTTTAACGCTTTCTCCTCTGTCGTTAATCTTCTCTCTTCTGACATTTTATTTTCACTTTTGCGATCTAATGTCCTTTTATTAAAATTTAGACACCGAATAGGAAGTAAATGTACTCATTTTTCACCAATTTAAATGTTAAAAAATTAATCTGCCAAATCACTCTTTTTAAGTGACAATCCAATCCGTTTCCGCTCCTCATCAATACTTATAATTAATATTTGGACTTGATCATGAATACTTATGTAATCCGTTGGTTGCGAGACAAATTCGTCCGACAATTGCGTTTTATGAATCAAACCGTTTTCTTTGATTCCAATATTAACGAATGCTCCAAAATCTGTCACATTGGTCACTATTCCATTTACTTTCATGCCTATTTTTAAATCCGAAATAGTTTTAATTTGTTCTGAAAATTGAAATATTTTTGCGCTTTTTCTTGGGTCTATTCCTGGTTTTTCTAACTCAGTCAAAATATCATTTAAGGTATATGTTCCAATGTCATTCGTTGCAAGGCGCTGCATTTCTTCCTTTAGGACTTCCACTTTATCTTTTTGCCCAATTACATCTTCTAATTTAAAGCCAGCCTTACGTATTCCATCACGCACCAATTTGTAATTTTCAGGATGAACAGCACTATTATCTAATGGGTTTTTTGCGTTTCGAATTCTTAAAAACCCGGCGCTTTGTTGAAAAGCATTTGCGCCTAAACGCGGCACTTCTTTTAAACTATCACGTGAATCAAAGGGGCCATTTGCTGTTCTATGTGCTACAATGTTTTCTGCCAATTTCGGACCTAATCCAGACACATATGCCAACAAATATTTTGAAGCCGTATTCAAATTAACGCCAACTTTATTTACCGCCATACGCACCACATGGTCGAGTTGATTTTGTAATTTAGTTTGATTTACATCATGCTGATACTGTCCTATCCCTAATGATTTTGGATCAATTTTAACTAGTTCCGCCAAGGGATCCATTAATCTCCGCCCAATTGAAACGGCACCTCTTACTGTAATGTCGTAAGATGGAAATTCTTCTCTTGCAATTTTTGAGGCCGAATATATGGATGCACCATCCTCACGAACAATAAAAACGGACAAATCCCGATCGAAATGTACCCGCTTAATAAAAGCTTCCGTTTCTCTACCTGCCGTACCATCACCAATCGCAATCACCTCAATTTTATAGGACTGTACCAATTGAAATATCTTAGCCGAAGCTTTTGAACTTTCTTTCTGCGGTGGATGCGGATAGATATTGCAATTGTGTAATAAATCGCCGTTTTCATCCAAACAAACCACCTTACATCCTGACTTAAACCCAGGATCAATTGCCAAAGTACGTTTGCTTCCAACAGGCGCGGCCAACATTAATTTTTCCAAGTTTTTCGAAAAAGTATCAATAGATTGGTCGTCTGCTAATGCTTTATAATGATTTTTGGTTTCGGTATCTAATGCGGGTTGCAATAATCGCTTATAGGCATCTTTAATGGCGCCTTGCACAATTGTTGATGCCTGATTGCTATTCTTTACAAAAAAACGCTCCAACCAACTCACAGCATATTCTTTATTCGGTTCAATTTTAATTCGCAAAAACCCTTCATCATTCCCTCTAAGGGCCGCTAATAAGCGATAAGAAGGACAACCTTTTAGGCGTTGACTAAAATCAAAGAAATCTCGAAATTTATCAGCTTGCTCTTTCTTCGTTTTTACAACTTTAGAAGTTAATACGCCATGTTCGATAAAGGAAGCACGCATGCGTTCACGCACAACTTCATTCTCATTCATCCAATCTGCCATTATAAATGCAGCACCCTCAATTGCTGCTTCGGCTGTTGGATAATCTTTATGTTTAAAGCGTTGTGCGGCGGCTATTGGGTCGCCATTATCTTGCTTCATTATGATTTTAGCCAAACCAGTTAACCCTGCTGTTCTAGCTTGTTCGGCTTTGGTTTTTCGTTTTGTTTTATAAGGCAAATAAAGATCTTCCAAGCGATTCAAATCAAAACTTTCATTGATTTTTTTTAGGAGTTCTTCATTCGCTATTCCCTTTTCTTGAAGTACACCAAGGATGTATTCTTTCCGTTTCGATATTTCAGAGAATCTTCCCAGTGCATTTTGAATGTTCAAAATTTCTACCTCATCTAAATTATTGGTTTGCTCTTTTCTATAGCGGGCAATAAATGGGATAGTTGCTCCTTCTTCAAGCAGTTCAATCGTTTTTTTAACGGACTTTGGGTTAAGACCCGTTGCGTTTTCTATGTAATTTTCTTTTTTCATTTAGAAATTCCTTATTTCGGATGTCACGAATTTAGGTAATAAAGCTTATTTTAGAACTACCAATTCGGTGCAAAATAGCATTACCGAAATATGAATCAACAGCTATGAAACAAGAATTCAAGCATTTAAAGGTGGTAGAAATTGCAAGCGTTTTAGCTGGCCCTTCCGTTGGATTATTCTTTGCTGAATTAGGTGCACAGGTTATCAAGGTTGAGAATAAGAAAACGGGCGGTGATGTAACTCGTTCATGGAAACTACCGAACGAGGATAAAGACGCAAGTATTTCTGCTTATTATTCAGCTGTTAATTGGCATAAGCAATCCATTTTTATGGACTTTACTAATCCTACGGATCAAAGTCAACTGAAAGCTCATATAACAGATGCTGATATAATAATCGTCAATTTCAAATCTGGTGATGCTGAAAAATTCAACTTGGATTACCCCACTTTGAGCAAACTGAATCCTAACTTAATTTATGGCGAAATAACAGGTTTTGGTCATGACAGCGATCGGGTGGCCTATGATCTCATTTTGCAAGCTGAATCTGGTTTCATGTCTATGAATGGAACGCCAGGATCTGATCCTGTTAAAATGCCTGTTGCCTTAATTGATTTATTAGCGGGGCATCAATTAAAAGCGGGAATATTAACAGCACTTTACCAGAGAGATGCAGCTCAAAAAGGGGGTTGTTTAGTTTCGGTTTCTCTTTTTGATTCTGCGGTTGCTTCATTAGCGAATCAGGCCTCTAATTGGTTAATGAAAGCACATATCCCGAAGCGCATGGGCAGTAAACATCCGAATATTGCACCTTATGGTGAGTTTTTTACGACGAAAGATTCTTGTTCAATTACTTTTGCCATTGGCAGTAATAAGCAATTCATGAACCTTTGCAAGATCTTGCATATTTCTGAATTAGCAGATCATCCACATTTTGAGAACAATGCCGCACGCGTTGAAAACCGCCTTTCTTTAGCTTCTTATTTGCAAGATGCCGTGGAACAATTCGAACGCGCAACGTTGCTATCACTCTTGGAAGCGAAATTTGTTCCAGTGGCACAAATTAAAAATGTAAAACAAGTATTTGAATCGGATGCAGCGCAACAATTAATATTGAAAGAAACAATAGAAGGTATTGAAACACAACGCGTGCAAACGGCTGTGTTTAATATTAGTCGTTAAAGAATTATTTTCTTTTTTTGATACGTTTCTTAACGCGATCATCAATCAGGTTTAAAAGCAGTTTCCCTGTCTTTTCATCCATCCGCCTTGCAAACGTTTTCCCTTTGCCGTTGTGTGTAAATGCCAAGGCGTCTGTCCCTAAAGCCCAATAAGCATTTTCAAAGAAATTACCAAAAGATGTTGGTTCATCTTTTCGTTGATGAAAATCTTTCATATTCTCAAAGAAATAACGGCGTGCTCTTCCGTAAGAAAGAATAGACTTTTTAAGTGAAAAGCCATCATTATCAATTAAAATTAATTCTTTCCCAAATCGATACCAAAGCAATGCTTTAAGGGTTTTATATTCAAAATAGGCCCAAAACCCGAGAAATACTATGCTGTAAATAATTTGATTGTCAACTTGATTTTCAGTAGCTGCACCATCATAATTCAAACTAGAGAAACCAGTTAACAGCATATAAATCATGACTAAACCAACGAAGGAAAACCCCGCCACCCAAATCGTTAGTAAAACTTCTTTCCACCACACACGCAGTGGGTTAATTACAATTGTAGTTGCACCAGCATTATCTTCAAAACTTACGCGGTCACCAATCCATTTTGTCATTCGAAACGTATTTGAAATAAAAAAGCCCAGACATTTATCGTCTAGGCTTTTAAAATGTTTTTGTTATTTGAGTCGTACCAATTTGTAATTATCATATTTCACAATACAAACCCGTTGGTTTTCTCTTCCAGAACCATCTTGAACAGTTCTAAAGTTAAATTCATTTTGTGTCAACTTCATTTGATGCTGTGCTATTGACAAATCAAAATTAGTTCCATACAAATGCAATGCGCTTAAAAAGTACATGCCATAATCAAATCCCTGGCTTGAATATACATTCGGATCTGTTCCGTAATGTCCACGAAATGCACGGATAAAATTCCCTCCCTGCTCTGAATCATAATCTAAAAAGCGATAAGAGGCATAATGCTGATGAGTGCGATTTCTGTATTTGACATCTAAGTCCACATACTTGTTCCAATCTTCCAAGCCAAATGCTATTATGTTAAGATTTTTAGAATAAGGGTTCATGTTGATTACCTTATTTAAAGTACTCATGGCTCCCGAAACAAATCTTAAATTGGTCGAAGGAATGATAAATACATTTGTCGTATCCTTTTTAAGCTTTGCATTTAAGTCACGTCCACTAGAACTTCCTACACTCGATTCAATTATACTGACATTATATGTCCCCGTTTGCCCTTTAATTTTTTGATTAAACCGTTCTCGTGCGCGTTCGTATAACGCCACATCCGAAGCTGATATTGGTTTAATTAAAATAATATTGTGATGCTTATGATTCTCTATGATATAATCAATCGTTCCATCCAATAAGGTCATATTAGAAGCAACACCTTTATACACATAAGGGTTTTCATATAATACTTCAGCATCTGAATTAAATGGTAACACAATTCGAATTTGCTTTTTAGCACATAAGGCTGCTGTATATTTAATGGTTCTTGCATACAATGGTCCAACCACTAAATCCATAGATTCAAATTCAGGTTGTCCAAAAATTTTGCCTATTGCACTGGTATCACGTTTCGTATCATAAACATAAATATCTACAGATAAACCCACATTTGATAAGGAATCTGCCGCCAATAAAAATCCTTGATAAAAATCAAAAGCAATTTTTGTTGTCGGATACATTTCACGCACTTGATCCAGTTTAAGCGGCTTACTCATTTCGCGATCATTTTTACTGAGCATGAGTGGTAAGAGCAATGCAACGCTATAAGACTCTTTAAATTCTGTCGCTTTATAAATAAATTCAGAAGTATCTGCAGGACTTATTAATTCAGTTAAGTCTTTTTCGATCACCTCATAATTCACATTCTTTACCGGGATTTTCAATACATTTCCTTTCTTAATTCGTGTATTACGCATCCCATTTAAGGCCATAATCGTATCGGCGCTTACCATATATCGCTTGGCAATGGAATACATTGTTTCATGTTGTAAAACGGTATGTTCCACAATAGAATCAGTATAAGAAACAGTGTATTTTGGTTCAGGGTCTTCAATCGGGTCTTTAACAATTGGATCTGATTGAATTACTTCTCCAACTTGAGCTGCACCACTTCCAGTTTTCGGCACAAAAAGTTCCTGTCCGGGGGATATTCCATCTGTTAGATTAGAGTTGAGACTCTTTAAATCAGCAACTGAACATTTGTATTTTTTAGAAATTCCATATAGCGTTTCACCTTCCGTAACAATATGTTTACCGTAGTGGTCGTCATCTGTAATCTTAATTGGAATTAAGATCTTTTGCCCAACGGTTAAATCGGTAGACAAGCCCTCATTTTCTTTCAAAAGTGTTTCAACATTGGTTTTATACAATTGTTGAATACCGTAAAGCGTATTTCCTTGCGCAACAATGTGCACGTAATACTTTTTACCATCCACTGTTTCAACAACAGCATTGTCAGGCTGCGCAAACGTAGGCAGCGCAAGTCCAATTAAAACAATAATTAATCCTATAATTCTTTTCATCTCTTTTAACATTCTATTGGCATTCACGGGAGCCACATTAAACGCATATCGCAAAGTACTTATTCCCACTCAATTGTGGCAGGCGGTTTAGAACTAATATCGTACGTTACCCGATTAATTCCTTTTACATTATTAATAATTTCGTTTGACATTTTCGCCAAGAAATCATATGGTAAATGACACCAATCTGCCGTCATTCCATCTGTTGAACTTACAGCTCTTAACGCAACAGCCTTTTCATATGTTCTTTCATCTCCCATTACACCAACTGTTTGCACGGGCAACAATATTGCGCCAGCTTGCCATACTTCATCATAAAGGTTCCACTTTTTTAACCCTTCAATGAAGACATGATCAACCTCTTGCAAAATCCGTACCTTTTCAGCAGTAATGTCTCCTAAAATTCTAATTCCTAAACCTGGGCCTGGAAATGGATGACGTCCAATGATTGCTTCTGGCATGCCTAAAGCTCTACCTACACGTCTCACTTCATCTTTAAATAAAAGGCGTAAAGGCTCAACCACTTGTAACTTCATATAATCAGGTAAACCACCCACATTATGGTGTGATTTAATAGTAGCCGACGGTCCACCTGTTGCTGAAACAGATTCTATTACATCTGGGTAAATTGTACCCTGAGCAAGCCAGTTAGCGTCTTTTACTTTTTGTGATTCTTCATCAAATACATCAATAAAAACACCCCCAATTAATTTTCTTTTTTTCTCTGGATCAGATTCACCTTCAAGTGCAGTGTAAAATTTTGACTTGGCGTTTACTCCTTTTACATTTAATCCTAATCCTTTATATGATTCTAAAACAGATTCAAATTCGTTTTTCCTTAGCAAACCATTGTCAACAAAAATGCAATGCAATTGAGACCCAATTGCTTTATGCAATAATGTAGCCGCTACAGATGAATCTACTCCTCCAGATAATCCTAAGATTACACTATCAGATCCAATTTTATCTTTTAATCCTTGAATAGTTACATCAATAAACGAATCAGGTGTCCAACTTTGGTCACAACCACACACGTTTACAATGAAGTTTTCTAAGATTTGTTTTCCATCTTCAGAATGGTATACCTCTGGGTGAAATTGGATGCCAAATGTATCCTCGTTATCTACTTTGAAACCTGCAAATTCTACATCTGCAGTACTACAAATTACTTTAAAGTCTGTTGGAATAGTTTTAATCGTATCTCCATGACTCATCCAAACTTGGGAATTCTCTCGAACACCTTGCATTAAAACTGAGTTTTGATCCACATGTGCTAAGTTAGCACGGCCATATTCTCGAATTTTTGAAGGCATTACTTCGCCTCCAAAGTGATTGGCCATAAATTGCGCTCCAAAACAAACGCCTAATAAAGGAATTTGGCCTTTGTATAATTCAATTTCTGGAACAGGTGAATTTTCATCTCTCACAGAAAAAGGACTTCCAGAAAGAATAACTCCTTTTATGTTTTCGGTTAGCTCTTTTGGCTTATTCCATGGTGTGATTTCACAATAAACATTCAGTTCTCTTAGCCGTCTAGCAATTAATTGCGTGTACTGCGAACCAAAATCTAAAATTAAAATTGTCTCTTGCATTCCGCAAAGATAAAAACATGTGCGGGTCTAGAAATCATTTTTAGCTGAAATTAATTATTTGCAGCCAATTGTTAAGAATTCGTTGAAATTGTGAACTATTCTAAGCCAAATTCTTGCTTTAGCCAACCGTTCAAGTTTTCCTTTTGCGGTTTACCGTAAAACTCACCTAAATAAGCTGTAATTTCCTGAATTTGAGTATCACTCTCTTTATCAGCAAACTCTTCTCTAATAATTTGAATTTCTTCTTTGAGTTCTATTAGGTCAGGAAAAACAGGTTTAAATTCACTTATTTTCGTTGATTTATCACCTTGACGGTAATAAAGTGACATGTTCATGGTTTCAACAGGAATTGATTCACCGTCTATTTTATATAAATCTTCTTTTTCAATTAAAAGTAAGTTTCCTTCATTACTCTTTAATTTTTTTCTAATTTTTTCTCCCTTATAAGTAAAACTCATATAAAAAAAGTTTTCGCCGTCCATTGGGAAATTTTCTTCTCCTATTTCCAATTGAATTTCATCCAACACTAAGTAATCACCTGAAAAATGATTTTGCAAATCAATCATATTAATTAAAGCCCCTGACCGCGACGAAATATTATTTGCTGCAGGCAAAATTTTCGTTTGTCCTTTTTCTGATGGTGAAATAACAAAACGTCCTTTAATACTGCTAATCACAGCTGCTCTTGCTTGTGGCGTTTTAAATGAAAGAGCCGTTCCTGATAAAAAAATATCTCCTTTTTTCATTTCAGAATCGGTCCGTTGAAAGATGATTCTACCATCTACTCGAATTACTTTGTATTTATCGGTTCCAGCTAATTTTTTAGACTCCTTTTCCCCCATGGTAGAAAGCATTGTACCTAAAAAAATTAGGGCTACAAGACTAAATATCAGATTTCTTTTCATGATTATTTTTTATTTATTTAACTCAAGCCTCAATTAAACAATTATCATTCCAAAGCTATAAACCGTCTTGCATCAATAACAATTCTTTCTTGATCTCTTCAAGCATTGATACAACATTTCCTTGATTTGGTTCAATTTGAGATTTATTCCCTTTTTTTAAACGTTGCTTTGCACCTTCAAGCGTATAGCCTTCAATTTTCACTAATTGATAGATTAATTGAAAGTTTTTGATGTCCTTTTGTGTAAATAATCGATTCCCTTTTTTATTCTTTTTAGGTTTGATTATAGAAAATTCTTTTTCCCAAAAACGTATTAATGAAGCATTTACACTAAACATTTCTGAAACCTCACCCATTGAATAATAAAGTTTCTGCAATTTCATATCTACTTCGCTCATAGGCATATATAAAGGTAGGAAAAATAATAAACACATCCTAGCTTGCCAACAATTAAAGGTTGAACATTTGAGAAGAAATCATTTCGAATATTCTCATTGAGTTAATTATCTTTGTAAAAAAAAGCGGAATGTCGTCTTATAAATTTAGAATACTTATTGATACGGAAAATGATGAGGATATTTTTAGAGATATTATCATCAACCCATCAGACAACTTCGAAGTTTTCTATCGTGCAATTATAGCATCATTCGATTTTATTGGAGATCAATTGGCCTCATTTTATGTTAGCAATGACGACTGGGACAAAGGCCATGAAATTGCACTTATGGACATGGGATTAGGCACTGAAATCAATGCTCCGTTCATTATGAAGGACACTCCAATTACTACAGTGGCACGTACAAAAGGACAAAAACTTATTTTAGTTTATGACTTTTTAAAGATGTGGTGCTTCTTAATTGAATTGGTAGAAATAATGCCTGAGGAATTCACCGAACCGGAACTTTATTTATCAATTGGTGTTGCACCTGATGAGGACTCTAAAGAAATTGACATGGCCAATGCTATGGGAATGGGACAAAACCCAGATTTAGGGAATGACATTGACGATATTTTCTCAGAATTTGGAGAAGATGAAGATGAATTCGGAGGATTTGAAAACATTGACGATTTCGATATTTAATGGATTTCGAATTAGACCCCCTTGGTTATGCCATTTGCGATTTTGCAAGCAATGGTTTTTCAGAGAACATAACTGTAATGGCTGATCTTTGCGAAGATGATGTGATGCCTGTTGAATATCTTTTTCGCACCACTGAAATGATGCCAGAACTAGAGCAAAAAGCTTTGGAACAGTGCAAAGGAAAAATTTTGGATGTTGGCGCCGCTGCAGGTTGTCATGCTTACATTTTACATAAGCAAGGACTAGATGTTCATGCCATTGATACTTCGGAAGGAGCCGTGCTGCATTTAAAGAGCATGGGGTTAAATGCTGAAAAAGCTGACTTTTTTGAATTAAGTGGTCAGTATGACACCCTCTTAGTTTTAATGAACGGCATTGGAATTTCGGGTACATTAAACAACCTTCCTCGATTTTTAAAACAAATAAAAGCACTCCTATTACCGGGCGGAACAGCATATTGCGATTCAACCGATATAACTTATTTGTATCTAGAAGAAGATGGCTCAACGTGGGTTGATTTAAACGGTTCCTATAAAGGGGAAATGCAATTTAAAATGCAATACAAAGAGGTTGAATCAAATTGGTTTAAATGGTTATATATTGATTTCGATTTATTAAAAGAATATGCCGAAAAGGAAGGTTTAAATTGCACACTTGAACTTGAAGGAACATCCAACAATTATTTAGTTTCACTAACACATCAATAATGCGCAAAAGATTTACTCCATATATAATACTCTTATTGCCGTTTCTTTCGTGTGCGTCTAATACTGCAGAAACAGCAATTGACCAAAATCAGGATCAATCACAAGATGTGATTGTTAAAAATGGCCAATCAATGCTTTGGAAAGTTGAAGGAGCCGATATAAAAACATCCTATTTATTTGGTACCATGCATATGATTAACGAAGAGTATTATCGTTTCTCTGAAAATTTAACCGATCGAATCGAAAATAGTGATGCCGTTATAATGGAGGTTGGCGGCATGCCAAATCCATTCAAAACGTTTCAATTAATGTCTCTAGACACGGGTACTGTGCATAGTTATTTCACAAATGAACAATTGATTGAATTATTGGCATTTATGGATCAAGAACAAGGTATGACGCCACAAGAGTTTGATCAAACCTACGGTGCAATGAAACCCTTTTTTCTATTGCAAACCATTACACAAAACTACTTTGAAGCTACGGCAAAATCATATGACTTAACTATTATGTCGATTGCTGGCGAAAAAGAAATTCCATTAATTGGGTTGGAAACAATTGAAGAGCAATTGGGTTTCTTTGATCAAGTGCCCACCGATAAGATGGCAGATATGATCATTGAATCCATTCGTGATTATGAAAAGGAAGCTAAAAACACCCTGAAGTTAATGGAACTTTATTCGAAAGAAAAAGTTGATAAATTAATTCCTTTATTGAATAAACAATCTCCCGAATTTATGGAGTTTGCTGACCTGTTTTTATATGATCGAAACAGGGCCTGGGTGCCAAAATTAGCGGAAGAAATGAAAGACAAATCGTGTTTTATAGCTGTTGGTGCTGGGCACTTATTCGGCGATAACGGTTTGATCGATTTGTTCCAAAAAAAGGGTTATACTCTAACGGCTATTTCCAGCGAATAAAGCATCCTTTTATTTGATTATTTAGTATCTTCGTGCCAAATTATAAATCAGTTATTATGAAAAAAATATTCTTATTTGCTCCGGCATTGTTTTTATTAGCTTGCGGAGGACAAGAGGATGCTGTTATTGATGACGTTGTAGACGTTATTGAAGAGGTTATACCAGAAGAAGTTATTCCAGAACCGGAATTAGTTGTTTCTACTTTAACAAGCTTCGACGATATGCAAGTTTATCTTGAAGAAAAATCATGGGAATCTCAAGAGCCAGATGAAAACGGAATGTATATCGTAATTGATAAACCAGGTGAAGGAGATGCAAGACCAATTGTAACTGATGAAGTCACAATCTTTTACCAAGGTTACTTATTAGACGGACTTAACTTTGACGGTTCTAAAGACAATATTCCTTTAGTATATCCATTAAACGGATTCATTCAAGGATGGCAATTAGGAATTCCAGCATTTGGAAAAGGCGGAAAAGGAAAAATAATTATCCCTCCAGCATTAGCCTATGGTGACGCTGATATGGGAGATATTCCACCAAATTCAACATTATTGTTTGAGGTTGAATTAATTGATTGGCAATCTGCCCCTTCTTATTAAGAGGCTAGATAAAACATTTTTAAAGCCCAGACGATAAATGTCTGGGCTTTTTTTTATGAAAAATAAATTTATGAAGTGGCAAAAAAAGAGTTCAGCAGCTATTAAGGAAACGGTCTTTGCAGCACTTAATAAGAACCTTAATTATCGTGAGACGAAAATACTAGGGCTTCCAGCAACTTATTTAGATCAAGAACAGTTCTATTTTGACGCACCGTTTTTAGATGAAGCCCCCTTCCTATCTGTATTGATCGCTAATCCAAATCATATTGGATGTCATACTCACAGTGCTGGCGAATCTTATTTTAGTGGTACACAAGCCTTAGAAATTGATTTAATAAAAGTTTGTGCCGAGGATATTTTTAATGCTGAAGAAGGTAATTATGACGGCTATGTTGCTACTGGAGGAACAGAAGCTAACATTCAAGCACAATGGATTTTTAGAAATTATTTTCAAAAAGAACATGGAGCAGAACTGTCTGAAGTTGGTCTTTTGTTTTCAGAAGACGCGCACTATTCGGCACATAAGGGCTGTAATCTTTTAGGTATAAAATCAATTCAAGTTGACATTGATGAGAATAGAAGTTGGGACTTGAATGATTTGGAAAATAAATTGATCCAAGCCAAAGCAAATGGCATCAATTATTTAATTGTTCACCTCTCTATGGGCACAACCATGTTCGGGAGTGTAGATCGACCCGATCCAATTTTAGCAGTCATTAAAAAACATTGCGCGCATTTTTTCACGCATATTGATGCCGCCTTTGGTGGATTTATTTATCCATTCACTGCCGATAATTTTAAACTTAACTTGGCAAATCCAGACATCCATTCAGTCACAATTGATGGGCATAAAATGTTGCAAGCACCTTATGGTACAGGCATCTTTATTTGCAAAAAAGGATTAATGGAATATGCACAAACCGAAGAGGCTTCCTACGTACAGGGTAGTGACTTCACGCTTTGCGGAAGTCGGTCTGGCGCAAATGCCGTATCTATCTGGATGATTCTAATGACGCACGGCTATGCCGGTTGGCAATATTTAATGGGGAATTTAATTGATCGGACCGACCATATTTGTGATCGTCTGGATCAAATGGAGATTCGCTATTTTAGAGAACCTAAAATGAATATTGTTGCTATAAATGCCAAAGATATATCAGCTGACCTTGCAAAGAAATACCACCTTGTTGCGGATAATTTTGAATCACCCTCATGGTGGAAAATTGTTGTAATGACCCATGCTAAAAAGCATATCATTGATGAATTTTTGATAAATTTGCAAAAGAAATAGTAAACCACTAAAATTTGATCCTGTGAACTTACGTGTTACAAAAATATTCGACTTTGAAACAGCTCATGCATTATGGGGTTATGATGGGAAATGCGCCAATATACACGGGCACTCCTATAAACTGACTGTATCAATAACAGGACCTATTATTGATGATAATTCAGCCGTTAAAAACGGAATGATTATCGATTTTAGCGACTTAAAAAAGATTATAAACACAGCCGTTGTTGATGAATTCGATCATGTTTTATTGGTAAACGGTAATTCGCCGCACGCCAAATACGCAGAAGTAGAGTCAGGATTTTCAAAAATCATCTTGTGCGACTATCAACCCACATGTGAAAATATGTTGGTGGATATGGTCGGTAGAATTTTACCGGATTTACCAAAAGGAATTGAATTAAAATACTGTAAACTTCAAGAAACGGACAATAGCTTCGCGGAATGGTTTCAAGCAGATAATTTGTAAAAGATGTCTAATCCCCTTATTCAAAAGTATAATATCCCTGGACCAAGGTACACGAGTTACCCTACTGTTCCTTATTGGAATAAAGATGGAATTGCGCTTGCTGATTGGAAAGCAACCATGATAACCGCTTTTGAAGAAAGCAATGCTACCGAGGGGATAACTATCTACATTCATTTACCTTTTTGCGAAAATTTGTGTACGTTTTGCGGATGTCATAAGCGAATTACTAAGCGCCACGAAGTTGAAGAACCTTATATTGATTCTTTACTAAAAGAATGGGATTTATATTGTGCTCTATTGCCTGAGCGCCCTAGAATTAAAGAACTGCATCTTGGCGGTGGTACACCGACCTTTTTTAGTCCTGAGCGCCTTAAACAAATGATGGATGGCATTTTTAAACATGCCGACCGTTGTGAAGAGTATGAGTTCAGTTTTGAAGGACATCCCAATAATACTTCTGAGGCGCATCTTAAAACCCTATATGATTTAGGTTATCGTCGAAATAGCTTTGGCGTTCAAGATTATGATTTAAAAGTACAGCAAACCATTAACCGAATTCAACCTTTTGAAAATGTTGAAGAAGTAACACGTTTATCACGTGAAATTGGTTATACCTCTGTCAGCCATGATTTAGTATTTGGGCTGCCACATCAAACGCTTGATAGTATTAAAAATACGATTGAAAAAACACGATTATTAAAACCAGACCGGATCGCTTTTTATAGTTACGCTCATGTGCCTTGGATCAAAGGCGTAGGTTCACGTGGTTATGATGAAAATGATTTACCAAGTGCGGATGAAAAGCGTGTACTTTATGAAGAAGGTAAAAGAATGCTCCACGAAATTGGCTATGTTGAAATTGGTATGGATCATTTCGCCTTAAAAACGGATAATATGCATGCAGCAATGCTTGAAAAATCTCTCCATAGAAATTTCATGGGTTATACTGCTGGAAAAACAAAACTTATGATTGGCTTAGGAATGAGTTCAATCAGTGACTCATGGTTTAGCTTTGCACAAAATGTTAAAACGGTTGAAGAATATCAGGCCATTGTTAATGAGGGAGAATTGCCCCTTTTACGCGGTCATTTATTAAATGCAGAAGATTTAGTGATTCGGGAGCACATCTTAAATATCATGTGTCATTTTGAAACGGATTGGACGTTAGAACGTCTTAAATTCCCTGAATTAGATGCCTGTATTGAGCGTTTACGCGAAATGGAAAAGGACGGCTTAGTTCTATTTACAGAAAATGGAATTCGATTACCAGAAGAAGCGCGACCTTTTGTTCGGAATGTTTGTATGGCATTTGATCTTCGTTTGCTCAGAAATAAGCCAAGCACACGTGTTTTCTCTATGACGATTTAGCAAGAGTTTTAAGAAAACTTAAAGCTTTTCCAGGTATTCATCATCTAAGACATCTGAAAAATCATCTTTAAAATCGTCAGTCTTAAACTCATCTTTATTTTTAGCTGTCTTTATCATTGCGAACCAAGTAATGAATACACCTACTGATCCTGACACTAGACTAACAACCAAAATGGTTGCATAACTATTAAACAAATAGGGACTATAATAACCTACAGCAAAACCTACTAAAAGTTGCGCAACAAAATAACTGGCGACAGCAATAAGCGCCCACAAAATTGGACTCAAACCTTTTTTTTGTGCCATTATCCAAAAAATAACTCCTACCGCAATTAAAATAATCATCTTCTCTATTTTATTAAAAAAAAACTGCCGCCTCAATAAATTGAAACGGCAGTTATATATTTTACTAGTTTTCGGTATTCTTACTTCTTAACTACAGCAACTGTAGATTGTTTTCCGTCAACTTCAACTTTCATCATGTAATTACCCGTAGCTAAGTTCTCCATAGAGATTTGCTCTTTTCCATTGGCAGTACCTGTAGAAACAATTTTTCCTGCATTATCAAATAATGTCCAGTTATAAGTTCCTTCAAACTCAACAGTAACAAAATCAATTACTGGATTAGGATATACTTTTAAGTTATCTAATTCATTTAAAGCAATACTTGCTTGTGAATCAACAATGAAAGTTACATCAGAATCACACATACCGTCAGAAACAGTAACAGTATAAGATCCAACACCTAATGACGTTATGTCTTCAGTAGTTGCTCCATTAGACCATAAGAATGTATAAGGTCCTCCAGTTCCGCCAGAAGGAGTAAAATTAATCTCTCCATCATAAGCAATACCAGTCATCATTGTTACAACACCAGTACCCGTTGGAACTTCAAAAGATTCAACAGTCACAGAACTTGTTGCTTCACATCCACCAGCATTAGTTGCAGTTACAGTATAAGTCACTGATCCAGCATCTTGCATCATTGGTTCACCATCAACAGCTCCACCATCCCATGCATAAGTTGCATCATCACCAATTGCGGCTAGAGTAAACTCAACATCTTCACATACAGATAAATCATCTCCAGCATATACGTAAGGAATATCGTGAACAAACACAGATACTAAACTTGAAGCAATACATCCTGCATCTTCATCCGTTCCTGAAACTATATATACATTTTCTCCAGTAATTTCTGGCGTAAATGGAACACCAGCTTCGATTCCAGCACCTAAGTAATAAGAATCAGCATCTCCAGTGACATTAATCGTAACTTCTTCTCCTAAACAAATTTCAATTTCATCAATTGTTGCAGTCACAGTAGGTGCAGCAATTACTTCTACTTCAATTTCTCCAGCACATCCAACATTTGGACAAAAACGCCACATGTCGTTAGAACCTGTCCAACCTGAAGCATTTCTTCCTGGTGGTGTATAAGCTTCTGTTCCTGTTAAGTTTTCAATTCCTTGTGTATGTGTTCCAACTTGAGGTTGAATTGTATTATGAATTTCAATACAATTTGTTGTTTCATAAAGTTGAACCTGTAATGTTACATTATCACCATTTGACCAGTGATCAACGTTATAAAACTCCATGCTCAATATTCTGCTTGGAGCAATACCAGTTAATTTATATCTCACTAAGTTTTCAACTGGAGCACCACCATTTCCTGGATCTAAATCTTCCCAAGCAAATGCAATTAAGTTATTCGGTGTAGAACCATTTGGAATATTTTGTCCTGAACAACATCCACTTGGCATCCCTGGAGAAAAGCCCATGAATCCATTAGAACCTAAATAGAATTCAGTATACGTTGCTCCAAAAAACACAAAGTTAAATCCAATTGGTAAAGCACCAACATAATTATCATCTCCCATTCCACTCACAGTCGTGGCACCAGAAGAGATATCAATTGGATCAAAAACACCTTCTGCGAAAGTATAACCTTCACCCGGAGCTGAAACTGTAATCGTGTGAACTCCTAATCCTGCATCAGCAGGTGAAAATATAGCACCTGAAACACCTGGGCCTACAAAAGCGCCACCTGGAGAATCAATGATCATTTCAACCGGAGTATCCGATAAGCACATAATGGGGTTGAGACCTGTAATGTCGCATTGTGCATAGGATAATGTACCAAGTCCCATAGCTAACCCAAGTAGTAATTTTTTTTTCATATTCGTTATTTTAAAAAGCTGCTTTTTTAAATTAAAATCAATTAACCCCGCAATTTACTATTTTTTATTTTAAGGACAAAAAAAAAGGTTGTGATTCTCGCGAATCTCAACCGATTTAAGGCAATAAACAGCGCCCTGTATAAACTAAGGCGCTGTTATTTAATTATTTAATACAAAGAGTTAGTCCTCTTTGACCTCTTCAAAGTCTACATCTTCCGCCACTCCTTCATCTGTTTCATCTCCACCTTGTTCACCTCCAGCATCTGCTGTTGCTTCACCAGCTCCATCTTGCGCATACATGTCTTGTGACGCCGCTTGGAATACTGTATTCAATTTCTCCATTGAAGTGTCAATTGCAGCAAAATCTTTCGCTTCGTGCGCAGCTTTCAACTCAACTAAAGCAGCATCAATTGCTTCTTTCTTATCAGCAGGAATTTTTTCGCCATACTCGCTCAATTGTTTTTCCGTTTGGAAAATCAATGAATCTGCCGCGTTAATTTTATCCGCTTCTTCTTTTCTTTTGTTATCTGCATCAGCATTTGCCTCAGCATCAGCCTTCATTCTTGCAATTTCGTCATCAGAAAGTCCAGATGAAGCTTCAATTTTAATTGATTGCTCTTTTCCAGTTGCACTATCTTTTGCTGAAATATTCATAATTCCATTGGCATCAATATCAAAAGTTACCTCAATTTTAGGTACTCCTCTTGGCGCTGGTGGAATATCAGATAACTGAAATCTTCCTAAAGTCTTATTATCATTCGCCATTGGACGTTCTCCCTGTAAGACATGAATGTCTACTGCTGGTTGACTGTCTGATGCCGTTGAGAATGTCTCTGACTTTTTTGTTGGAATAGTTGTGTTCGACTCAATTAAACGCGTCATTACACCCCCCATTGTTTCGATTCCTAATGACAATGGTGTAACGTCTAATAAAAGAACATCTTTCACCTCTCCTGTCAATACACCTCCTTGAATTGCTGCACCAAGTGCTACAACCTCATCAGGATTTACTCCTTTTGAAGGATCTTTACCAAAGAATTTTTTTACTGCATCTTGAATCGCAGGAATACGTGTTGATCCTCCAACCAAAATTACTTCATCAATATCACCAGTTGATAAACCAGCAGCATCTAATGCTGTTTTACAAGGTTCAATTGTTCTTTTAATTAAATCATCAATCAATTGCTCAAAAGAAGCTCTTGTTAAAGTTCTAACCAAGTGTTTTGGTCCTGAAGCAGTAGCTGTTACATATGGCAAGTTAATCTCAGTTTGAGACGTTCCAGACAATTCAATTTTAGCTTTTTCAGCTGCTTCTTTTAAACGTTGTAAGGCCATTGGATCTTTACGCAAGTCAATTCCTTCATCATTTTTAAATTCTTCAGCCAACCAGTTGATAATTTTATCATCAACGTCATCTCCACCTAAGTGCGTGTCACCATCTGTAGACAATACTTCAAATACACCATCTCCTAATTCAAGAACAGAAACATCATGTGTTCCTCCACCAAAATCAAAAACGATAATTTTTTGATCATCCATTTTCTTATCTAAACCATAAGCTAAAGCAGCTGCTGTTGGTTCATTGATAATTCTTTTTACAGTTAATCCTGCAATTTCGCCAGCTTCTTTTGTTGCTTGACGTTGTGCATCATTAAAGTATGCAGGTACAGTGATTACTGCTTCGCTAACATCCTGTCCTAAATAATCCTCAGCTGTTTTCTTCATCTTTTGAAGAATCATAGCTGAAATTTCTTGCGGTGAATAAAGACGATCATCAATTTTCACACGAGGTGTATTGTTATCTCCTTTTACCACTTTGTATGGAACACGGCCTACTTCTTTTGACACATTATCAAAAGTAGTCCCCATAAAGCGCTTTATCGAATAAATCGTTTTCGTGGGGTTCGTAATTGCTTGTCTTTTTGCTGAATCACCAACTTTTCTTTCGCCGCCTTCAATAAACCCTACAATAGATGGTGTAGTTCGTTTACCCTCTGCGTTCGTAATTACAACTGGCTCATTTCCTTCCATAACAGAAACACAAGAGTTTGTTGTACCAAGGTCAATTCCTATTATTTTACTCATATTATTATTTGTTTTATTATTCTAAATTAAACTCAAACTCATATAGTCAATCTTTATGCCACCTCAAAAATCTGTCATTAGCATCTCCATTTTGTCAGATTGCGGTTTTTAGACTAAACATTATGTGACAGAAAGGCAGTTTTTTATGTCATAATATGAATTCGCTAAATTGTTGACAAAAAAAGAAATCGGTTAATAAAAAAGATTTTGAAAGAATATATTCCTGTTTTTATCGGCTATATTTGTGTTTGAATTAAACTTAAACGACGAAACATTATGAACTTCATTATTTCAAGTTCTACATTATTAAAAAATTTACAGCGAATTAGCGGTGTATTAAACAGCAGTAACTCCTTACCCATTCTTGACAATTTTCTATTTGAACTCGAAAATGGTGCTTTGACTATTTCTGCTTCCGATTTGGAAAACACAATGAAAACCGTTGTTAACCCTGATGAGTCAAGAGAAGATGGAAGAATTGCAATTCCTGCAAAGCTTTTATTAGATACTTTGAAAAATTTTTCAGACCAACCTTTATCTTTTACAATTGATGCTGGAACGTTTGGGATAGAAATTTCATCAGATTACGGAAAATA
>JBLHOW010000018.1:0-89107 GCA_047623705.1 Crocinitomix sp.
TTTCCTCTACAACCGACAGTTTAAAAGACATTGAATAGTCTTTTTGACTTCGTTTAACGTAATTCTTTTTTTCTTCTTCTTCCATAACGTTCTTTTTGTGTAACGCTATTTCAGGACTAGACAAAATTAAATAAAAAAAGAGTCCTCCTCTTGTAGGAAAGACTCTTTTCTCATCTTTATAATAATTTGATTAAACTCCCGCGTCCTTTCTTTTAAAACAATGGATTGATTCTTTAATTGTAAACCAACAGAAATAAAAGATTCCAACAGAGAAAATAATATCACCAATCATTCGCATCCATTTTAGAAATTGCACGGTTGGTGAATATAGAAGATCCGAATCCCTTGCAAAAGAATATCCTTCGGTTATGGATGTATAAGCTTGAATAATTCCGATTGGAAGGAGGCTTAATAAAACCATTGCCGCTAATCCAATATTAAGGAACCAAAATGCGCGTTTCAACTTTTTACTGTCCCAAACTCTTTTAGAATAAAAGCGAAGACAAATTAAAATAAAGCCCATACCTAACAAACCATAAACGCCAAACAATGCCGTATGTGCATGAACTGCCGTGGTATTTAACCCTTGAATATAATATAAGGCCAAAGGAGGATTAATTAAAAATCCAAAAACACCTGCTCCAACGAAATTCCAAAAAGCAACAGCCATAAAAAAGTAGATAGGCCATTTATAAACTTGAATCCATGCTTTACCTTTTAAGAGGTTCCAATTTTCTCTAATTTCAAAACCCATTAATGTAAGCGGCACCAATTCAAGTGCACTAAAAGTTGCACCTAATGCAATTGCTTGCACGGGTGTGCCAGAATAGTAAAGGTGATGCAGTGTTCCAATGATTCCACCACTTAGGAAAATAGCCGCCGAAGCAACCGAAACTTTTCCAGCAGTCTTAGCAGAAATAATATTCATTTTAGCGAAAATAAAGGCAATAACAACTGTAGCAAAGACCTCAAAAAATCCTTCGACCCATAAATGAACGAGCCACCATCTCCAATAGTTAATAACGGGTAAGCTACTATTTTCGCCATACATTAAACCAGAGAAAAAGAACATTCCAATAGCCACAACTGCAATCAAAAGTATAATCAGCAAGTTTTTTGATTCGTCATTTTTTCGAATAGCATAAATAATATGACGACTTACCATGAACACCCACAACACCAATCCAACTGCCAAAAACAATTGCCAGAATCTACCTAAATCCATGTACTCATAGCCTTGATGGCCAAAGAAGAAATTAGTGGTTAAATCTAAAAATTGATGGATTCCTAACCACTCTCCCAACATTGAACCTAAAACGATAATTATTAAGGCTACAAATAAGAAATTGATTCCAAAAACCTGATACTTAAACGTCCTACCAGAAATCATTGGCGCTAAAAACAATCCTGTTGCCAACCAAGTTGCTGCAATCCAGAAAACTGCCAATTGCGTATGCCAAGTTCGTGTGACTGAATAAGGTAGATAATTGGCTAAGTCAAATCCAAAAAATGATTGTCCTTCAACCGTATAATGAACAGTTAAAACTCCCAATACAACCTGTAATCCTATCAATAAAGAAATAACAATGAAATATTTCAAAACTGCTTTTTGAGAACGCATTAATTTCATCCCTACTAATGGATCTTTGTCTGGTTGCGAAACCGCACGGCCCTTCTCATGATTTCGTAAATAATAATAGGTTAGCAAACCAATAAATAAAAGCAAGAGGACAATGGACAAACCTGACCATATTTGCGAATCGGCAGTAATAGTATTACCGATTAAAGGTTCGTGGGGCCAATTAGAGGTATAGGTATAATCCTGATCAGGTCGATTCGTACTTGCAGCCCAGGAAGTCCAAAATAGGAAGGCATTTAATTGACTTAATTTTTCAGGGTCTTTCAATGCTCCTTCTGGAATGGCATATTCTTCCTTCCCTTCAGAAAAGATGGACGAATAATGAAGAACATTGTTTTGAATCGCAGCATATCTTCTTTCCGAAATTCGGATCGTATTACTTGTCGAATCAAATGAATTTGTTTTGATGTCCTTTATCAAACGCGCCTTTAAACGCGCCTTATTTTCTACATCCAAATTTTCATATTCTGCTTGAAAGTCGGATTCTGCCCACGCATCAAGCATAAATACTGCTTCTCTATGTATCCAATCAGCTGTCCAATCGGGAGCGACATAACTTCCGTGTCCCCAAATTGAACCCACTTCCATTCCTCCAATAGATTCCCAAACGTTTTGCCCTATTTGAATATCTGCTTTTGTGTAAATTATTTCCCCCGTTTCTATGACGACCACCTTGTCAGGTATTGGTGGTTGGGTCTGATAAATTTCAGTTCCGACCCAAATTAGCGTGATAAAGGAAAGCACTACCACACTAATAAATCCTATCCATATTTTTTTCATGCCTTTGTTTTAATCTTGATTTTTTGTTCTAACTCAATCGCTTTTTTAAACAGAATATTATTCTCCAAATGAATGTGTTTATGTAAATCATCCTGAAACGCTTTCAGTAAAGAAAAACTGACGCGATAGGTGCTACAAGCATTTGCCGGAGGAGTGTAATTATTAGTTAATGCTTCAATTTTTCTAAACCGTTCACCTTCATTATCATGCTCTTTGTGCATCTGAGAAATTGGGCTTTCAAGGGTGTCAAACTGACGAGAATTAGCTGCACTGCCTTCTTTATCAGCCTTCGCTAATTTTTTGAAATACGGAAAGAGCATTAATTCTTCTTTTTTCATGTGCATGGTTAACTCATTCGCACTGGCTATAAATAATTCCTTAATCTCAAATAATTCGGGATGAGCAGCACCATGAACCTCACAAATTTTGTCTAAATAAGGCTTTATTTCAATGATCTTTTCTTCAACATAAGTATGGTGATTTTGATAGATATATTCGGATAAAAAACCAATGTCCCAAGCGCTATAATTATTTTCTTTTAAACTTATTTGCATTGCGGATTCAATCTCATTCAACATCTTTTCCATTGAAATATTATTCAATTCACAAACGGTTTCTATACTGCGATTTCCATTGCAGCAAAAGTCTATTTTCTGCTCTTTAAAATAGCTTGCAAGGCGATAATCTTCTGAGACGATTTCGCCAATTAGTGTTTCCTTATCTATTTTCATTTTTCCTTTTTTTTATTATTCGTTTTCGTGTGCTTTTTCTATAAAGTATTTTAAGACCTTTTTATCCTTTATTGAGTCAAATTTTAGCGCTTTAGCCTTAAATTAAGACTATCACCGTCTTTTATCATGTTCATAAGACTTGAGTTTTCCAACATAGTTTTCAATTGCTCTCTTATTTCCACAAATTTGAAATGCAATGGGCAAGGGTGTTTCTCATCACATTCACTTAATCCTAATGCACATCCTTCAAAAACCGTATCTCCGTCCAAAACGGTTACGATATCGCTTAGTTTAATCACCTCTAATTTCTCTATTGGTACTTCAAAACCACCATTGGGTCCTTTATTTGAATTTATCAGTTTATTTTTGACTAATTGTTGTAATATTTTAGCTGTAAATGGTGCAGGAGAATTAATTTTTTCAGCAATCTCAATGAGACTAACGCGATTTTTATCATTGCTCTGTTGCGCAATATAAATCATTGCCCTTAAGCCATATTCACATGATTTAGAAAACATATCTTTCTAGTTTTGGGCAAAATTAAGCAAAGTCTTAAATAAAAGACATGAATATCCTCTATTTTTATTCTGACTTTTATCATGAATTACTTAAAAGAAAAATCATCCTTAAAAATAAATCCCGTAAAAGTTCAAAACGAATATTCCGCTACAAATCCCTTATTAGCATATTCTCTTCAAAATCCTTAACTTTTAAGCATGAATTGATTATTGCTTTTAATTACCCTACTTGGATTTTACCCGGAAACTTTTGCTCAAGTCGATTTTGGCGCGCCAGAATTAGATGACGCCCTACTCCAATCAAAGCAATATATGTGGATCGACGATTATCTCACAAAACGAAACACTGCTGGGCAAAACGGAGACTGGCTCAAGCAACAAGCATGGAGTGAAGTTTTAGCGAATACCAAACGAATTGATATGGAGCCATGGGAAAATTATAACTTGAAATTGGTGAAGCTCTAGGCTAAATAAAAAACCATACCCAAAGCATTGTTAAAGATTGTATTCGTTTTTTAAACCTTTCTTTCTACATTGCACTTATTAATCCACTCAAAATCGTTTAACCAATGATTTTATTAAAGCTTGATGCGTTTATTACTCGAATAGCCAGTTTAAAGACAATGTTTCTGTTTTTGGGATTTTACATGCTATTTAATATAGTTATTTTACCAAATGCCGCGTCCGAAATTAACCGACTTGCCATAAAGAGATCGGTGTCGTTGATTTAACATTTGGTTATAACCCTGATCGAACAGTCCAGATGATTAACGATTATGGAACAGAATCAGCCGCTTACTACATTCATACAGAAATGTTCGTAGATGTTGTTTACCCATTAGTATATGCCACTTTCTATGCAATTATATTGTCGCTTCTTTACAAAAAAAAGGAGCAAGTATGGATAAGAATGCTTCCTTTTATTGCATTCATTTTTGATACATTCGAGAATATTAGCATTATTTATTTACTAAAATCTGCCCCAATAGTTACCTCATTAACAGTACACCTTTGCGAGCTATTTAAGCTCCTGAAATGGAGTGTTTTCGGCCTTATAATTTTGCTTATCTCAATTGGTTTACTAAAGCTGTTGAAAAATAAGCTCTTGAAATCAGTTACTAAATAATACGCAATTTAAAATGGTTAATTGCAGTTTTTCAGGATATAAACTCTTCACTTTATTGATTGATCAATATCTTTTGAGGGAAAATCCTTTAGCCTATTTACCCCATTAAAATTCCATTTCAGCGAATTGTATTCAAGCTTCTGCGATTTAAGTACTTCGAGCAAACTTAATTGACATAGCTTTGTTCTATAAACAAATACTAGTTCATGGCAAAATCAAATTGGAATACTGAAAACATCTCGGATCAAGCAGGTAAAACGATTATCATTACTGGAGCATCTAGTGGTTTGGGGAAAGAAGCAGCAAAAGTATTAGCTGAAAAAAATGCAACAGTTGTTATGGCGGTTCGTAATGTTAAAAAAGGCGAAACTGTTGCAGCAGAAATTCGAAAGGCATTCCCCAATGCAAAAATTCAGGTACAAGAATTGGATTTAAATAATTCAACAAGCATCAAATCATTTGCTGATAACTACTCCGCTAGTCATAATCAACTGGATATTTTAATTAATAATGCAGGTATTATGATGTGCCCTTATTCTAAAACAGATGACGGATTTGAAATTCAAATGGGAACGAACCATTTTGGACATTTTGCATTGACAGGACATTTAATGCCGCTCTTAATAAAAACTAATAATTCCAGATTAGTTGTAACATCAAGTATTGCACACCGTCAAGGAAATATTGACTTCAGTGACATTAATTGGGAGAGCAGAAAGTATAAAACCACAAAGGCTTATAGTGATAGTAAATTGGCCAATTTATATTTTGCCTATGAACTGGCAGAAAGACAACAAGAAGACGCCAACTACCCAACAATTACAGCTGCTCACCCGGGTTGGACAAAAACAGAATTAGATCGGCATTCAGGTTTGGCTAAATTCTTAGGCAATATCGTTGCGCAAACGGTGCAAATGGGAACACTTCCGACTTTACGCGCGGCTACAGATATAGACTCAAAATCTGGAGATTACTATGGCCCTGCTAAAATGATGGAGATGCGTGGTAATCCGTTAGTCGTAAAATCAACTCCTTTATCGCATGACAAAAATTTGGCTAAAAAGCTTTGGGATCTGTCGGAAGAAATGACGGGAGTTTCTTATTAAGATAAATGGCTGAATTTTACCACATAAAAAACATTTCTGAAGTCAACCAATTATTTGGGTTGGGCAAGCCCCTGCATCCACTTATTACGGTTATAAGGCAATGGCCCAAGGTAGATTTTGATTTCAGTAAAGTCAAACTGACCAGCGACTTATACCTTCTTTCAATGAAAGGAACTACTTTTCAGTATGGTAGAAATGAATACGATTTTGAAGAAGGTACACTTGTGTTTTTAGCTCCCAATCAAGTGACATCATTTGTTGATCCTATTGAAAAGTTGGATGATTCTGGTTGGTCAATTCTATTTCATCCTGATTTGATCAGAAAATCAACGCTTGGGAAAGAAATTTCAGGATTTAGCTTTTTCGATTATGACGTTAATGAGGCTTTGCATCTATCAGATAAAGAGAAGCAATTTCTAATAACTCTTGTAGACAAAATAGAACAAGAAATTGATCAAAATTTGGACAAACATTCGCAGGATTTAATTGTCCATAACCTGGGAACGATTCTAAAATACAGCAACCGCTATTTTGATCGCCAATTTTATACACGAGCGAATATAAATAAAGATATTGTCTCTCGGTTTGAACAATTTTTAAATACATATTTCGATTCAAATGAATTACAAAATGAGGGGATTCCAACACTAAAAAAGTGTGGTGAAGCGCTCAATATGTCCGGCTCTTACTTAAGTGATCTCCTTTGTATAGAAACTGGTAAAAGTGCATTGGATCACATACACGCATATCTTATTGAAAATGCGAAAAGTGCCTTGCTCAATTCAGGTGGCACAATTAGTGAAGTAGCCTTTAACGTAGGGTTTTCATATCCGCAACACTTTAGTATTCTTTTTAAATCTAAAACAGGTTTAAGCCCGTCTCAATATCGAAGTTTGAATTAACGTTAATAAACCCTAAAAGTTTTCATGATTTCATGATTGGATAATTACACCCATGAAAAATTCCGTAACTTTAATTTCGTAATCTACCCCATTTGACAAGAGTGAAATGACTAAACCTGTTCAATGTAACATTTCTTGTTATCAACTTGTTTTACTTATAATAAACGTTACGATTTTGCTCCCCATTGGTTTTTAGACCACTATAAATATACTTGGATTGTATGCGCGTTAACCAACGTTTAAAAGATTCCGTCCGTTAATATAGTACAGTAAATTCATGGAGCTATGAATATATTCATTGTAGAAGATAATGCGAGTCACCTTAAATTATTAAAGGCGAAGGTGATGTCTTTGGGGTACCAAATTGTTGGAACAAGTCAAACTATTCAACAGGTTATGCCTGCAATTCAGAAAGTGCAACCCGACATTGTATTGATTGATATAAATATACAAGGTGATAATGATGGAATTCAACTGGCTATAGATATTAAAGAAAATACGGATGCTTCAGTGTTGTTTATTACCTCTCAAAGTGAAAGTGACATAATTTCAGAAGCAGTCGCCGCCAAACCAGACGGTTATTTAGTGAAGCCTGTTGATCCTATAAATCTCAAAGCAAATATAGAACTCGCTTTATTTAAAAAGGCCCAAAATCCAAAAACATTAAATGAGCCCGAAGTTAAAATTGGTGAAGAGTTTTTAACCGTACGTACAGGTGAAAAGCTTCAAGTTTTGCAATTCAAGGACATCAAATTAATTAAAGTAGATACAAAAAATTATGTCACGATAATGGATGTGAACAATAAACCCTTCGTTATCAGAGATTCATTAAAACATGTTATTAACAACATTTTGCCTGACGGTTTTATAAGAACGCATAGCAGCTACGGTGTAAATGTTGACTATATTTTATTCATAGATGAACGGCAACAAATGGTTCATTTAAAAACAGATGACACCGTGCCCATTGGAAAATCATTTAAAAAAGAATTGTACGAAAAAATGAATATTAAATCATAAACAGTCACTTTTTACGTTCTAACTATTATCCCCATTTAGATTTTGCCAAAACTTAATTCATAACCCATTATTAAAATAATTTCTGCGATTCAAATTCTGCAACTAAATGATTGTATGGGTTTTGGACAGCACCTTTTTTGAGTATTCGAATCAGAATGAAATTACAATTGCCACCATTTAAAGAATGATGACAATCAAAAAATGAATATTAAGTAAAATTTAAAAATGAATAATTGGAGAATCAAATCAGAAATTACTAGTCTGCTGTTAGTCTTTGTTTCTATCAGTTCAAAAGCACAAGATCAAGAAGTTATTGAACAGATTGATAATTACAGTTTAAACTTAGAAAGAATAGTGGACAGTTTGAAAGGCTTGTCTTTCACTAATAAATATGATGAAATTAGAAACATTCGCGACATCATTAGTTTTTACTGCGACTTGAATAATGATAGTGCATTGGTCTATAGTAATAAGGAGCTCGAAATTGCAAAACAAATGGAAGACTACAATGAGCTTGCTTCAGCCAGAATTAATTCATCTAGCATATTAAACCAATTGGGAAAATTTGAACTTGCTAAAAGTAAACTCTACTATAATCTCAAAGAAAAGGATAGAATTAATGATACTATTATAGCATCTACGCAATCTGTATTAAGTAATATATTAATAAATACTGAAGAATATGACGAATCAATTTCAGCAGCTCTTGCAGCCGCTGAAACCTTTGAACTATTAAATGATAGTACAAATGCAGGCTTCTCATATATTTCAGTTGCGGAGGTGTACTCATTAGCATTAAACAATCACGCAGATGGTATAATTTACATCAAGAAGGCCATTGTTTTTTTAAATGCTAAAACTGCTTCAAAGGAATACTTAATAGCTGCACTTATGACCTATGGCGATTTATGTGTCATACAAAACGACTATGAAAGTGCACTCAATATTTATTTGGAAGCAAAACAAATAGCGGTTAATAATAATGAATACTGGTACTTTCCGGATATTATGTCAAGATTAGGTGAAGTTTATTATTTTAGAAAAGAGCATGAGAAGTCCATCTTTTACCTTGAGAAAGCTGCTAATAGAATCGAGAGTAATGGATCAAGTGAAGCGGCTAGATATGAGTATTTAGGTTTAAACTACAGAGATTTGAATCAATCAAAAAAGGCAATTTCATATTTCAATTTATGTTTAGAGTATGAAGAGAATCCAAGACAATTGAATGTTTATAGAGAATATTTGGTAGAATGTCACCTGCAAATTTCTGATTACAAAACGGCCTTCAATATTCAAACGGAAATAACGGCATATAAAGACGCCATTAATGGATCTAAACAAAAAGAAAAAGTAACTGAAATTATTGAAAAATATGATAACCGGAAAAAACAGCAAGAAATTAAAACACTAAACATTGAAACTGAGCTACAAGAAAACCGAATTAATCAACAACAGTTGACGCTTTACAATATAATTGGCTTCTTTTTATTATTAATTTCCTTTGGCCTTTTTTGGTTCCGTACCCGAACAAAATTAAGAGAAACCAATAAAAATTTGGAAACGGCCCAATTGCAACAACGGTTTTTACGGACCCAATTAAATCCACATTTTTTCTTTCACGCCTTAACCTCAATTGAAAGCTATATTTACAGCAATAATAAAAACCAGGCGGCCTCATACCTGCGCAATTTCAGTAAACTCATGCGTGATACATTAGAGTTTTCAGATGTGAATTTTATTTCACTACAAAAGGATATCAATTTTATTAAAAAGTACATTGAATTGCAAAAACTGAGTCACGATTTTAAGTTCGAATCAAAAATCAATATTTCAGAGGAGCTTAACACCGCTGATATTTATGTGCCGCCCATGTTAATTCAACCCGCAGTTGAAAATGCAATATTACATGGCGCGTTGAGCGTAGAAAATGGCATTATATCTATAGATTATGTTCACAACAATGGCCAACTTGAAATTAGAATTAGTGACAACGGAAAAACAAAGACACAAACATCATTTTCTGCAAGCAAGTTAAACCGTTCTATGAGCACAGATATTACTGTTAACCGAATAAACAATATCGGTCAAGTACACGGAACGGAAATCTCTTATAAAACATTTGACTCAGTCGAAAACAAAGACGGTTTAGCTGTTACGTTTAGTTTTCCAATCCATTTTAAACCCAAATCTTAAGTACGCCCAAGCAATTTATTTCCTGCGAAAATCCAGTTTTCGGCCTTCAATAAAATTAACTTTCCTCAAGGGATGTAGCTTTTTCCACACGAAACCTCCACTTATCCTCATGGGATAAAATCACCGTTTTTTTCAACTTAGCTTTGGTTTAATAGAAGTTAAACATTAATCCAATTTACAAGCATTTCTATCTCGTTTATTTCTGCAAAGAATTAGACTGACGAACATCCTTAAATATCAAATTGCGCTAAAAGTTCGCAAGGTATTACTTGTTTAAGTTCTGAAATACAGAACCGCCAAAACGGTGGTCTTGAAATTATTCACAATTAAAAAAAGAAAGAAGATATGAAAAAGAAAATCGACGCATTTAATGTGAAAGAAATTCCCCTAGAGCAATTAAACCTGATTTATGGTGGAAATGATTTTATAGCTGATGACGCCGAGGGATTTTAGTCCCAGATACTAGAAAACGAGAACTGGAGGTTGCCAAAAATCCATTAAAAAGAGTAGGCTTTTTATTTAATCCAAAATTTATGAAAAAGTTAATTACATTATTATCCTTATTACTTGTTGTAACAGTCAGTTTCGCACAAGGACCACCTTATCCATCTGCACCAATCGTAATTGATAATAAGACAGATTGCGAATTATACGTTAAAGTACATGAAGTGAATGGTACTTGCTCAGGAGCTGTTACAACGCATCATGTTCATCCTAATTCAACCATTACTGTAACGCCAGCGTCAGGGTATTGGGTTGAAGTTGTAAGTGTATCTGAAGATATTCCACCAAATCCAGCGGACTTTAATGAAAGACTTCAGGTGCCTTGGGCAAGTTGCCCTTTTGGTTATAACGCTACCGAAACGGATGCATCTACAAATTGCGGAACGGTTACCGCAACACTAGGAGGAGACCCATCTGCTCCAGAATTAACCATTTTTAATTAAAGATTAAGACTTATTTAAGAGAAGGCGGCATTTATTAAAAGTTAATGCCCCTTTTTTTATTCTTTTCAGATCAATTCAGTTTTTATAAGCTAGCACCCATAATTTTTTTGTACCCAATAGTATGTTACTGAATTGCGAAAGATTCAACATAAAAAAGAGTAATTAAATCTGCTGCACAGCGGTCACAACAATGCAATTATTGAAGAGTGTGTGGAAGAATTATAATCCCAAATACTAGAAAAATGAAAAATGGAGGTCGCCGAAAATCCATCAAAAGAGTAGGCAATTTTTTAACTCGAAATTATGAAAAATATATTAGTCATAGCGTTTATGACACTACTAGGGTTGGGCCCACATGCGCAGCCTAGTTGCCCTGATAGCGGATGGGCAAATGAACCCGTTCAAGACCCCGAAAGCTGTTGCATTCTATTTGAAATGTTACCAAGTACGCTTGACTTTCCATGGAATTTTTGGATCGTGACGGCGGAAGGAGTAAACTACACTAACGCCGATAATTCCATAATTTTTCCCATTTGTTTTGAAGAAGCCGGAGTAGAAAATGTAGTAGTTACCTATATAGATGCATTCGGAACAACATTATGCGAAAACAATTGGACGGTAATAGTTGAAGGTGGTTGCGGACCTCCTTGCGAAAACTGCGTTGATTTAGAAGAAATTATCGTTACAGGTGCAGAAGCTTGTGATTATGAATTTAAAATGGATTATACAATTGACCCAAGCTGTGGAGAAATTATGGTTCTTTCTGAAACGTGGGATTTTGGTCATCTAGATGGAACTGGAGTTGGAAATACAATTACGAACGTTTTCCCCGAAGACGGGATCTATACGGTTACCGCTACAGTTGAATATACGGTTGACTGGGATGAAGAACCATGTACCCAAGAACAAACTATTGAGGTGACAGTCTCAAGTTGCTCAGAGCTTGATTGTTCATCATTTAAATTAATTGAAATATTGACGGATGAAATATCAATGGAATTACCTGCCCGTGATTTTTGCGAAGATCCGACTTACGAAATTAGCGTGAGAGAGTTTGGCAGTGGAGTTCCTTTTGAAATTGCATCCTACACCCTAACAGAAGTGGAGGCAGGTGTTTTCGAGGCAACTGTGACAGATTTGGAACTTTGTACGCCTTACGAAATTCAAGTTGAATTATTTTGTGAAGGTATTCCATCAGGGACGTGTATAAACGAAGAAGCATGGATAACAGAATGTCCAGAACCTTGCGCTGGCTGCGTAGATTTAACAGGGATAGATATAATTATTGAAGATGGTTGTAATTATTCTTTTAGCGCAGATTTTGAAATTTCGGACGACTGTGAAGGTATTACGATTGATGCCATTAATTGGAGTTTCGGTTTTGACGGTCCAGATGGAGGGGCGTCTGGTGAAACGGTTGACGCTTCGTTTCTATGCGCTGGTGAATATCGAATAACTGCAACTATTTTATACTCCTCTGCCTCTGGTGATGAATGCATTGCTAGGGTATCACAATTAATTGAAGTTACGGGTTGTAGTGCAGAATGCGAGTCCTGTTATTTAGATGATTGTATTAATACTTATTATGATCTATTCAACCATAACTTTGGTGACTGTGAATATGTCTTTATTTTTGATCATTTAGATGGAGAATGTGGAGAAATTGATCCCGATAGCTTTATATACGAATGGGATTTTGGTCATCCGGATGGCTTTGACTGGACTACATCTCACCTCATTACACATTATTTTCCAAACGATGGCACCTATACAGTTAAACTGTATTTTTATTATCAAATCATTGGTGAAGATGAGTATAATTGGTGCACAATTACAACTGAAGTGGAAGTTACTGGTTGTGGTGAAGAACATGCCCCTAAAATGGCCGAAAAACTTGTAAGCAACTTTGCTAACAGTCCGTTGACAACCACAACAGTCCCAAATCCAGCAGATGAAAACGTAACGATTACAGTTCTAGATCCGACAAATACATCCGATTTAGATCAACTCCAATTAATCATCCATGATATCAATGGTCGCGAAGTTTACCGCGGAACTACAACACTTGGAATACAAAAAATGATTGATGTAAGTGCCCTTGAAAGTGGTCTTTATTTCTATGAAATTCGTGATGGAGATGCCTTAATCATTAAAAAGAAACTTTTGATTCATTAGGCCTTATTAATTCTTAAGTATCAATGGAATTAGTTCGAAAAATGATTATAAATAAAAATGGAGGATGCCGAAAATCCATTAATAGAGTAGGCAATTATCAAAATAAAAATATTATGAAAAAAGTACTTATTGCTGCATTTATTATGTTATCCGGATTCGGCACTTATGCCCAATTTTGTCAGGACGGTGGATGGAAAATAGAACCTTATGCAGATCCAGACGGCTGTTGTGTTATTTTTACCATGATAGAAAGCTCAGATGATTTTCCATGGGACTATTGGTTCGTTGTAGCCAATGGAGAGACGATTCATTTTGATGACGCAGAAGTCGTTGACAACGTGTTTAGCGTCTGTTATGATGCGGCAGGATCTTACAATGTAGTTGTTACATATGTAGATGTCGATAATATAACAATATGCGAGAACAATTGGACAGTTACTGCTAAGCTTGATTGTGCGTGTAAATTCAACTTCTGTTGGTCTGTTAATGGCGACGGGGCTAGTATGCAAGCAATTGAAGAGCTCATTGGAGTTAAGGTTGTCGATAAAGATGGTGTCGAAACTGAATATCCTCTATTTGATCCAGCGCTTGACATCACGAGCAACTATGCTACAATTTTAGCTGCATTCATAGAGGTGTTCGTCAACGAGGAAAAATTGGACGAAGACGCTGTTGGTGAAGGAGGAACAAATTGCTTTAAAGGAGATTATCCGCAACCAGGTTTCAGTGTATTTGGCCAGTATGCCAGTGTTTCATTTTACGGAATTGACGACGACGGAAATCCAATTGAAGTCTTTTTTGAAAATAGTTGTGACCCAGAGCGGAAAAGTAATGGAAACGGAACAGATAATGGTTCAAATTTTTCTAATAATTCAGCCATGAGTTCTGGACAAATTACTGCTACTACAGTTCCAAATCCAGCAGACGAAATGGTAACCATTACGGTACTTGACCCAACTAATTCTTCAGCTGCAACTCAACTGGAGTTGGTGATATTTGATATCAATGGACGTGAAGTATACAACGGAAACACAATAATTGGATCGCAAAAAATGATAGATGTAAGTCGCTTTGAAAGTGGCCTTTATATCTATGAAGTTCGAGATGGTGAAACTGTCTTATTGAAAGAAAAATTATTGATTAAATAAGCTTTAATTCAAAACAGATCAAATTATGAATTGAACCACTGGGTAATTTTACTCGGTGGTTCTTTTTTTAAACCATTGAGAAGTTAACCGTTTATTTTAGCAGATTAATGTGACCGTTGATCTTATGACGTTGATCACTTTTGGTTTCACCAAAATCAAGTGTCCAAATATAGATTCCATCATCCACTAATTGTCCACCATAGGTTCCATCCCATCCATGAGTAGCATCATAAGATTCAAAGAGTAATTCACCCCATCTATTAAAGATCATTAAATGATAATCATAGATATCTAAGCCTGAAACAAAAACAGGTTTAAAATATTGATTAAAAGCATCTCCATCTGGCGTAAAACTATTTGGAACAAAATACAAGACGTCTTCTTTAATCAAAATAGTTCTTTGTGCCGTATCTGTACAGCCAAACTCGTTACTTACCACTAATTCAATGGAATATTGTGTATCACCAACTCCCGGGTAAGTGTGTTCTGGTTCAAATTCACCCGATAAAGAAGATTCATCTCCAAAGTTCCAAACGTAAGATGTAGCATTGCTTGAATGATTGTTAAATCGAACATGAGGATCGGACACATAAACATCATCTGGAAAATAAGTAAATGCCGCAGTTGGAACAGGATACACTTCGATATAATCATAGTAAGTATCTGAATTCACGCATCCATCAGCAGAAGTAACAGTTAATGTAATGTCATAAACTCCTGTTATGTCATAATTATGTGATACGATAGAACCGCCTCCTATGCTGCCGTCTCCAAATTCCCATTGGAATGAATCGCCAGGATTAAGACTATTAAATGTTACGAATAGTGGTGGACAATCTGCTAACTGATCACCTGTAAATAGTATAATTGGTAGTGGATTTACGGTAATTGTAATTTCATCTGATTCGATACAACCCAATGCATCTTCACCAATTACAATATAGGTTGCTGTAGCGCCAGGTGTAAATGAAACGCCATTCAATACACCGCTATCCCATGTATATATACCACCAATTCCGGCACCTGTGCCATTCAATATAGTTTCATCTCCAAAGCATATTTCATAATCGGGCCCTGCACTTATTTCTGGCAAAGCACTCACGGTAACGATAACCAAATCGGCATTTTCACAGCCATTATCATCCGTTCCAGTAACTGTGTAAGTTAACGTTTCGATAGGTGTAAAAGGTTCGCCATCTATAATTCCTAAATCCCATACATAAATACCATCTGGGCCTGCACCAATCGCTTCTAAGACTGTTTCATCACCAAAACAAATGATTTGATCAGGGCCGCCATCTACTAATGGCAATGGATTAACATTGATTGTAACGTCATCTGTATTTATACATCCGTTAGCATCTGTTCCTGTAACAGTGTAGGTTGTTGTAATTAAGGTTGCAAATAATTCACCATCAATGATACCGCCATCCCAATCGTACGTTCCACCAACACCAGCACCTGAACCTGAGAGCGAAACGCTCTCCCCAGCACATACCGTAAAATCTTCTCCTGCATCAATTATTGGCAGGGGATTTACGGTTACTGTCATTTCATCTGTAGCAGTACATCCAGATGGGCCTATTCCAGTTAAGGTATATGTTGCTGTTGCTGGCGGACTAAAAGCCACACCATCTATTACACCACCATCCCACGAATAAGCAACAACCCCAGGGCCATCTGATTCCAATATTATTTCATCACCTAAGCAAATTTCAAGATCTGGTCCAGCATCCACCGGAGGTAATGCATTTACTATTACTTCAACTTCAGCGTCACAATCATCAGGAGAATCTGTTGATGCTGTATAAATAGTTGTTCCTAAACCTGGTTCAAAAGGCACGCCGTTTATCACACCGTCGCTCCAGGTAACTGGTTCACCACTTTCTGAGGTAGCGCTTAATGTAATTTCTTCTCCAAAGCAAATTTCAGTGACTGGGGCAGTTACAGTTAATGGGCTGCATACAAATTTAAAATCATCTATACCTACCCAAGTTTCTGCACCAACTTCATGCAAACTTACTGTGATGTGTGTAGCGTCATTTGGTGCTACAAATTCTACTTCAACATAAGCCCAAGCTCCTACGATATATTCGAATGTTAAGGCTATTTCTGTACCAAAATCTAAGCCACCAACTGATGCGCCCAATTCCATATTTGTTGTAATACCACCAAATGCGTATTTATTCCAAAATGAAATGACATAGGTATCTCCTGTAGTTAATGGGGTTGTTAGTTCAAGCGCAACAATGTCAATTTTATGAAGTCCAACTAACCAATCTCCTTCATATGCCGGTGCATATGTACCCAACCCAAATGTTGTAATTAAATCTAAATTAGGAACGCCACCTGCACCAAAATCTTCAGATCCAATGCAGTTTTCAACAGATGCATTAAATGCAGGATTTGTCATATTGATTCCTTCAAGTCCAGCATTATCTTCAAAACTTCCGTTGATAAACTCTTGTGCATGAAGCTGAAAAATTCCACATAGGAATAGAATGGTCAATAAAGACGAGGGTTTACAGTTGAATTTTTTCATTTTAATTAAATAGGGCTGGTTAAGCGCAAACAATATACATAAAGTTCTCTATAAACGTTTTAAAAACGGCTGAGTTGCCTTTGACTATGAGTGTTTTAGGAATGACTAATTTATCAGAACAAAGTCGTGTTGCCACTAATTCTCCCAACTCGGCCATCAACCAAATTATAATTTAAGACCCATGTAAATACACCCGGATTTTCGTCTTTATTACGATAGGTTCCATCCCAACCTATATCTTGATCAGATGTTGCGAAAACACCTTCACCGTATTTATTATAGACCTCTAAATGCACTTCTTTCAAATTATAGCCTTGTACAAAAAGGACGTCATTAATTCCATCTGCATTCAAAAATAATATTTTTTAAATATGCTGCATTTATGACAAAATCAGCGACAGGTATTACATAACATGATCTGATTTATGGTAATGCAAAAGATGGAAGTAGATTTGGAATTCGATCTAATTAATGTTGAAATTCAAAAAGAAGAGTTATGAAAATTTTTATCAGTTTTATTACAATTATTTTGCTAACAATTAATGGAATTGGTCAAGATACTGAATTGAATGAAATCCGTGAACGATACATTAGTTGGTTAGATGGTAATGGTGTTGATTATGATCGTCCAGAAGTAATGATTAGGTATAATTATATAATTTCGGATTATGCATGGGCCTCGAATTATAGTTCATTCGACTTTGATGACCCAGGAGCCCCATGGGACCTAACTATTAATGTAGACAAAAACGAGTTAAAAGCTCTTACAGCCAGACTCATTGAGTTATGCATTATTTACAATATAACTGGTCCAGATGCAGAGCCAAATCCTCATTATGAAGATCCAGAAGTTTTAGAAATTATTTTGAGTGTATTTGACTTTATTGAGGCTAAAGGCTTAGATGGTGATACAGATTTAGGTTCTTATTATTCTCCAGGATCAGAAGTATACGGCATTGGTGGTTCATCAATTTTGAGAAGTGCTTCCTATGGGAATAGTATTTTACTTATGCGAGATGAATTGCTTTCCACGGGCCGATTAGATATACATTTGGAGGCCCTCGACAATTTCTCTTTTTATTGGTCGCCAGAAAACCCTGTGTTTGATTTTGTTTGGCCAGGGACAAATGCTGATGGAATTAAAAGTATAGGAGAATGTAGACTAATTTATGTGCTTTGTCAGGAAGACGGATCTCCAGATCGAATAGGTGATATGGAGCATTATTTGGCTTTTTTAAATAATGCATTGGCTATTGCTCCAGGTTGGGCGGATATGATAAAACCAGACTATATGACTTATCACCATAGAGGGCCATACCCTAGTAATTATGGAGCTAGCGCAATAATGGCGGCTTCATCCCTTGAGTGGATTTTGGATGAGTCAACTTATGAGATAAATGCTGAAGCTTCCAGTAATATTCGTGAGGTATTATTGGCTTATCGAAAATATACTTTAGGCTACAGTATGCCCAGCATGGTTACAGGAAGATTTCCTACGAATACCGAATATTTGGTTAAGTTGACTTATGCTTTTGCTAATTCTTATGCAAGTAACCCCATTGAAAATTCAGAATGTGGTCAAGAATTTACCCGTTTGTTCAAGTTAGATTCAACAATAATTACAAATGGGTTGATAAAGAAAAGAGGCGTAGACGTGTCTTTGTATCATACACTGGGCGGAATGAAAATCATGCTTGATATTCTGGATGAAGATTTAGAGGATGATATTGTTTTAAGCGGAAACTTTTCATTCCCGTACGCTGGGATGTCTATCCACAAAACTGATAGTTGGATGGTAAGTCAAAAAGGTACAAGCAAGCACATTTGGCACTACGAAGGAACTTCAAATCAAAATGTTTTTGGTAGATATAACTCAGCTGGTTACATGGAGATTCTTAACGGAAACTCTCATTCTCCGAGATCCGAAAGTGGCTTATCATGGGGAGGGTATAATTGGTCACACCGTCCAGGTACAACAGTTCACTATTTAACAAATGACGAGATTGAGGATGAGGTTAATCATGACAGAAAATTTAATTCAAAAGATGTTTTAATAAACAGTGATTATGGTAACTATGGTGCATTTGCATTGGACTATGAAGATATTAATACGGATGAATTAACGTCCTTAAAAAAATCAAGTTTCTTCTTTGATGATTATGTATTGTGCTTAACTAATAATATTGAAAACACAGATGGTATTCATGAGGTACATTCTACACTATTTCAAACAAAGATTTTAGATACTAATTCCTATACATATGTCGGCATAGATTCAATTAATGGATTAGATTATTCATATACGTCTTTGACACCCGATATGGGATTTACAGATGCAGCAAATAATGCATATTATGTACATAATAATTCTGATGTTGCACTTAATATCGTCCGTCAACATCAAAATTCAATAAGTCACAATGGTTCAGGTCCAACAGAAGGTAATTTCACAAAAGCTTGGTTGAATCACGGAATTGACCCAGTAGATCTCAATTTGGTTTATTGTATTCAAGTAAATGGAGGCAAAACAGGAGCTGAAAACTTGCCAAGTGATTTTGACGATCTTTTTGAAATACACGCGTTTGATGACTTTTTACATGTTGTTAAATATTTACCAGACACAACAGTGGGAATTGTTGCTTATCAAGCAAATGATGCGATTGATTATGGGTATATCAAAGAAGTAGATAATGCTGGAGTTCTTTTCACTACACCCCTTGAAGAAAACAAACTTAAAGTAGGTTTCACAGATCCTCATCTGGGATTAATGGATTACGGGACTTGGTATACATATGGTTCATTTCCTTTGGATGTTTATTATCAAGAACCATACGAACATGAAGTAACTGTTACCGTTTTCGGTAAATGGGAAATTGAGAGCGGATCAGAAAACGTAACGCTGTATTTTGATGGAACAAATTCTGAGTTGACATTTACTACGAAAAATGGACTTAGTGAAGAATGTATATTGAAAAAACCATCAACGGTAGGTACTGGGTTTTTAGAAGAACCAAATATAACTGTGTATCCAACCATCACTAATAGTAAGTTAATTGTTTCTGGAGAGTTAAGCGGCGTAAGCAGCATTATATTAACGGATGTTAATGGAAAACACTTAAAGCAATGGGAAAACTCGAACTCCTCCCAAATTGAACTTGATATTTCAAATTATAGTTCTGGGCTATATTTTCTGATTTTAGATAATGAGCATGGTATTTTTAAGGTGATTAAACAATAATGAAACGATTTTTTGGAAAAAGTTTTTTGATGAGATTCAATTTGATTAAATTGGAATAGAAACAGTACAATTTCAATTATGAAGGTTCTCTTTTTTGTTTGTATGCATATTCTTTCTTTTTCTGCAATGTCGAAGGAAATTAAGGATTCGAATTCACACAGGTTTTATACAGATACAGTGTATACAACTTTAGGAAGACTGGCCTTAACAAATCCTAAAAAAGCACTTTTAATTGCTCAAGAAAAGTTTAGGTTATCAAATGATTACATTTATAAATTGATTGAGGTTCAATATTATCAAAGAAGTTCCAATTATTCCAAGGCAGCCGAAATCTGTTATGATGCCCTTAAGCGTAAACAAGTACAAAAAGACTATTTCATAACTTGTGCGTTTTATTTTGAATTAGGGAATTTAAATCATGAGATTCAAGATTATCAACATTCATTGGATTGGTATGAGAAAGGCTATAATTTAGGTAAAAAAGTTGGCGACTTAAATCTTCAGATTACGGGGAACAGTGGAATGGCACTGGCCTACCAAGGTCTTGGCAATAATGCTCTCGCTAAGAAAAAGTACCTTTATTCAATTGAACTTCACGAGCAATTTGGAATAGGCTATACGTTTGAGAGGTATTCATGTGAGTCGAATTTGGGAGGTATTTTTCTCTTTGAAGAAGCATATGATTCTGCTTATATAAGATATAACCGTGCCTATAACTTTTTTGCAAAAGAAGAACATTATGAATTTGCCTCTTATTCGTCCTCAGGAATTGCTATTTGTTATTTGGAGTGGAATGAAATTGATAGTACGGAAAAATACTTGAATATATCATTGAATTATGCCAAGAAATTGGACGATTCAGGAATAATTAGTCATGCATTGAGTAATATGGCCGCTTTTTATCAAGAAATTAAAGCATTTGAAAAAAGTACTTTAGCCTTGGATTCAAGCCTCCACTATTTTAAAATTTACAAACAGAAGGAAAATTTGGCTGCTGTTAATAGTCTCAAAGTAAACTATGACCTTGAAAAAAAGGTCATGGAATTGAACAATAAGTCTTTGGAATTAGAAAAAAGTCAATTAGAATCAAAAGCTTCTGAACAGTTTAAGACATTGATCGGACTCATTTTGTTCATTATTGTCCTGATTTTAGGAGCAATGATTTACATTTTAAAGGTTAACCGTAAAAAGCAAGAAATTGATCTTGAGAGAAGAATGTCAAGACTTGAAATGAAAGCACTTCAAGCACAAATGAACCCTCACTTTATTTTTAATTGCTTGAGCTCCATACAGCACTTATTTCTTGCTGGAAAGGAAAAAGAAGCAAATCACTATATGTCCTTATTTTCAAATTTATTACGTACAATTTTGGAGTATTCAAAAGTGGATGAAATCAGTTTAGAAGATGAATTGAAAATGTTAAAACTATATTGTAATTTAGAAAACTTACAATTTGATAAACCATTTGAATTAGAAGTTAGTGTCGAAATGGATGTTTCTCATTCACAAATTGAAATTCCAACTATGTTATTTCAACCTTTTGTTGAAAATGCAATCAACCATGGTTTAAAAAATAGTAGTCATTCAGGAAAATTGAAAATTTCATTTTCAATGGAGGGAAATATTCTTATAGGAGAAATTGAGGATAATGGAGTCGGAAGAGAGCGGGCAGGGTATTTAAGAAATAAACTGAAGGGGGTAAACTATAAGTCAAGGGGAATGGAGATCACGAATGAACGCGCAGCATTATTTAGTCATATTAGAAAATTAAATATCAACATGGAAATTATTGACAAGTATGATAATGCGAATAGAAGCTCTGGAACTAAAGTTAGAATCGAAATCCCAATAAAATGAGAACATAATTAATGAGCTGAAAAATTGTTTTAGTTTTCACTTATTGCCAACTTCTAAAAATTTGAACTCATAAGTATAGACAAACCAAATAAATATGATTAGATCTCTTATTGTTGATGATGTTAAAGCAAATTGTAAAGGGTTAAAAATTCTAATTGAAAAGTATTGTCCAGAAATTGATGAAGTTATAATTGAAACATCACCCTTAGCTGCAAGAACACTCCTTGAAAATGAAAAAATAGATTTATTATTTCTTGACATTGAAATGCCACAAATGAGTGGTTTCGAATTAATGGAATCCTTGTCCAACATTAATTTTGATGTGATTTTCGTTACGGCCTATAACAAATATGCCATCCAGGCATTTAAGTTTGAAGCTATTGATTATTTGATGAAACCGGTAAGTATAGAAGAACTTCAAAAAGCTGTCAAACGCACACAAAACCGAATAGATAAGGTCAATCAGCAACAAATGAAAGAGGTATTAACGTTTATTAAAAAGTCTCATAATAACAATGTTATTTCAATTGTTTCAAAGACTATGATTGATTTTGTTGAGATTAATAAATTAATAAGGTGCGAAGCCGACGGCAGGTATACTAAATGTTTTTTAACTGAGAACAGGGAAATTTATTCATCCAAAAATTTAAAGGAATATGAAATTGCTTTGGCGGATAGAGGTTTTTTGAGAGTCCATCATTCGCATATTGTGAACCTCAAACATGTCCACCAATTCTTAAAGAGAAACGGTGGAGAACTAAAATTGTCAAACCAAGAAATCGTACCGGTGTCTCAGCGTAAAAGGGAACAACTTTTAGAAGTACTAAAAACAAGGTAGAAACCATTTCAATTATCACATGTAATTACGCATCTATCAGATATTTAACTACACTTATTACATAGGGTATAAATGCTCCTTGAGAAGCAAGGTTTAACACTATCTTTGCAGAAGAGCATTACTTAAACCCATTTGATCTATAAATTTGACTTGGTGGTGTAGGGAAATTATTGTTGAGAATGTAGGTTTAAATAATAGGGAGGCCAGTAAAGTGGCCTTCCTTTTTTTCAATAAACTGTCTAATCCTTGAATAGTGTTACGAAAAACCATATTATAGAAGAAAGGAGCGTTTACTCTATTCGTAATGGGATCACACTAAATAAACTCTTATTCTCCTTGTAAAGTACAATCAACTATAAATGGGGGTATAAACGTCTGAAAACTATTGAATTTCGATTGATAACTGGGCCGAGTACTGACAGTTTTATCGGAACAAAGTCGTGTTGCCACTAATTCGCCCAACTCGGCCATCAACCAAATTATAATCTAAGACCCATGTAAATACACCTGGATTTTCGTCTTTATTACGATAGGTTCCATCCCAACCTATATCTTGATCAGATGTCGCGAAAACACGTTCGCCGTATTTATTATAGACCTCTAAATGCACTTCATCCAAATTATATCCTTGTACAAAAAGGACGTCATTAATTCCATCTGCATTAGGTGAAAAACCAGAAGCAACACCAATCCCTTCAATATAATTGACTAATACTATAACAGTATCATAAGCAAAACAGCCATTTTGAGCGGTAAACAGTACTATAAAAGTTTCATCATTTCCAGGACTTGCAGTTGTTACATTGCAGGTAGGACATTCAATTTCGAAATCAGGGCTCCAAACATAAGAGCCAGGTAGAGAACTGTTGGCAATTAAATTAGCCGTACCACCTGTATTAATGATTGTGTCTAATTCTGCCGTGAGATCGGGTGCTGGAAGTACTACAACATCTACTACAGTTGAGCGTTGACATCCATCCGAAGAAATACCAATTACGGTATATGTAATTATTCCATCCATATCGGGTGTATGCGGTTCTCCATCCACAACATCATGATCCCAAATATATGTAGCTGCGCCACTTCCTGTAAAAATAACAGATTCGCCAAAGCAAATTTCAGAAGGTTCAACTGTTGCAGTAACCTCTGGTAATTCATAAACCGTTACTGTAACTGAATTAGTATTTTCACAAAAAATTGGTCCTAAATAACCAATGACCGTAAATGTAAATGTTCCAGCATCTGTTGGGAAAAATGGCGTGCCATCAGTCGCTCCCATATCCCAAACGTAGGTATCTGCTCCACCACCGGTAAAAATAATGGATTCGCCCATACAGATTTCAGATGGAGTAGCAGTTGCCGTAACAACTGGATTAGGATAAACTGTAATATCAACAGTTGCTATATTTTCACAGCCAGTTGCGCCAATCGTACCCACTACTGTATACGTAACTGTTCCCGTTGCCGCAGGCGTAAATACAAGACCATCCGTAACGCCGCCATCCCATACATAAAGATCTGCACCACCACCGGTAAGGGTTATAGATTCACCTAAACAAACTTCTGAAGGTGTTGCTGTTGCCGTAACAACTGGCAAAGGATTAATGATTAAATCAACGGTTGCTGTACTCTCACATCCTTCAGCCGAAGTACCTGTAACAGTATAGGTGAAAGTTCCAGCTGCTGCAGGTATAAAAGGTATGCCATCAGTTACACCAGCGTCCCATGCATAAGAAGTCGCTCCACCACCTGTAAAAGTAGCCGACTCACCCAAACATATTTCAGTTGGACTCACGGATGCTAGTACGACAGGAAGATCATGAATTGTCACATCAACCGTTTCTGAGTTTGTGCAACCTGTTGCGGTAATTGTACCAATTACTGTATGCGTAAATGTTCCACTTGCTGCTGGGAAAAATGCGACTCCATCTACAACTCCTAAATCCCAAACGTAAGTATCTGCTCCACCTCCGGTAAAAACAATAGATTCACCCAAACAAATTTCATGCGGTGCTGCGGAAGCCGTTACTGCTGGTAGATCATTAACAATGACATCAATTGTTGCAGTGCTTTCACATCCCGTAATAGCGTCTGTTCCAGTAACGGTGTATGTAAATGTTCCGGCCGTGGCTGGAGCAAAAGGTATACCATCAGTTACACCACCATCCCATACATATACGTCAGTACCTCCCCCAGTAAATGTGATTGTTTCTCCAAGGCAAATTTCAATAGGTGTTGCAGTTGCCGTAACTATTGGTGTTGGATTTACGATTAAATCAACTGTTGCTATGTTCACACATCCATCTGCCGAAGTTCCAATAACTGTATAGGTAACTGTTCCTGCTGCAGCTGGTATAAAAGGCACACCATCTGTTACGCCTAAGTCCCAAGCGTAAGAAGCTGCACCACCACCAGTAAATGTCGCGGATTCCCCTAAACAGATTTCTGTTGGACTAACTGTGGCCGTCACAATAGGAAGATTATGCACGGTTACATCAATCGTTTCTGAGTTTGTACAACCGGTAGCTGTTATTGTTCCAATCACTGTATGCGTAAATGTTCCGCTAGCCGCTGGGAAAAATGCAACACCATCTGTTACGCCCAAATCCCATGCATAAGTATCTGCTCCACCTCCAGTAAAGGTTATGGATTCACCTAAGCAAATTTCATCAGGAGTAGCTGTGGCTGTTGCAACAGGATTATCATTCACAATGACATCAACCGTAGCTGTGTTTTCACATGCAGTTGTTGCATTTGTTCCGGTAACGGTGAAAGTAAATGTACCTGCTGTTGCAGGAACAAATGGAACACCGTCTGTTGCACCACCATCCCAGACGTATGTATCTGCACCACCTCCAGTAAATAGTATTGATTCGCCTAAACAAATTTCAACAGGCGTAGCTGTTGCAGTAACTATTGGAAGCGCATGAACGGTTAAATCTACCGTGGCTGTATTAATACAACCATTTGGTGCAGTCCCCGTGACGGTATAAGTATTTGTTCCAATGACAACTGGTGTAAATGCAACTCCATCAGTAACACCTGAATTCCATACATATGAATCGGCACCACCACCTGTGAAAGTTGCTGATTCCCCAATGCAAATCTCTATGGGGTCAACTGTAGCGGTTACCACAGGCAATGCTAATACAGTGACCTCTACTGTTAAAGGACAATCACTTGGAGAAACTGAAGTAGCCGTATATGTAATTACTCCTACCGAAGCAGGGAAAAACGGAATGCCATTTGTCACGCCCATGTCCCAATTAACTGCGGCGCCAATTGCTGAAGTGGCGTCCAATATCAATGGTTGATCAAAACATAAAGTGGTATCAGAAAAAGGTGTTATTAATGAATCGCAATCGAATCGATATAAACGCACGTGACCAGCAGAAACTCCTGTTCCATCATTCACATAAGCTGCGTCTGCTAGAATATTCCCAACATCATCTAAACCAACGGACCAACCTGAGCGGTCATAAATCATTTCGCCTAATACATTGGTTCCTTTCTGAATCCAAACCCCTCCAATATTATCAAAAACGCGTACCTGACCAGATTCCGCAGTTGACTCATCATTTTTAGGGCCACCAATTGCGACAGTCTGTCCCAATTCATCTAAACTAACAGCCCAACCATAATCATCATCTGCTGCTGCTCCGTCTAAATCACCACCAATTTGGCTCCATACGCCTCCAATATATTCAAATACTCTTGCATGTCCAGCATTTACGCCAACACCGTCGTTTTTTGCCCCACCTATAGCGAAAACACTACCGTTACCACTTAAACTTATGCTTCTCCCAAATTCATCTCCAGCGGCTTCACCATCCATGTCACCTCCAATTTGCGACCATGTTCCACCACCAAATTCATAAACTCTTGCATGACCTGAAAACGATCCCATTCCGTCATTTTTATAAGCACCAACTCCGACAATGGTTCCATCTGAACTTAAACTTACTGCACAACCGCTCCAATCATAAGAAGCCTCACCATCTATATCTGCGCCAACTTGTGTCCAAACACCTGCTACATTTTCAAAAACTCTTACATGACCAGATTGTGGGCCTGAGCCCGTATTGATAGTTGCGCCAATTGCAACAAAAGTACCGTCGTTATTTAAACTTACAGATGTTCCAGAAAGGTCTCCTGCAGCTTCACCATCAATATCCGCACCTATTTGAGTCCATACACCTGCAGAAAATTGATAAATTCTTGTATGTCCAGCATCAACACCTCCACCATCATTGTTTGGAGCACCAATTGCAACAACATCACCGGCCGCATTAATACTTACAGATGTTCCAAATATATCACCAGCAGCTTCGGCATCTATATCAGCGCCAACTTGTGTCCAAACATCTAAAATATTTTGATAAACTCTTACATGACCTCCGCCTCCATTCGTTGGTGCGCCAATTGCAATAAAATTGCCACTTCCACTCAAACTAACTGATGTTCCACTTCGATCACCTGCTGCTTCGCCATCAATATCTAAACCTATCTGCGTCCAATCTTGCGCAATAAGAGTCGTACCTATTAAAAATAGGAACCCCGTTATTATACTCTTAAGAAAAGGACTGGTCTTCATTTCGTAGTAGATTAAACAAATACACCGTCTAGGTCTATATAAAACGCATGTAAAACAGAGTAGTTGTCTCAAACGTTTTATAATTCACAATATAATAGATAATAATAAAGCTTTAGGTATAAAATCGGATTAATTACATACCAAAATTGTTAGGTATTTGAAATTGAAAGAAAAGACTTGAATTATATTTGACTGAATAGTCAAAAAACAGGTCACAAAAAAAAGTCCAAACGATAAACGCTTGAACTTTTCATATATAATAAATTATAATTTTATCTTTTTCTAATCTTCGTCGTCGTCTCCAACACGATCGTCAAGTTGTTCATTATCATCTTGCTCGTCATCATCATCATCTTCATCATCATCAACAATTACGTCGCCATCTTCGTCATCATCATCATCTTCGTCATCATCAACAATACCTCCGCCACCATTTTCATCAAGTGCGCCACGAGAATCAGAATCTTCATCATCAAAATTTTCTACTCCAAAAGGGTCATGATCTCCATCACAACGGAAAACATCTTCTTTTGTACAAGAATCTAACAGAACAACTGCTATTAAAATTGACAATATGTATAAAAATTTCTTCATCTTAAAAATCACTATTGGCTTTTAGTTAAACCAAAGATACAAACAAATATCTGTTAATGCAAATAATTTTCGCTTTTATTCTTGAAACTTCTCTGCACCACCCAGTTTAATGATAACTTTTGTTCCAAAACACTCATCATTATCACCATTCATTTGAAACGGACCTATAATTAATAGGTTTTCACCAGTTAGGCGGCGTAATATTTCAATTCGTCTATTTGTAATTTCAACTCCCTTAGATTCATGATCTCCGGCAATTTGTTCTGTTTTTAAAGCCAAACTATTGTCAATACCCAAACCATTATCAACTACCTCAAAAACTACTTCACCAAATTCTTGGTATACTTTCACCTCTATTTGCCCTTTTCTTTCTAAAGATAAAACGCCATGGATAATGCTATTTTCTACAAATGGTTGCAGAATCATTGAAGGGATTTCAATGGATTCAGTATCCAATGCAGATGACACGTCAATCGTGAATTCAAATTTATCTGAAAAACGCATTTTTTCTAGGCCAAGGTATAATTCAATACGCTCTATCTCTTCTTGCAAGGTGACAATGAAGTTATTGGCAGCAGAACTATCCAAGTTCATTCGGATTAATTTGGCAAAATTTGAAAGAAATTTATTAGCTGATCGTTTGTTAGAACTATTAATAAAGTATTGAATAGAGTTTAAGGAGTTAAAAATAAAATGCCTATTCATACTTGCGTTCAACGAGCGTTGCTCTAGAAACAATAATCTATTTTTTAATTCTAATTGTTCATTGTCCTGTTTTTGTTTTAAAACACCGATTCTAGATTGGAAAACATAAATAATAATAAGGAAACCTAATAACACCATTAATGAAATGAACCACCATGATTTCCAAAAAGGCGGATGAATAACAAAGCTTAGCTCTTGTATTTCAGACCAATCTCTACTTTTATTCATTGCCCTTACTTGAAAGGTGTAATCGCCAGGTTGCAAAAATGAGTAGTTAGCAGAATTAGATCGCCTAACCGGCGACCACATATCATTAACACCAATAAGGCGGTACTCATATTGAACAGCATTCGGATTTTTAAGATTAATACCAATAAAATCAAATGTGAGATGATTTTTATTATGTGGCAATTCAATAGAAGTTGGCACATTAAAAACAGAATCTAGAACATGTGTATAATCGCTATAATTAAACTCGTCCATGAAGAGTCGCATACCTGTTATATGAAGCATTGGAAGTTCATACTTAAATAAACTTTCGCTAGCCGCAGGATCAATTTTGGCAAGTCCACGGGGTGTTCCTACCCAGATGTTTCCTTTGTAATCCTCATAAAGGGAATTTGTGTTCGTCTCTTCATCAATTAACCCTTCTGGCGTACCATAATTTTTGACTGTATATCCTCGTTTAGCCTCCCCGTCATAGGCAACTTGATAAACTCCCTGCATACCTGCAGCCCAAACGCTTCCATCTTTAGCCGTAATCAAACTCAATATGTTTTTTGAGCGATCATTCCTTTCAAATAAATTAAACCGAAAAATATTTTGATTCTCCTGCATGACATACAACCCGTTTTCGGTACCAATCCATAGGTTATTCTGAAAGTCAGAGGTTAGCGCATTAATCGTTGCTTCTGGTAATTTAAATTGTTCAAGAGATTCAAAGTTATCTGATTCATCCAATTTATACAGCCCTGTTCCTCTTGTTCCACAATAGACTGTTCCATTTAAGACATAAAGTTTGTTTATATTTAATTCTAAATGACGCATATAGACTGAGTCCTCGGTCATAACAATTAAACCTGTATTCCCTGCCAAAAGCATTGTTTTTCTATCACCAGCCAGAACCATAGTTCTTATTTTAGGCTGTGTTTCTATTCCGAGCAATGGGTGGGCTACTGATTTATTATTCTCGTCTAATATTGCCAATCCCCGTGAAGTTCCAAGCCAAGTTCTATTCAAAGAATCTTGAAAAGTACTCCACACCGTATTATGAAAAATCACACCTCCTCGATTCCTGATATATTCAATTCCATTCGATCGAAACAACGTAACCCCATTATCGAAAGTACCGAAAATGAATCCACCACTTGTATCTTGCGTAACCGACATTACTTTGTCGCTTCCTAAGCCCTCCTTTGTTGTATAACTAACAATTGATGTGCCTGAAAAGCGCAATAAACCACTTCCATCAGTTCCCATCCAAATATTACCTTCCTTATCTTTAAAAACACATTCCAACCCTGGGCCCATCAACCCATTTGAATCGTCAAAATAGAGCGTATCTTTATTATTGATTAAGAAAGCACCGCGATATTTACTGATTCCGAAAATTGAATTTTCGCTAAAAACCACATCAGAAGCATAGTTGTGATTTAAATTATAACTTATAATTTCCTTAGTGGATAAATTATATGAAAATAATCCCACTTCAACGCACGTAACATATAAAATGTCATTACGCACATCAACCGACCGTATGTAAATCTCTTCATAACCTGGGATTAAAAGGTGTTCGAATTCATCCCCATCCCATGTATACAATCCCTTTTTAGTTCCGCAAATTATAATAGAATCCTTATAATTCACACCTGAACGTATATTGTATTCATACGATTCCTCTTGTCCAACCTGAATAAATATGCCGTTTTTTAATTGAACTAATCCTTCATAAGTGCCAAAATACATTTCACCTTGCAACTCAAATATATCAGTAATTGTATAGGGTTCGTTGAATTTATAAGAGGTGAATTTTTGTTGGTCAAATATTGTGACTCCATCAGCAGTCGCAATCCACAATTTTCCTTTTTCACTAATATAAATAGTTCGCACTAGATTATCTAGTAGTCCATCATCAATAAAATAGTTTTTAAACTCAACGCCATCATAGCGACTTAATCCTGACGTTGTTCCAATCCATAAATAGCCATGTTCATCTTGACAAATATCCTTTACTTGTGATATGGCCAATCCGTCTTCAACCGTATAACTTTTAACATCATACTGCTGCGCGAAAGAAAATAATGAGAATAGTGCTGCTAGTGCAACGAGAATAAACTTCACCTAATTATAAGGATTTAAGCGTTTTAACAAAACTAGAAACGCGGTTTCTTGCAACTGAAAGGAGTTTACCATTCTTTAAAATTGCAAAATGCCCATCTTCATTTAAATATTCTTTCAAATAGTCCATATTAACGATATGCGATTTATGAATGCGATAAAAAATGGCTGGAGTTAAAATACCTTCATAAATTTTTAAGGTACGTGTATCCAAATAACGTGTACCATCTGCGAAATACAATATAGTACAGTTCCCCGAAGCCTCTAAGTACATAATATCATTAATGTCAATCAATTTAATCCCTTTGGTATGGCTTATGGCTACTTTATTTCCATAGCCTTGAGAATCCATTGACGAGGAAAGATTTTTTATTGACTCAAAATAGGTATCAAAATTACCTGGGTTTTGCGTAAATGTAGCACGTGCTTCTTTAATTTTAGCCACCGCCCGAATTAAATCATCAATATCAACGGGTTTTAAAACGTAGTGAATTGCATTTGCGTTGAAAGCACGCAAGGCGTAATCTTTAAATGCCGTAACGAATACGACTAAAAAATCTCTATTTTCAATTGTATCTAATAAATCAAACCCTTCTGACCCACTTGGCATACGAATGTCAAGAAAAACCACATCTGGTTTCAATTCTTCTATTTTTTGTTTGGCTGTGGTAATATTACCCGCATCAGCAATTACTTCAACATCCTCACAGTAATCATGTAATAACATAGTGAGATTCTTTCTTGCCAAATCCTCGTCATCTACTACTATTGCTTTTAATTTCATTTCCTAAATGTATTATGGTTCACTGATTTAAGTCGCTATTTTGATCAAATCATTTCACCCGATTTTTCATGGTTCTATCTTATTATGTCACATCCTTTTTAGAAGAACCTTAATAAGTTTCTTCTAAAAATACAAATTACATTGGAAAACCATTAAATCTGTTTTTAATACATTTTAATAAAAAGATACAACTCTACGCCCAATATATCTCCCAAGGTTTACTTTTTTAGTTTAGATTGCGATTGAAAACATCTAAAAACGCGCTTATGATCAACACTTTACACTATTATGAATTAAAACGAAATTGGATTTTTAACGACAATGGAAACTAGTTAAACCAAATCGAAAAAGCGCCCGACAATTTTAATTGCCGGGCGCTTTTTTTTTTTACCTCTGTCAAAGCGTGAATTTTAGCCACGTTTAAGACCGCCTTTATTCGCTGGTGCGCCTAATGGTTTTTTATCTTCCTCCTTTATATCGTCAGCTGGCTTTATTGTTCCACCACTTGCCACATATTTAACAGTATAGCTTGTTGTTGCTACTTGATTTCCGTTTTTAGCGCTGATACGAATTGTATTTGAACCTGCTTTTAATTTTAAGGTTGACACTAATTCACCAGAAATTGTGTTGAATGTAAAACTCGTCATTCTAACACCGTTTACTGTAAGTGTGATTCCAGACTTACTTTTTACGTTTGTAATTTTAGTTTTAAGCACAAACGTTGGACTTTTCACCGTTTTAGTGGATGAAGCAGGATTCACATTTCTGAACACTGGTTTTTTAGCAACTTGCTGACCACCGCCGCCGTTATTATTTTGCTGTGTACCAGTCCCTAAGTTTTTTGCTGGTTTTTTATATGTAATCATATATGAAGTAGACGCCTTTTTATTCCCATTAACGGCATCAACTTTAATCGTATTTGCACCTTCACGCAACCTAACCGTAGCCGACATAGTTTTAGAAGCAGAACTAAAGGTAAAGTTTGTTGTTTTAGTCCCGTTAATAGTTAATGTTAAATTGGATTTAGACATTACATTCGTTGCTAACGTTTTAACAATATAAGTTGGCTTACTCGTAGTTGATGTACTAATCTTAGGCGACATTCTCGTCAACTTAGGAGTTAAACTCGTCCCTTGTTGATTTCCAAATGTGCCACCATTATTACCACCGTTTCCAGTTTGCTGTGCTGCTTGTTTCTTATACGTTACATAGTACGTCAATGAAGTTTTTTTACCATTGTCTGCTGTAACTTTGATAGAATTAACACCTTGGTTTAATCGAATTACAGCCGCCAATTGTTGGGTTGAACTGTTATAATTAAAGGCTGATGTATTTACACCGTTAACCAATAGTTTAATCTCAGATTTGCTTTTAACATTTGTTACTTTTGTTTTCAACGTTAAGGTTTGAGACTTCACTGTAACTTTTGTTGTAATTGGACTAACTGGAGTGATTTTAGGAGCAATTACTTCTTGCACCTTGGTTCCACCGCCACCGCCAGTTCCAACTCCATCAGTTCCTAATCCATCTGTTTTTCCACCGTCATCCTCACCTGGAGCAATACCACCTGGGACAGTTAATGAAATTGTATACGTTACTGTTTCAGTACTACAATCATTACTCAAATTAAACTGAATTGTATTTGAACCTGCTTGTAATGTAATTCCAGATAAAGTAACACGTGTACCATCAAAACTAACTGATCTGCTTACACCATTCACTAAGGCTGTTACATCACCTGCATCTTCAACGTTTGCTGTTCCTAAAATAATAGTATAAGGATTAACAGTTGTTGCAGTGCTTAATCTATTTGGCGTAATTAACGTGTGCGTAATTGGTGAACAAGGTTCTTCACATACACCATCCCAACCTGGGTTGGCTACATAATCTCCAAATGGTTCACCTGCAGCACTCATATTACATCCTGAACGAATCCAAACACCTACAATACAGCTACCAGCTTTTTCACCAGTTGCAGAAAATGTTCCTGTCATTCCGTCCACATCTGTTAACAACTGTGTGGTACCATCATGTAAATTTAAGATGACATTAATCAACGCTTTGTCAGACAAGGCTGTTGCTGATTTATTGTCTGCACTGAATGTCGCCGAAACCTCTGGAACACAGTTTTCTTCTTCTAAGATATAAGTAACTACATAAGTAGCTTTGGTAGTTCCACAATCATTTTCTAATGTTACAATTGCCGTATTTGTTGGAATTGAAATGTATGGCATTTCAAAAATCACGGTTCCTGATGAATAAGTAAAATCAATTGCTGCTCCGTTTAAAGAAATTGAAATTTGAGCCTCAGTTACATGTTCAACATTCAACGAAACGGTATATGTATCACCCTCAATGGTAATAACAGATTCCGTTGGAGAAACCATTGTATAAGTTGGCGGTGCACATGGCGCATCATACACTACATCTACTCCACCTGTTACACGCTCGCAACCATTTACAATAATTTCAATCTCATTAGAACCATCATTTAAAACTAAAGGCGCTTCTAATTGTTGCATTCCCATATCATATTCGAATGGAACAGCTACACCGTTAAACCTTAAGATAATATCTCCCGGATCTTCAATGTTGAGTATTGTTGCAAAGAATACTAAATCTTGCTCTACTAAAACCATTCCATCAGTTAATCCATTGATAATAATTTCTGGAATATCACAATGATCATGATCAATTGTATAGGTTACTGTTTCAGAGCTACATTCATTTCCAAATGTAATTGCTACTGTATTTGAACCTTCAGCTAAAGGAATACTTCCAATCGCAATTACTCCACCTGCAAACGTATGCGCAATTGCACTTCCGTTTAATGTTGCAGAAATTGTTTCTTCCGAAACGTTTGCCGTATTCAAGCTTAATGCAATTGACTCTTCTTCTGTTGAAGAAACCAATGTACTTGGTGAAACTAAACTATATGAAACTGATGCACATGGTAATGTGTATCTCACCTGAATCTTGTTCTTAGCTGTTTCGCAACCATTTGCAGTTAACTCAATGGTGTTAACACCTTCGTTCAAGCTTAACATTGCAGTTACGGTTCCACTACCAGCATCATAAGCAAATGGTTTTACAGTTCCATTCAATGTCAATAATAACTGAGCCTTCGCATCAATATTTGTTACTGTACCTACAAAATTGTAGATAGGCGCTCCAGCAGTTAATGGATTTGCAGATAAGTTGACACTTGGCGTGCTACAATCATCATGTGTAATTGTATACGTAATAGTCTCATTACTACAAGGATTTACCAAACGCACTACAATTGTATTAGCGCCATCTTTTAAGTTGATTCCATTTATTGATAAAATGCTACCACTCAATGTAAATGGAATTGGCAATCCTCCGTTGGTTACATTAATACCTCCTGTGTTTACATGTTGTACAACCAAATTAATGTTGTAAGTGCCTTCCGCGCTTTCAGCAGAAAGTGATGAAGGACTACCTAATGTATATGAAACGGGTGTACAAGGAATGGTATAGTTCACAGTGAATGCTTTGCTTGCGCTTTCACATCCATTAGCAGTTATACGTATTGTATTGCTTCCTTCGGCTAAGGTCATGTTTGCATTTACACCACCTGAAACCGGATCGAATATGAACGGCACTGGTGCGTCATTTAACAAGACTTGAATCGCGCCAGAAATCCCGACATTTGAAACATTCGCTTGGAAGTTATACAATGATTCTGTTACAGCACTTGGATTTGCACCCAATGTTATTACTGGTGGATCACATCCGTTATAAGTGATGGAGTAATTCACAACATCTGAACTACAGTCATTTTCCAAGTTTACAATCACGTTATTCGTTCCGTCAATCAAAGTAATACTAGAAATAGTAATAATCTTCGACTCAGGATTAAACATGAATGGAATTGCAGTACCGTTCAATTTTACCATGATCTGACCTGCATTGTCAACACCGAAAGTGCTCAATGTAATTTCATAATCACTTTCAACTGAAACTGTTGGTATTACACTTGGAGACATTAAAGTATGCGAAATCTTGTCGCAAGGTGTCTCATAAGTTAAACTCGCATCTGCAGATACAGTTTCACATCCATTGGCTTGTATGTCTACTCTATTGCTTCCGTCCAATAAGGGGAATTCAGCAGTTAATAGATGTGTTACTGGTTCAAAATCAAAATCTGCTGGTAATCCATTTACTAATAAAACGATATCAGAAGCGTCAGACACATTTGTAACAATTACCGCTAAGTTGAAAATGCCCTCAGTAACAACCATACCTGGATAGATACTGTTGATAATAATTACTGGAGGTTCACATCCTACATAGTTAATCGTATAAGTTACGGTGCTTTCACTACAGCCATTAGACATGGCAACCACTACTGTGTTTTCACCATTCTCTAAACTCAATCCTGACAATACAATATTTCCAGAAATTAGATCGAATGAAGGTGTAACTGAAGCACCATTTAATGTTGCTGTAATTTGATCTGCACTCTCTACTCCACTTGCATGCAAGGTAACACTATACGAATCCGTAGGAGCCGTAACAGTGTTTGAAGCTGGCGATAATAAACTTGTTACGATTGTTTCGCAAGGTACTTCTCGCAGAACTGCAACTTTATGAATATCTACTCCACAAGCATTTTCAACTCTAATCTCAATTGAATTTGAACCTACGTTAAGGTTTAAAGCTTCTGTCAAAATATCTGTTCCCTCATTATAAGAAAACTCATGCGAAACTCCATTTAAAATTAAAACAATATCGGAAGTTATAGCATTTGATATCGTTGCATTAACAACAATTGATTCTGCTTCTGTGGCTGTTCCATTAATAGGAGTTACACCAGAAATAACTGGCACCTTACATTCTTCACGGATGATATTGTAAACTAATACAGCACTTCCACAATCTGTAGTTGCAGTAATTGAAACGGCATTGCTACCAATTAACAAGTTTACATCTGCAATGGTAATTGTACCAGTCCCCGCATCAAATGCAAATGGAATATCACTTCCATTTAGTTTAATGGTTAACTCATCAGCGTTTGCAACATGTGTTGCAATTGCCACTACTGAAACCACTTCTGCCAACGTTGTGAAAGAAGTTTCACCTGCGGCTGTTAAAGTAGGATCATAACAAGGTGCGTCTGGCGCTTCATATATTAAAGTGAATGTCGCTTGATTGGTTCCGCACTCATTTGTTACAATTACGTTTACTGCATTTGAACCTTCTAATAAGGTAATTGCTTTAGACGCAATTGACGTTTCACCATTATAAACCATATAACCTTGACTCACACCATTCAATCTTAATTCAACCGTTGTTCCTGGTGAATGATTGTTGATTTGTGCATCAATTGTTACGTTAGGCTCCTCTACAGTAGAATAAGGTACTGGAGAAATATATCCCACCGTTGGTATTAAACAAGGGACATCATCTTTCTCGTAATTAATTACTGCTAAATCTGAATCAGATCCATCAGCATTTTCTACTGAGACTTCAAAAATATTGCTTCCAGAAATCAACGTTGCGTTGTATACAATTTGGTTTCCACCAATAAATGCATATGCAGCATCTGAAATTAATACACCGTTTTGTTTGAATACAATTTGGCCTTTAGAATCAATATGCGTTGTATTTGCTGTTACCGTAAACGCTGCCACTTCTGATAAATGTGGTGAAGTTGGCGGATTAATGAAGTTCACAGTTGGTGGACATGGTACAACAGGTTTTTTATACTTGATGATTCTCATGTCCGAATCTGTTCCAGCAACGTTTGTTCCAGAAATTGAAACAATATTACTGCCTTCATTCATCATGATTGGCAAATTCAATACTTTAGTATACGTGTTATAGGTAAACGCTCCAGTTGGAACACCATTTACACTTACATTAATATCAGCCGCACTAGCTACATTTAAAACATTGGCAACAACTGTAATGTTTGGTGATTCAAACTCAATATTGTCAACTGCTGTATATGTAATATCTACAATTGGCGGCGCTTGAGGAATTGATCTTCTGTAAATGATTGTAGTTGTTTCTACATCCATTCCATCTGTGTTTACTCCTTTAATCTCAATCACATTTGATCCTTCAACCAAACTTGTTGTGAAGTTCATCATATCAGATGACACACTATAAGAGAAAAGTGTAGATACTACTCCATTAATCTTTAATGTAATATTACCCGCAGATGCAACATGCTCTACTTTAGCAGTAACATTATAAGAAGGTGTATACACTATTATAGGATCCGTTGCTGGATCAATAAAGGTGACAATTGGTGGTTGCGGCGCATCTGGTCGACTATAAATAATAGTTGTTGACGCAAAATCTGAACCGGCCTCATTCACTCCTGTAATTTCTACAATATTGGCTCCTACAATTAGTGCAGTACTAAAATAAATTTCCTTCGTACTTGTGTTGAAAGAATAAGATGATACAGGATTCCCGTTTACTCTTATAGTTAACCCAGCTTTAGAAGCCACATGCAATGCTGTTGCACGAATGTTAATGGAAGAAATACTTGTATAATGAGGATTCATTCCAGGGTTCACGAAGTCCACAATTGGTGGTTGCGCTGCATCTGGTTTTCTGTAAATAATCTCTACAGTTTTACTATCACTTCCTACATCATTTGTAGCAGTAACGGTAACCGTATTTGTTCCTTCATTTAAGTTTAAAGATGCGTTTACAACTTTCGCAGTACCATCATAACTGAAGGCATTTAAATTAACCCCATTCAAGTAAACACGAATTTGAGATTTACGATCTACGTTCAACACTGTTGACACTAATCCAAAAATGTTTGATGAAGTGTAGTATGGCGTATACGGCGGATTTGTTATTGTAACAATTGGTGGATTTTTTGGTTCCTCCTCTTTTTGGTAAATAATAATCACCGACTCGTAATCAGATCCTGCATCATTTGTTCCTGTAATCTCGAACAAGTTTTGTCCGGGATGTAAAATCACACGACTCTCAAACTGATCTGTATACGGATTAAATGTAAAGTTCGTATTACTATTTCCATCTTGCTTAAACGTAACTTTTTCCTTACTGTCTACATAATAAATATTCGCTTTAATTCTAAACGAATTTTCTAATGTTGTATGCGGACTTGCATTTGGATCATAAATATCTACAATCGGTAATTTCTTGGTAACCGGATCAATGATTGGATCAGTTACAGGATCATCAAAATCTTCAATATCTGGATCATCTACAATTGGTTCCTCATCATATCTCCCATGGAATAAGTGAAACTTAAACGTTAAGGCTGTATAATGGTAAATATCATTGTCAAACGAAGTTCCTCCGCTAAATTCATTTGGCATTCCGTCAAATAAATTATTACGGGTCCATGTCATTTTATGCTCTAGTCCAATTGCTACAGCAGGATGAACTTGCTTGCTAATTCCAAATCCAAAACTTGGTGCCCAATCTACTTCATAATTAAATGCATCCCCAACTAGTGAGGTTTCATAATCATCATCTTGTAAATTAATGATATTTGACTGTGAAGGATTTGCAGGCAGTTGGTCATAATCATATGTAGGTTCATTCAAGAAAATATCGTCATCCACCAAGTTAGTGGCAGTGTGATATCCTTTGATTCCAATTCCGCCAAAGACGGAAAGATTCCATCCAGTATTCTGGCGTAATCTATTGGTATTTAAAACCAACTCTATTGAACCGCTTAATAAATTGGTTCTATAATTTGGAATAAAATAACCTAACGAATCTTGATACGTTTGCAACGTTGGCGTACCATAAAGGTTCAACCCAACAGAAGACGCACTATCTAGTGCATAACGATCAGTTGCCTGTCCTTGAAATTGTGCATGTAAAAAACGTGCACGTAAATCCCATGAAAAGATCTTATCTTGATTCATACCAAATGACTTACCGAAAGTCAGTCCATATCCACCACGAACGCGATAATCAACTTCGGTTTGCGTTGTCCAAGTTCCACCAACATTCAGTCCTATGAACCACCTGGTGTCTCGGTCGTAATTAACATGATTTTGCGCAAACCCCTGACTTATCGTAAGTACCGTGAATGCTAATAGTGTAAATATTCTAATCATACGCCTAAATAAAATGTTTCGCAAGGTAAGGAATTTGTTCGTAAAGGTTTTGGCCTTCCTCGCTTAAATGGTGTTATGCATTTTTCGTACCAAAGTTATAAAAATGACCGATAAAAGGTTGATTTTTTCGGCTGAAAGGTATTGGGCTTTAGTTGCTAAATCGTTTGAAACTTGTTCTCGATAAGGATTTAATTAATTGCTGTGTAATTAATTAAATCCTCCCGATAGCTATCGGGACCAACTGACATTTACATCTTTTGTTATTGCTAGGTAGGTTAAATTTTGAATGTGCTTCATTCAATGATAATCACTCGAACTGACGTTGCTATTGACATAAAATAGAATTGAATTTAATGCTCATTTCACTTTTGTCCATGTTTTGGTATCGAACAACCATCCTAAATAGCCACGAACTTTTAGCGTTCCATCTTCTATCCAAAGTTTGCATTCGTATGTTTCACCTTTTTTTGGATCATAAATAAAACCGCCGCTCCACTCTCCGTCATCATAGGTAAAACCGTGTAAAATATCAATGCCCATAATCGGGCGTTTTGCCAATTTTTGATCGGGGTTATGTTCGTCAATTTTTGGTTTGCCGTCTTCGTCATTTGGTTCTGCAATCCAAACCACTCTGCCGTGGAACTTACCTTGCTTTTGGTAAATTTCAATTTTGGCATCTGCAATTTCCGTGAGCCATTGACCTAGCACGGCGGTTGATCCTGCTTGGCCAATTCCAATGAACGATAGTAGCATGAGCGCTATGAGTAGCGTGTTTTTGAACATTCGACAATAATACGGATAATAATATTCTTTGTTGTTAATTTTAGATCAAAGGCAATAATTTTAATCGCTACTCTTCCTCTTCTTCTTCCGTCATTTTCATTAGTGGAGATTCGGAAAAATCTTTAGCAGCATAAGTACTTGGGATTTCAAATTTACTAGTCGCTGGAATATCTGTGTTAATATATGTTGCCTCCTGAGTCATAGTTAAATCATCAAATGTCCAAGAAATTCGAAGGGGAAACCCTTCAACACCTGAGTAATTTAAGCCACTTACAAGTCCAATATTGACGTCTGCGTTTACATTAATTTTATTTGTTGTCCAATATTCAGTCGTTTCTTCGGATGAATCTGTTTTAACAGTGACTATATATTTAGTACACTTATAACCCATGATTTTTTCCTTGTCTTTTGTTTTGACAACAAGGGCATTTTCATTTTCTTCTTCTTCCCCGGCCTCATCAGGCTCTATGCTATAAACCACTTTGTTTACATCATCAATCATTACCTTTTCACCTGTAACATTATTTGTAATAAAGTCGTTGAGCAAATAGGCCATTCCTCCTGATAATTTCAACCGTGTTTTTTGATCTCCAAAATAATAATGATACTCAGAAAACCCAATCATGCTCATATATTCGGCTCCTTCGCCTTCATAAGTAATGTCATATTTAACTTCACCTTGAAAAGTGTCCGATTGGCAATAAGAAAGGATTGGCAATAAGAATATTGCGAGGATTAAAAGTGTGTTTTTCATAGCTATTTTATTAAGACCTTACTTTTCTGAACTTAAATTTAGTAGCACTAATATAAGTTATTTACCTGAAAACCAAATTATCGCATTAAGATATCAGTCCATTATTGCCAAACCAAAAATATTACCTTGGGTGATTATAATTAATGCGCTAACTTAATATTTAGACTATGAAAACTTTATTCAAAACAATTACATTTCTCACAATTTTCCTATTTCTAAACCACGCCTCATTTGCCTAAGTGGATGGCTACACTTTAGTTTGTAAAGAAGGTGGTGAACAATATTTTTCCATCACTACAGATATTGCATATAGCGAAACCGGTAAGTATTTTTATAAAAACAGTGTAACTGGAAAGATCAAATTTGACAATGCAACGAATGAGAAAAAAGCTGCTGCTTGGCAAGGACGAAGATTAAAGACACTGAAATTGTCTCTGCACTCAATAAAGAAATGTGGCGCCTTATTCCTTAACAAAAGATTTTACTGCAGCGCCTTGTAGCGTATGAATTTTTAAATGATAATTTCCTATTGGTAAATTAGAAACATTCACCTGATTTAATTCGGTGATGCTTGTGTAAATTCGTCTCCCCTGAATATTGAATACTTCAACTTTTTGAATTTCATTATTTGGCGCGTTCAAATAAATGATTTCTGCGGTGGGGTTTGGGTAAACTGTCAATGCTATTGGGTTGGCTTCATCAATGCCAAAAGTCAATAAATCACGCAAGACTAGATCATCAAACATTAGACCGTCTTTATCATCAAAAATACTATCACTTATGAATGAAAATTTAAACAATACTGTATCACCTTCTTCACATTCAAAAATTTCACGACCTTGTTCTAGGTTAATGTAAAAGTCTTCCCAACCTACAGTTTCACCTGAAAATGAAATGCTGTCTGAAATATCACCACTGATGTATATTTCAGTTGGCCAAGTATATATTTCGCCATCCCAACTTTCAAAGGTTAGCGTATCATCAGAAATTAGTATCCATGAAATCCCATTATCCGGAGAAAACTCAATTTTTCCATAATCATTTCCTTCGTCAGAGTCGACAAAATACTTACCTTCCAATCCACTACCAAAATCAAAACATTCTGTTATTTCATGAATAATTATGAATGAAGATGTGTCATTAATTGGGTAACTATTTGTAGAATCCGTGATGATCACATTGGGTGAGGAAGTCGCTTCTATAAAAACAACTTTATTAGGACTTGCAATTTGCCATATATTATCTGGGTTGGCTACAGTATCTCTATAGATATATTCTAAATTAAGATCCGTATCAAAGTTCAAGTAGGTTGTGTACGGATACTCTTCAAACCATTGGCTGAAGGCGATTGTTGGTATTAGTGCCAGAAGGAGTAATGTGCTTTTCATTTTATCAATTAGTTTTTGGTTACTTGTGCTCGATACGGTTCAAAAGGCACTTCAATAGTTCGTCGAACTCACTAAAGGATGCTCAATGCGGCACCTCAATGTACTTGAATCTCCCGATAGCTATCGGGACGAACTAATGCTATTGCTATTGCTATTGCTTTAGATGATTGACGGAATTTTTGAGGAGATGGTTGGCAAATAACATTGATTCATTATCCCTGGCTATTTTACAAATTTGGTAATCGTATTAATTCAGGGTCCATCCGTTTTACGAATCAGATGGAAAATCAGATGGAGGTACGCCTACTTCTTTCGCAAAAATTCGAGAAAAATAAGCCGGATCTGTGAAGCCCGTTTCAAAAGCAATTTCTGATACGTTTAAGCGTCCTTCAATGAGTAACTCTTTCGCTTTTTCAAGACGCTTTTCGCGAATAAATTGTGTTATATTAATTCCTGTTATTGCTTTGACTTTTCTTGCAAACTGTGACCTGCTTAGTGCCATTTGTTCTGCCAACCAATCGCCGTTTAATTCAGAATCGTCAAGGCGCGCTATAATTGCCTGAGAAACTGCAGACATAAAAACTTCTTCTCCGTTATATTCTGGAATTACGTGTTCCGATTTTACACCTCTATTGAAATAAAGACGTAGCGCGTTTCTTGCTTCGATCAATGCTTTTATTTGCAATCGTAACTCGTCCGGCTCAAAAGGTTTAGTAAGGTAGGCCTCTGCTCCAAAATCGTAGCCCGATAATTTTGAAGCTTGATCTGCCCGTGCGGTAAGTAACATGAGCGGAATATGAGAGGTCGCTTGATTTTTTTTCAATTGCTGCAACATTTCAGGGCCTGTTTGAATTGGCATCATCCAATCAGAAACAATAAAATCTGGTACCAAGGCTACTGCTTTATCGTAACCAAATTTACCATTTTCGGCAATTACAATATCATAATCATTTTGCAAAACTTCTGCGATATAGTATTGCATATCGCTATTGTCTTCCACAATTAAAACGGTAGGTTTTTCTGTAGCTGTTTCTTCAATTGAAACTGTGCTTGTATCGTTTGATTCGGGAACGATTTCAATAGGCTTAGCAATGGTGTTCTTTTGAAAATTACCACTTGCAAGAGGGAAGGTTAATGTAAAAGAACTTCCTTTTCCCAATTCACTATCTACTTCAATTTCACCTCCTAAAATGAGTGTCAGTTCTTGTGAAAGTGCTAAGCCTATTCCTGAGCCCTCAAATACACGGCTTGATTCGTCATCCACTTGGTAAAACCGATCAAATATATGATTCATATGTTCTGCTGGTATTCCAATTCCCGTATCAGATATAATCCATACAATCTTGTTATCACAATTCTTATCAATTACTATTTTGATACCCCCTTGTGAGGTAAACTTAAGTGCATTGCTTATTAAGTTTTGAATAACATGTGTAATTGCTTTAACATCTGCATCAATCTCAGGCTGCTCAAACGTACATTCTAGTTCTATTTCAAGATCTTTCATCTTAAATGCAGAATCGAATGCACTAATAAAATGTTTTGTAAACAAATACAGATCGACAGTTTCCAAATTCAACCTAAGCTTACCCGATTCTATTTTGGATATATCCAAGAGCTGATTAACTAAAGAAAGTAATTGTGAGCTATTCCGATTCAATACGGTTAAACCTTTGCTAAATTTTTCTTCATTTTGTTCGTTGTAAGAGTTTTGCAATAAGGGAGAAAGACCTTTAATTAAGGTTAATGGTGTTCTAAATTCATGTGAAATATTGGTGAAGAATTTTGTTTTGACACCATCCAATTCCTGCAAACGATACGCTTCTTGTTTTTCCAATTGTCTTCTTAATTGAAAACGATAAAAACTATATAGTAGCGCAATCGAGCATATCAAATAGAGGCTATAAGACCACCAACGGCCGTACCAAGGCGGAATTACAACTATTGTTAATTGTGACTCTATGGTGCTCCAGACACCAGCGCTATTAGAACATTTAATTTTTAAAACATAGGTTTTAGGATCTAGGTTCGTAAAAGTGATTGTTCTTTTAGTTCCAAGGTTTTGCCAATCTTCATCAAACCCCTCCAACTTGTAGGCATATTGATTTTTCTTTGCGTTTGTATAATCTAATCCAGCGAGCGTAAATGAAATAATTCTATCGTCATGATTCAATTCTATATGCTCTAATTTGTATACTGGGGCATCAATTCCCTCAAAATCGATAGGTTTATTGTTAATATTAATCTCGGTAATGATCGTTCGAGGTTCATAATCGTTTTGTTTAATTTTATCCGGGTAAAACCGATTAATGCCTTTAATTCCTCCAAAAAACAACTCCCCGTCATATGCCGAATGCTCGGAATAAATATTGAATTCATTGTCTTGAAGACCGTCTTCTTGGGTGTATGAAATAACCGAATGGGTTGACATATTGAACCGCATTAAACCCCAATTAGAACTCAACCATAAATTTCCTTGTCCATCTTTTCTTGCTGCATATAAAGAATTTCCAACCAATCCTGACCGTTTATCAAAGATCTTAAAATCATATGAACTCGTATTGAATCGAATCAAACCTTCTGAAACAGTTGCTAACCAAAGATACTTCCCATTATGTGAAGCTTCGATTGTTCTAATTTTATATTTCAGAAATTGATCAGTCCCAATTTTGGGACTAAAACGTGTGAAGGTTTGATCATTCGGGCTAAAGCTTTGCAAACCAAGAGTTGTACTTAACCAAATCAAACTGTCATTTTGTAAATAAATATCTGGGCAATAATTTAAATGTACAGATGGAGAAAGTTCTTCTTCTGGATTCATAAAAATATATGATTGGATCGAAAAATCACTCTTTTTTAAACACCATAATTGATACCGTCCAGCAATCCAAATTTTACCAGAACCGTCATCTATTAAGCTCCCAAGTTTTGAATGTAAACCAGGTACTTTAATTTGATCTATCGGTATTTTTTTTATTTCAACAATCTGTTTACCCTCTCTTTTTATCTTCAAGACATCATTATTTCGAGTTGCCCAAATAATTGATTGATCTTCGTGATCTTCAATCATTTTATTTATAATTAAGTCAGCTTCTAGATTTTCCTTGCCTTGAAAATATGCTGGTCGAGCAATGTTATCTTCTGAATCAAAAAAATGTAATTTACCTGGAGAACGACAAAACCAAAGAATTCCGTCCGTCGTTTTTAAAATTGCTCTACTGCTTCCTACTTCCCACTTTTCACCACCCTGGCTCCTATCGAATTTAAATTGATGCGGGCTGTACATTGAAATCCCCAAACCATTATGTCCAATCCAGATATTACCAGATTGATCTTCCATTATTGCTGACGAGTAATTATTAAGGTATAAATCGTCCGATTTTTTAATTGGATATTCATTAACCTGCCTTGTATAAATCGCTTGACTTTTTTTTGTGAGTGGATCATAAATAAAAGACGAAACTGAAAGACCAATAAACCAAATTTTACCATCAGATGCAGCGAGCACAGATCGATAAGAAAGATAATTTAGATTAGACCTTTCATTTATTGACTCGTGTAAAATTGGTGTGATTGTATCATTCAGTTCACTTACAAAGTGACCACTTTCTTGACTAATCCATAAAACATCATCCTTATCCTTAAAAACGAAATTATTATTCAATTCTTCTAATCCCGGTGAGGGTTTGCGGTAATTTTCAATCCGTATATCATCACCAGAATATGTTGCCCTACAAATTCTACCTTGAGCAGAGGTCCAGATTACATTATCTTTAGATTCAACAATAGTCTGAGTATGTAATCTACCATTATACCCGTATGATACTGGAAACTGAAAAACTTTTGATCGATAATCAGAAGGTGAAGAATTTGCCGTAGGGTAGTATAAAACCATTTCTTGATTCTTAGTGGCGACCCAAATATTTTTGCGTGAATCTTCGAATATATATCCTATTCCAATTTGAACACTTTTTTGCGCTTTATTTCCTATTGGAAGTTTCACAAAAGCATCTATACTTCTATTATAATAACAAAGTCCAACATCCGTACCAATCCAAATATTCCCATTTTGGTCCTCAGTAAGGCAAGTTATATAATTACCAATAATTGATGTGGTATCCAAAACATTGTTTTGATAGGTAAGCATATTATACCCATCATGGCGATTTAGACCATCATGTGTTCCAAACCAAATAAACCCTTCTGAATCTTCGAGAATACTACTCACCATGTTCTGTGATAATCCTTCGGCTGAATATGGATCAACAATAACCTGGGCAATAATTGACCTACTAAAAAATAGTATGAAAACAGCAATAATAAGCCGTAGTCGGAAATCGTTCATAGCAAGTGTAGGTTCTTGACGTAAAGATAATCAAATTGATTTATGTAAAATTCGCATAAAAAAAAGGTTTTAACCTATTAATATACAGCCTATTGAAGATTAGTCCAAGTCAATGCACAATCTGTCCAAGCCATTCGAGCAGTCATTCCTGACATTTGTTGTGAACGAATTAATAATGTAAAACTGAATGCTATGATTAAATTTTTAAAAACTAAATTGACATCCGCCCTAATACTTGCCGGATTAATGACGTGTCCAAACGCCTTTGGACAAATTGTAAATACCAATATTAATACAGCTACTAAACCCGCGACAATTTATTATGACGGTTTTAACGACGTAAGCTCTGACGGAGAACCCTGGTATCGTGTTGATATATATTATACGAGTGGAGATTTTTGGGCTGATCCAATTTGTCACGGTTTTAATAGCCCAGACGTACCACATACGGAAGTTGTAACAGATCCTTCTATTGTACTGGCTGCTTATACAAATATGGCTTTTGACCAAGAAGTTAATTTATATTTAAGCATGTGGGAAGATGATAATGGAGAGGAATGCAACTATAATGCTGATGGTGATAATCCAGACGACGATTTCTTTGAAGGGTATGCTGCCTTTACAGAATGTTGCTCAACACCCTTCGCTACATCAGATTCCAAACCAAGTCGTTGGTTTACGAATCATAATACGGCAACTGGTGGTTGGCTACTTCCAGATTCTGACGAGTGGGACTTTCAATTAGCAACAACATGGCGTTTCACTGCTGGTTCATCATGTGACGACCCCCTTATTTTTGCAGCACTTAATGCTGGAGAAATTCGATATAATTTTAATAGTAACGATCGCTCAATTGAAGGTACGCACCCATATGGTGGAAACATTTTTTCGTATGAAAATGTCGCCGACAACCCTTCAGCAGATGTTTACTATTCATTTACAATAACAGAGGAATTGAAGGTGACCATTTCAACGGATAATGATGCCACAAATTTTGACACTTACATTCGATTATACAATGAAGGTTGCGGTGCAATGATTGCGGAAGATGATGATAGTGGAGTGGATAATACATCTATAATAGAAACCATTCTTACAGCTGGAACTTATATGATTCAAGTAGAGGGCTATGAAGGTAATGAAGGTGATTTTGATCTTTCAATCTCTGCTGGAGGACCAGTATCGGGTACTGAAGAACTTGAAATTGTGCCACCTTCGGTAAAAGTTTTCCCAAATCCTGCAAATGATTTTGTTCAAATTGATTTACGAAATGAATTCAGCTCTGGTTCAACGATAGAAGTATTAGACCTGCTTGGAAAACGCGTTTACTTTGCTACTGTTAGCAATGAACAAGTTGTACAGCTAGATTTAGACACCCTAAAAGCTGGTACTTATCTCATCAACGTATCTGATGGAGAAAAAACAGTAACAGAAAAACTAATCCTCCAATAAACGTCTCCACCTAGACTAATTAATCACTATTTAAATACTGCTCCCATTGTTTTTCGATTTGGGAGCAGTTAATAAAAAATAATTATGAAAAATTTATTCAATATTATCGCATTATTTGCCGCAACACTATTCATCAATAGCGCAGCACATTCACAAATACAATTACAAGCGCAATCAAAATTAGAGGGCTACAAAGAAATATGCAACGAAAACGGAGTTGAAGGTTTTTTAGTTCCAACTGATGTTGCTTATGGCATCAATGGTAAGTATAAACATAAATACAGAGTCACTGGACAGGTTAAGTTTAACAACCAAAATTTTGGTGATCCAACACCTGGTGTTGCAAAAAAGGGTTATGCAAAACCTTATACTTTCGCAGTAAAAGAAGGTGGGTCAAAATCATTCAACGTACCAGTTGTGGCAGCTTATGGCGCAAATGGTTCATTTTTTTACAAAGTTGGTGTTTTTGGTAAAGTGAATTTTAATAACCATTACTTTGGTGATCCAGCACCAGGCGTTCAGAAAAAGGGATATTATAAGCCCTTTAAAAAAGTGGCCAAAGAAGGTAGCGCTTATAAGATTACGGGACGGGCAGACGTAGCGTATGGTGCCAATGGTAAATATGTCATCAAGCGCAATGTCACTGGACAAATTGAATTTACCAACAGTACTTTTGGTGATCCAGCGCCAGGTGTTGTGAAAGCTGGATATATCAATCAATTATAATAACTAAAGATAATTAACCCATAGCGTTCAAAGAGGGGTCGGCTGTAATTGTCGATTCCCTTTTTGAATGCAATTTGCAAATGTCTTTTTAAGTCAACACGAGAAATTTTTACTACTGCTCTTGAAAATTCACAATATTTTTAGTGGAACCGTCATCAAATAAAATGATTTGAACGCCTTGGTAGTTTTCACTGACTCGGTGACCCATTACATTATAGCGCGCTATTTCTTTTTTAAGGGATTGCTGTTCATTAATTGATGAAAAACCAGTTGTAATTTGCATTTCATACCCGAAGCGTTGAAAGCTTGGGTTAGTGTCTTCAAAAATTTCGGGAATGGATCCTATTATGAAAAAGATCGCTGTATCTGTTGCGGATAGATCCAAAGTCAATTTGCCGTCAAAATCATCAACCATGTTTAAATTATGGAAGGTTGTACCACCTGCTCCTTTTACAACAATTCTACCATCAAAATAAGCAGGGTCATCATATGAACCTGTTTCATCTCCCATCAACTCAAAGGTATATACTTGGTTAATATTGTTCTCCACTTTAAAGGTATTGAAAGCCCAAGCATTAGTTATTTCATCATCTGAAGGACGCACCCAGCCATCACTTCCAGTATTCACATAAGTCTCTGTAAACTCATTGTCATCCGCAAGTTCAGCATAAGAATACCACTCATTAAAATTTGCAGTTCGTTGGACCTCGTCTATAAAGTCGAATTCATTGGTCATTTGCGCAGCCCAATCCATAAAATAACCACGAATTTCAGTACTTCCAATTTGATTGAAAAAATACTCTTGCGGCAATTCTTCTGTTCCGGCATATAATCCGCCAGCAATAATATCAGCTGAAACACCAACCTCATCTGTCAAATAATACAACCAAAGCGCCATTGCATATTGATGCACAAATCGTTGCCAATTACTTGGGTAATCATCTGGCATATTATCATAACTTAACCAAAGTGGCACATGTGGTAAGCGCACCAAGGATTCTGCCTCAATAAAAGCACGTGGAGCTCCTTCACTTATTCTACCCGCAAACCAATTAGCAGCAGCCTCGATATACCACTGACTGTCGCCCGAATAACTGAAACCTGGAGAGGTTGCATTATACTGAAACACGTGAAACACTTCGTGCGCAACACTTTCCACGTCCCACAAGTTTGGCAATGTCAAAAAAGGATAACCGTTACTATCTGTTCCTTGTCCTTGACCCCAGCCGTTTGGTGCAAAAAAGTCGCCTGGATTTGTAGCGTAAATATTATAAAAATAATCGTCTAAAGGGTTTGGAGGGTCCATCATTCCAAGCTCTGTCAAACAAATATCACGGTAACTCATTGCACTATCCAATAACATTATGGCGTCTGTGGTCATGTCAAAATCTTGATCCCACCACACAATAAAACCGCCGCGTGTCATTGTATCGCACTCGGTTAAATCTCCAAATACGTCGTTAATTGTGTATTGGGCTTTTACGGGTGTTAGGGTGATAAAGAAGGCTAGGAAAAACAGGGTGTTTAATGCTTTCATGTTTTTTAGTAGTTAGACCACTTCGCCATTAGTACTTAGAACGCGATCCGACAAAGTCTGATCGCTGTTAGATGGTTTTTGTTCAGCGTTAAGTGTTACGGAAAGGTAGTTATAATTTTGGGGATGGAAATACAACTGTGCTGGATGTTAAATCAATGATTGAAGGTCGGGAAAAAGAGACGTCTTATTCTGGTAAAAGAAAATTGAATTTCGAACAAGGAATTTACGAATGATGAAGTTAAAAAACGCCTGTATTCTATAACTTAATCAATAACCAAAGGACGGAAAAAGGATACACCTTCAACAGTTCTCGTATCAATAGTTTTGGACACAAATCCTAATAGATGGCCATCTTCAGAAAAGATAGCTGGGTATAATAAGTCTGACACATTCAAATCTAATTGATACATGGTATAACCGTCTTCTAATCGTTCTCCATTTACTTTACCTTCAATTGCATTGAGAATGTCAAGATATTGATTGAATCCAACTGAAGTGACGTTGAATCTTGCCATTTCATCTGTTTTTACTTTACTTGCATTACTAGTCGAAAAGAACTTTTCAAACGTTTCATTTGTTTTAACAAGCACATAGTCTTGGGTAAATGATTCTTCTAAAATTTCGTATCCTTTAATTGTATCACCTTTGGGAGAAATAATGATTAAGGAATCTTCTGCCAAATCATAAGCATGATGAGAAAGTGCAGCAAGTCCATTTTCAGCAATTGGAATTAATGGCGCTAAACCAAATTCTGTATGCACCTTATAAATGGACTCGGTTAAATTATCATAGGTCAAATCACTCACTTGTTCAGAAGCTTGAAAATGTTCAGAAGTAACAAGATTGTCTTGTTTGTTTTCAAGAATAGACTTTAGCCTAGTATTAGACAAAAGGTAGAGCATTGAATAATCCAAGGCATCACGGTAGCAATATTTTTCTGAGAAAGAATCCAAAAATTGACCTGAATGCGCTATGATTGTGGTATCGATTACTTGTGTACCAAATTTATCTACAATCTTATAATTAACTCCCAAGGTCATTTCTTTATATGAGCGCCTTTTTCTTCTCATTTCTGTTACTTGCAAGTTGTAAGAAAGCACTTCACCATAGATATGGAAATCGCTATAACCAGAAATATCCAAATCATCATCATCTGTAAAACCAACTTCTTCGCAAAATGAATTCATCCACTTAGCCGTGCTGTCTTCATACTCGGCAACTGCTGTACAATGCTCAACATCCATCACTGTAATATTTGATTCGGCCGAGCTATAATCTGGAAGTTTTACCAGGTCATAATGCCAATTCGCACTTGTAATCGGTCCATTAGCTGCATCAACAAGCCCTGCTAAAATTACCGGCCACGTGATACCAACTCCAACTATAAATGGGCCATCAGCTGCAAATTTAGACACTAAACCACCTGTTAATGGTATACCAACTAATTCTATAAATGTCCAATAATTTCGTTTATCGCAATACCAAACACCATATTGTGTTTTGTATCCTTTTCGTTGCACTTCTACTTGGTTCGGATTAGAATATGACACAATTGTTCGAGCGCCATTTTCACATTGCACTCTGTGGTCAACGGCCACAAGACCATCTTCAGGTGCTTCAAACCAAGTTTTTCTAAACAATTTCCCACATGAAACACAGAAAAATGCCATGCACAGTATGATGAAATATCGTGACCTGAGTACCTTCATTTAAAAGCTGATTTTCAATTCATTTTTTATTACCTCAATAGGAATTGCGAATCCAATATTATGATTTGAATAGCCAACAATTTTTGCGTTTACAATTCCAATTAAATTACCATCAATTGTAAATACACCACCTCCAGAATTGCCCGGATTAATATTGGCACTTACTACATAATGTTGATATTCTCTTTTTTGATGTCTTCCACTAATAAAACCTTCAGAAATGGTTCCGTCTAAAAATTCACTTAAAGGACTGCCAATGCAAACCACTGGAGTTCCTGTATTACGTTCTTTCTCCTGATCAATTTGCGCTACGTGCAGAAAATCATGGTTTGTTGCTTTAATTAATGCAATGTCATATTGTTTATTGAACCGCACCACTTCACCCAAAATCTCTTCTTTATCATTTGTAATTATGGTGATTGTTTTTTCATTGTTGATCACATGGTGATTCGTTAAAATATATCCGTCTCTAGAAATAACAACACCTGACCCATGCCCATACTCACCTTTAACGGTCACCACAGTGTTCCGCATATTTGGATTAGTTACACGCGGCATTTTTTTTACGGACCATTCTTGCTTCGTTTTCGCAAAGGCTACGCTATATTTTTCTCTTAATTCTTCTAGGTTTACGCGGCCAATAAATAATCTTATTTTTGAGATAAACCAATACCGATTTTTCAAATAGTCTGAGTCAAATTTTGAAAATTCATTTTCAGGATAAATTTTCGTTAGAATAATACTATCATTATCCTTTAGGTTAAATACTAAATCATAATAATACGTTCTTGAATATCCACTATAAACAGCATCCTCTAGTATTGCACAGTCTAAGGTTAAGTCAGGGATGACGTCATATTTTGCATTTTCAGGTGCATTTGATCCAAATTCATCTAAAACAAATTCCATTTGGGTAGAGATGTAATCTTCAAAATAATTAAAAGATGATTTTTCACTTGCACTATAGCTCGTGTGATATTGCAAATCTAATAGGCTGCTTCCTGAACTTGAGCTTGAATTCATCAAATCGAGACTTACTTCACCCAAATTAATTGTGATTGGCAAACCTGTACTTGGCATTGTTGTCTTAGGCTCATTTTCCAAGTCAATCATAAAAACACGATCTGCTTTATTTAAGAAAAAAGTAGCATTATAACTCAAGTACCCATTTTGGGGACGTTCAAATATTAGCTCATAATCTTTAAATGGAGTTCCAGTCGGAAAAGTCAATTTTCGTTTAAAATATCCTTGTCCTAAAAGCACCATTATTTCTTCATCAAAAAGCAAGGTATCGTGATAAAATAAAGGGCCACCATTTGATAAATACACTTTTGTATCGGCATCAACTGAACCAACAAAACTATACTCTTCTGCCGCAAACAAGGTTGAGCATGAAAATAGCGCTATGAAAAACAGAAATCTCATTCTAAATCAACATTTACTTGAACGGGTTCAATATTAAAAACGGCAAAAATATCCGCAATGGAGTAGCATAAAAAAACGGGCTTTTTATATTTATTGCTATAGGAATTTGATACAGCAATTCCGATCACATTTCCCTTTGCATTAAAAATGGGTGAGCCACTCATATTATCCGTGTAATTAGAATTAAACAAATAACCTGTATGTCCCCAACCTTCAATTTTACCTGTTGTTTTTCCTTTACCACAAATTATTGGCAAATATGGGATACCCGAATAACCTCTGAAATAAATTTCAGTTCCTACAGCAATTTTTTCCGTAATAATAGGGCGCGGATTATTCGTTATCATCTCACCTTTAACTAAACCAATGGCTAATTCCAATCTTTTATCTACTGCGATAATTTCGGCCTGCAATGTGTCTCCATCATAATCAATGATTTTCGGCTCCCCATTTTTAGGTATTGATTTCATATCACATATAAAATATCCAAAGTGGTCCAGTAATAAACCGGTAGTCAATCCGTTTTTCCCTAAAACACCTATAATGGACTTATTGCTTTCTGCATCCCACGGCGTTATAATTTTGCTTGCATTATTGGCTAATGTTGCAGAATCGGTTATAATTTTATTTTTCAGTTGAATGGGGTCCACATTTAGATCTTCCGCCTCGACATCCAACAAGCTTGGATCAACTTCATTTAAAAACGTTATTATTTCCTCAGAAAGAAATTCACTTAGTGTGCTGGCGAATTCTTCTTTAAACGTGAAAACCCAACTTGGAGTTCCCGTTTGAAAGGCATTATTTGTCGGTAATTTGTTCTTAAGAATGTCTTTCAAAGGTTTCGTTAATAAGACTTGTCCTGTATGATTCGTTAACTCAACACTTCCATTAATCTTCGCTTTGTCAATGTGTTTCGTTTCCCACCGACTTTTATAGATGGTCAACTGTTCGAGTTTAATTTTCAAATAAAATATTTCTTCTAGCTTTCGATTGGATTCATGAATAAAATCGTTTTCAATTAGCGCATCCTTTAATTCTCCCCGAATGGTTCTTCTATCAAGTGCCTCGGATCGATTGCTAGTTTTAGCTGAATCATTGGTAATAACATCATAAAATTCGAATGTATTGGGCACTTCCACTTTTTCTAAAAAGAACTGTGGAATGCTATCTTGACACCATAACGTAGAGCATGAGCCAATTAAAAGGAATAAGAAGAGTAGGTTACAAGAGCAAATTTTCATTCAGCTCATAAATTTAGTATAATATGTGTTTAAAATTAAATGATGTGGAAAAAAGTTGGTTCCAATCGTCTTCTTCATTCAAAAAAGCAAGTAAAACGAGACCAACACCTATTGCTCCCTATAACAGTGAATAATCATTCGATTGGAAATCGTATTATATACGGATTGATTTCATTCAAGTAAGGTATGTCATTCGGTTCAAGCAAGTCATTTTTTACTAAGTATTGGAACAAAAATGCTATCCCTGTATAGCCCGTTGCTATAGAAGAAACCTGTTGACCTCCATCTGCACATTGCTCAATAATGAAATGTAGATTTTTTTGTAAAATCGCCTCACTTTGTTCCGTTTGATTATTTGGGTTAAAATATACGTTGTCAACTCTTGACACCGCTCTTAAACTTTTGGCCAAAAAGTTACTTCTAATCTACTGATCTTTTTGGCAATTATTCTTCTTTTTTCTTGAAAATTATTGCTTTTTAAATGCCTTTTCTCTTGCAATTTGTGAACGATAGGTTCTGCTCAAAAAATCATAAATCACTAGTTCGTATAACCTCTGCCTACTCTTAAAAAAACGATTGATAAACATATGGGTATAACTCCCCAATAAATTGGACATGGGCACTGCACTTTTATCATCCATTGATTTGAATTTAATTTCATCTACCAAAGGTTTAACGATTGATGATTTTGCATCTAACAGTTCCATTAACGGTGATAATTCATGATTTTGATCCCATTTACCGTCTAAAATAGCAATCACATCTTGCTTCTGTACGCGGTATTTTTTATCCAATTGTTTATTCAGATGTTTGTTCATCCCAAATTCACGTCCAAATGCTTCTCTCAATCTAATTATAACGTCATTCTTCTCTTCTAAATCGAATCCAAAATTATTTAATAATTCATCCACCGCTTTGATAGCATAAAGCCATCTGATTCTTTTTCCTTCAGCATCATTTGACAGCATGCTTAGCACCTCAGCGCAATTTTTACTGTCATGATAAAAGATTTTCTCAGCCAATTTTATGGTATTCCCTCCGTATCGTTTCAATTCTGGTTGATACGTATCTGTAAGTACTTTCCAAATCAATCCATTCTCTAAAAAATCGAATATTGCTGAATGAAATTCGATCATTGCTTCGCGGATAGTTAGAATATCACTCAAGTGAAATCGAACACGAATATGCGGATGCGGATCGCCATAACGGATAAAAAACCATTTATCAATTATGCCTCGTTTTTGCCAATTTAGCGTCAAGGGATAAATCACATCAGCTAAAATTTCATCTGATGTTTTTAATCCACAATAGAGTTTATAATAAATCCATTCCGAACCTGGTGCATAGCTTTGCGTAATATTAGAATTCTCCGTTTCAATTGGCATTGCTTGACTTTCTTTATCCTTCCGAATTAAGATTGCAACCATTTGATTTGAAACTTCTTCTTGATCACTGTTTTTAACAACACTGCCATTAGTGCCCAATAGGTTTTCTTTTAATTGGATAAATGGCTTTTTTTTCACCAATTCAACAAACATTTGAACACTTAATAAATCATCAAGATTAATCGGTAATTCATTGTCTCCTTCTGCTAAAATAATATGCTGCGGCAAGTCCAATTGTTTTCGCCATTCTGCTACCTTTTCATCCAAGGTTTTGTCTTTTGAAAATAAAACCTCTAACTCTTTTTTAGTGCAATTCCATGTTTCTAAAGAAACTACTACTCCTTCCATTTCTACCCGAGGCAAATAGCTAAATTCATTCGCAATATCTCCCCAATTGAAAAAAATTGCTGACCTCATTTGATTGCGTTGCATATCACTCAAAAAATGATAAACCGGAACCGAATTGAATCCAAAATTATGGGCGTTACCCAATCGTGGTAGAACTTCTTTTCCTAATTTTTTTGATTTTAAAACGAGTCTATTTTTTCTGACGCTTATGGTTAAATCGGTCAGATCAATTTGATTTTCCAAAGGTAAATTAGAGGGAGACAAATAAGGGATTTCATAGGCCCTGAAGGATGGTCTCATTAGAATATTCCCAACCCGGGCATCTGGTAAATGAACAATTTCTGCAATAACCTTATCTGGATTAAGTTCTTGCTCTTTTGCAGCAATATCCTCAATCAATTCCTTTATTTCAGGATTGCCAGTTCCAAATCTCCCTAAGAGATTTATTGCACTTGTTCCCCCAAAATTATCCAAATAAATTTTATCCTTATAATAGCGAAACATAATTGACATTGAGTCAGGAGTATTCTCCCAATTTGAAGTAAAATCGCCCAATTCATCTGTCTTTATCCGAATGATTTTATCACCGCTTTTTATCGCATTTATCAATTTCTTAAATAGAAATGATTGCTGAGCATTCCATTTAATTTCCCGATCACCCGCCATTCCACTATAAACACCAAGATCTTGGATTAATGGATTATGATCCCCAGTGTGGTTATTATTTCCTGCGTAACCAATACCCGCCTCATTATCTAAAACCTTTAGCAATGGAACTTCAGCCTCTTCATATCGTTCAAAAAATTTCTCTTGAAAGTCTGATAAATTATTTTTTGGAAGCGGTTGACTCAATTTATTCAAACATTCCGCAACTTTCCTTAAGTCTCTCCTCACCATACCGTTTATTTGGTCTGTAGGGTTTTGTTTTGAAAAGAGATCTGTCTGATATAGTTTGCCTTTGTCATAAGGGACTTCAAGTGCTTTGATTTTCTCCTCTAAAACTGAATAGTCCGCCTTTTTATTGAACAGCTTATGATCCAAATTAATCAAGTCAGTTTGGATTTCTTTTAAATCACCGATTAACTTTTGTAAACTTTGAAGGCTTTGCTGCTTATTGATTTTTTCAAGTACATCCAGAATCTGATCTAATAATTCTTCTCCGCTAACTGAAGGATCCATCTCACTCACTAACAATTGTTCTGTTATCAACGAGTCAATAAAACCTAATGCTTCATCCTTATCAATTTCATTGTCATATTCTACTAAGGCATTGGCTAAAGCATCAATCGTTTTTCCCTTTTTTACATCTGATAAAATGAGCGAAATATATTCAGAATCATCAACGGAACTAATTTGATAGCTTCTCTTTTCTTTAAAATAGATGTATTCAACATACCTGATCTTGTTTCGCACTTTATATAAAGACGAGTTCGGATAAAACATGAGATATGGTTTAACAAAATCAAGTTTAGCCAGTTCTTGGGCTAACTGACAGGTAAAATGCATATCTAATCTTGTACTTCTGTACAATCTTTTATCATCAAGCTCAATATTAGTACTATCTCCCCATTGAATAAGACTACATTTTGCGAATAAACCAAAAGGCGTACATCTCGTATGAACTCTTAAGGCATACTTGAGCAATGAATGCAATAAACGTTCTTTTTTAGATACATCCAAATCAGCTCCTTCTCTCCATTTAGTATATTGTAAATGAAGATCAGGAGAAGCTAAAAACAATGCTTCATTTCCTTCTATCGAATCAAAAAGTGCAATTAATTCGGGTTCAGAAAAATTATTTTTAATGGCTTTTAAAGGAGTTCTTAAAACCATTTTATCGTGAAAATTATAATTCATTATCTTATAATTATTGTAATAAAAGTGTCGCATCCCAAGCATTTATTTGGGGTGATAAATAAGTAATAAAAGCCAATCCTATTCCAGCTGTTCCCGTGAGTAATCCATAATCATTCTCCCACGCTTTCTTTGGTCCGTTAAATGATTTGAACCCTGCTAAACCATCCTTAAAATGAGCAAGTTTTAACGTTTCTTGCATCCAATAATCTGATGCAACCTTAAAACGAGAATCATTCATTTTTAAATACAATTGTAAATACATATGTGCAAGACCTGCCGTACCATGGCAAAAAGCTGAATCAGAAATATTCGCTTTTTCCAAGGTGTAAAACTTTAAAGTATTTAACGCGACTGCCTTTGCCTTTTCTAAAAGATTCGTATCTCCAAGTGCATTAGCAGCAAGATGCATTGACAAGCTCATAGATATATTACCCCTACACCACCCTACGTGAACAAATTCATTCGTATTTCCATTCACTATTGATTGCGCAATTATTCCAGATTCTGGATTCTCTTGAGCACATAGAAATTGAACGGCCTTTTCTAAAACGGGTCTTGCTTCTTCGAAACCAGCAAGCAAAGCGTTCGATAGCACCACCATTTTTCCGGCTTGACCATGTGAAACATGCAGATTAATGATCCGATCCGTTTGGTTGTGTTCGTCTAGCATAATCTCAGATTCTTCCCAGAACAATCCATTTTCTGCTTGAACCGCAAGTTCTTCTAATTCCTTAATTAATATTTTTACAAAGGTTTTACATTGCTCATTTTTTGCACTTCGATTGATTAAGTAAATCATATTGCCAAGCCCACCATGCATAAAATCATGATTTTTGGCTTTTAAATCTCTCAAGGCACTTTCGCAGACTACTTGATCAAAGTCAAGAAATAATTCCTCTTCCAATTCAATAAAACCAGCAGTATGAATATGTTGTAAAAACCAAGCTATTCCTGAAATTCCATTTGAAAATGACGTCCAGTTGATAGGATTGCTCAAAGTGACAGTAATAAATTCAACCAATTCGTTCTCAAGTGCGGGGTCATGTTCATCTAAATATTGTCGAGCATATAATCGGAATAAATAAAACCCAGGATAGCCAGTGTACAGCGATTGCACCATTGGAACTTCCGGTTTGGAATTCTGGTAAACAACAATTAATTCATGAAGTTTTTTTTCGATTTCAGTCATTCTTTTTGGGTTAGAAAACTGCATTTTAAAATGAATCATTTCTATTCTACAATAGAAATGAAATTTCATTCATACAAGGCTGCCTAGGTTTTCTGTTGCGTTATTTTCGTTTTGGGTAATTTAACATGTTAATCTAATGGATTTATTCCAACTAAGCATAATTATATGGTAAAAAAAATGAACGTTATTTTTCGTACACCGTTAATGATACTTCCGCTAAGATTGATCAGATGCAAGCAAAAACACTTTTGGGAATCAATGGAAGGTGAACGCGTAAATAGTTGCGCGACACGCTTAAAATAGAGTTCAGTTAGATTGTTAGAATCATTGGCTACCACCGGACGGGCATTTTGAATTTTTGGAGCGAAACAAGCGAGGATTGAATAAATTCAATGTGGTATTTCTCATTCAAAAGTTTTCGCGAAAAAAGCAACAGTTTCATGTTACTTCTAATGCTCCTCCCCTAGGACTCCCTTCGACTCAACTGCGTTTCGCTCTGGACAGGCTTCTCGTCCTAAAGTTTAAGCAAAAAAAAAAGCAACACTTTCGTGTTGCTTTTAATGCTCCTCCTCTAGGACTCGAACCTAGGACCCTCTGATTAACAGTCAGATGCTCTAACCAGCTGAGCTAAGGAGGAATTTTGGTGATTCTCATAAACTAGTTAAAAGAATCATTGCAAAAAAGTCGCTTAAAAAAAGCCATTGCTTTTTCGTTTAGCGAGGGCAAATATATATAAATTAAATTTATGAAAACAAAAAAAGCGAGAAAAATTTCTCGCTTTTTTTGTTTTTGTCTGAATCTTAATAAATTCCTTCGGACATTGCTATTTCTGTATTCTCGAAATTTTCTTCTTCTGTGTAGTCTTTATAGAGACTTGTGCTGTCCGAACTAGCCTTTAAAATGTTTGTCTTAGAGACATTTAATCTGATTTCAGATTTGATACTTTGGTCGTCTTGCAGGTAACCTTTTGCGAATGGCGTGCCGATAACTTCAACGAGGCATCCTTTCTTTAAAAAATCTAAGATTCTGAGGTTAGTACCGTCCTTTTTCCAGATGGTACAATTTACCCAGGTTGTTTTGGTGCGTTGTTCACCAGTTCTTTTATCACGCCAGTTTTTATTGTGAGCAACTGGGAAATTGAGTGCTAATACTCCCTTCTCCATTTTTCTCACCACTGCGTCTTTTCCGATATTGCCAATTAATCTTGTTTCAAATACTGTCGCCATAGTTTTTCAATTTCATGTAATCCCATGGTTCGTAGGTTTGACTTTGCCTCTGTTTTCTGTGTTGGAACAAGGTACGTTTTAGAGATATACGGGATAATCTATTCCCAATTTAAGCTATTTAAATTGAAAATCAAAACTATTAATCGGTAAAAAACGTAGATTAACTATTCAAAATAGACGACAAATGCATCTTTATACCCGTTTGACTGAACTGATTTTTGCGCCTTTTTGGCTTCCTTTTTAGAATCAAAGGGCCCAACATAATACTTATACTTATACATACTGGAGCTTTCAACTAAAACACGTTCCACGTCATAACCCAGTTTTGTGAATTCGCGAATATCTGTTGCAATTTCATCTATTGATGCCATTATTTGAACTTTATAATGCGGCTGATCTGGCTGATCAGTAAGGTCCTGTGGTGGGCTAAAATCGATAGACGAATGTTTACTTTTAATAAACTCTCGGGTGGCTCTAAACACCGCCGAAGCAATAATCTCTTGACCATATGCCGAGTTCAAATAGCGGCCTTCACTTGTATTGGTAATAAAACCGCACTCTACCAATACCGTTGGCATTTTTGTATGTTTTAAAACCTGTAACGAGTGTCCTATGTCTGCCGCAGTTTTTACCCCACGACTTTTGCGACCTGCACGTGCTTTAAATTGCTTTTCAATCAACTGCGCCCATTTATAGGATAATTTTGCATCATAATTATGGATATGTGTCTCGGTTCCAGATACGGCAGAATTTGGGCTTCCGTTAATATGAATACTGAGCATATAATCCACCTTATTATTATTGGCCATTTCAACACGTTCATCTAAGGTTGGATAAACATCTGTCTTTCGCGTGTACATCACTTTTACGTTAGACAGGTTATATGTCAGGTATCCTCCAATTTTCATGGCGATTTCCAAGGCAATATCTTTTTCTTGCATTAACGTATCTGTCAATGGCAGATGTCCTGGATCTTTTCCTCCATGCCCAGGATCAATCAATATGGTAACACTTGTTTTATTTGCAAAGCCAATGCTTGCAATAAATAGGATCAATATGGAAAAAATATGTTTCATTCTATTCTTAGGCGATTATCGTATAAAATTATAATTTGTTTTCAAGTGTTTTATGGCCATCTTTACGTTTAATTCAACTCTTGTTGTTTATAACCTCAAGGAAGACGCTGTTATTATTAACTATGATAGGTGAAATCAAGTATCAGGCCAATTGGGCTAAAGTCTATATTTTATTGGGGGTTTTGTTCGGCTTGCTTTTTATTTTTGCGGGAATTATGCTGGAGGATTACACAATTGTTTTGAACTTAATTGCCGCAGCCATTGTCATTTATTATGGTTATTTCATGCTAAAACATCCTTCTGCTAAGTATTCTGATAAGGAAATAAAAGTCTTTGGGGTTTTTGGATCAATACGCAAGCATTATACGTTTGAAAATGTGACTGCGATAGAAATTCGAGACGATCGACTTTATCTTGATGGGAAAAAATTGCAATTGAGTCCTTGGATGGTGGATCCGCAGGATTGGCACCGTTTGCTCGCCTTTTTTAATGAAGAGGATGCTTTTTTGGAGGAGTTGGAAGGTTGATTCGCTTGTTCTCGATACGATTTTTATTTTGGCTTATTTTCAAATAAGGCGGCGCTTATTCGGTTTTGTGAATTGAATAAAAAATATATTTTTACAATTAATGACTACTAAAGGTTCAAAAATAAAAGGCTGGATTAAACTGGAGGATTATAAAAAAATTAATTTCCCTGATGATTGTCCTTTTACAGGATTGAAAGTCAATGCGTATAGAGAATATACAGTAGAAGACTCCTCTTTTTTGTGGCGTATTTTAGGATTATTGAGGTGGGCGCAATACATTACAATTCAAATTCCATTTCATGAAAACGGTATTTCGCAACTAAAAAAAATTCGAAATAAGGCTATATTAAAAGGGCTATTGATTGGTTTTCTTATTGCTGTTCTAACGATCATACTCGTAGCAATCATTTCATCAATTACCTTTTACGCTTATGGTAGAGCTGAATTAAAAACGGTTGGCTTTTTTTTAACCGTAATCGGAGGATCGATTGCTGGTTTTAGTTTATTCCTTGGGCCCCTCTTAATGTACTATCGCGCATACAATCGTTCTTATCCCTTATATTTTAAGAAAAAAGGGGGAAACATTTGGGTAAAGGTTAGAAATAGTGATTATCGAAAAAAATTCATTGCAATTAATGAGTTAAACATTATTGAGGACACGGCGGGAAATGATGCGATTTTGGATGATTAGAAGTCTAGATATTAGATCACTCTCCGACTGCGTCAGATCGTTGTTAGATTCGATTTAACTTGAGCTTCTCGATACGCTACACGACTTGAATTGATGGTTGGTGGTTCAGCGATTCTTTGTTTTATTTGTATTTTGTATTTGAAAATGAGAATTGCGTTAAAAAATATAATTGATCAATCTTATCAAGTTTTCTCGGCGTATAAAGTTGGCCCAACACTTGATGTATGCACAGAATGTTGCGTAACAAAAGAAGAAGAATTGAAACTAGCGACTACTGCTGTTGAAAAAATACCTTTTGACCTTTTATACAGCTATCATACGGCTGGAAAACCTCAGCATCCAACTATTAATGAGTTTAAGCATTTTGCACCAAGGTATCTAGACTTAACAGCAAGTTTGAAATTCGTTTCACATTCTGTAGAAATAGTTTTAAGAACATTTGCCGAAATAAATGATTGGACAAATAAGGAAACTGAATTACTTAATTCTTTCGGAAAAGAATTTTTCGATCATTGTCTAAACACATATCCCTTACCAGAAAACGAAGAAATAAGTTCAATATTAATAATGCTCGATAATGGGGGTTTTGAGATTGACGTCTATTTATCGGATTGGGAAAAAGTCAATAACATAGAAAGTGTATTACATTTTAGCGATTTAATTAATTATGGTTTTAATGACAAGAAGCCTGACCAGTTATCTTCTGCCTTTGCTGAGAAGAAAACTAGTAAAACGATTTTCGATTGGCTAAATAACGGTGATCTAACGGCCCTGTTTAAACAACGAATTGAAAATTTGATTCTGAATCCCAACGGAATTTCGGATAAAAAACAAATTGAATTAAGTTCGGCCTATGATAGGTTGGTGTGATTTGATAATTTTGAAGCGGGGTTTAATGGTTTAAATATATTACGCGACGAAGGACTATTGACTAACTAACCTCTTCTTCTCCCCGATAAAGCGCTAAACTATAAAAAAGAGCGAAAATCGTTACCCCGGCTTGAGTTTCAATAAAGTCTTGAAAAAAGCAGGAGATGATTAAACTTAAGAGCACCATTATTGCGAAGTAGTCTTTGGTTTTGAGCTCAAAGAAGGGCCAAATTAGCAGGAGTAGAAATAGGATAAAGCCAATAATGCCCAAACCAACCCAAATGGTTAAGAATTGATTGTGTGAGCGGTGCTGATGTTCTTCTGATAGTCTTGAATTCATTTGAGCATACTGTTCCGTAAACGCGATAGGCACATCTCCAGCACCTACTCCAACTGCCCAATGGTTTTTAATAATTCCTACTGCGGCTTTTAAATGTTCAATTCGTTGAATCAATGAATGTCCATTTGGATCGCCCCCTTCGGTATAAATACGATACTCCATTAAAAAAGCATTGAGTCGGGTAATTAATCCTTGATTCATTGCAACGCCTGTCTGCCCGTTTTCTATACGTTGAATTTCAGCAGCTGTTAGTTCCTCGAAGCCAAGTGAATCTTTCCGTAATTTTTTTGATGTTAAATAGCGAATTAAAGTGCCGTACATAGGCTGCCCCATATTGTCTAATGAATCATATGGAATAGCCGAATTCTTTTCCCATTCTTGCGATAATTCTTCCTGACTAACATATAACCAAACAAATTCACCGTTTTCGGTTTGGGTATTAAGTGTATCATGATAATAGGGATTATTATTTACGGTATATAAGTCCAATTCGCTGAATGGAACATGTTTACAGGTATTCAATTTTTGCACGGTGTTATATCCCAATGTAGCGACTGCGACTCCACCCAAAACGGCAACCGCTAATACTGCAAATTTCAATTTTTTTGATTTCATTTTGAAGACAAAAAAGAAGACTGCAAAAACGCATAGTGCCAAAAATAATATATAACCATTAATTATTTGCGACTTGTATAAATAGAAAATATACCACCCAATAAGAGGCAAGTAAATTAAAGGATTGAATTTCTTTTTATAAATTAAAAAGATGGAAATAAAAATGGCGAAATTAATGAGCACAGAAAAACGCACATGTGATATGAATACGGACATTTCACGAATGTCATGGACATTTTCTAAGACATAATTATAGCGGATATAATTATAGACACTTGTGTACAGAACAATTCCTAAAAAGACATACAACAAGAAGTAGAAATGCTTTTTTTGCAATGGTTCTGAGGTTGCCAAAACTAGCGGAATAACAATGAAGGGGAGTTTGACTCTTAAATCTTTAAATCCATAACTCGCATCATCACTCCAAAAGAGAGAAATTGCAATAAAGACATAGATGGCCACATCGATCCAAACTGTTTTTTTTTCTTTAAATTTTTTCCAATAGGAGTTAAAGTCAGCTTGAATAAGCCAATTCGAAATAATCCAAATTGCTCCGATACTCATTAAAACGTTGGAAAGGGCAATTCCGACAGTAAGAAGAGTTAAAGCAGTGATTCTAAGATATAAATGGGCCGGTAAGCGTAGCCATTTATCGAACATTGGTTAGTTTTCTAGATTCAACACTTTTTTATAACGAGGTAAATCGTTTAATATTTCAATTCCTTCCAAAATAAATTCGTCTTCCACTAATCCGTGTTTCAATCTACCTTTTTGATAATAATAGCGACCCATTAATTCATCTTCTAAAAGTGGAATTAACTCGCTTTTATATTTCACTAAATCATTCTTTTTAGAAGGTTGTAATTTTTTCATTAATGCTTCAAACTCGGCCTGCGCATCTCCATAATTATCTTCGTCTTGTGCGGCTTCTTCCAATTTCTGCATTAACTGCAATGATGCTGTTGTATATTCAAAATCTTGCTCCAACACATAATTTGAAAAATCCTGATAAATTTCATCTGTCACTTTAAAGACTTGTGGCTCTGCAATCTTATCATGTGTACGACGGTATTTTGTGGCATAGTTAAAAAGAATGCTTCTCAGCACTATTGTACCAGTTAGCACAGCATACTCTTTATCTGCAATACGCACATCAGGTTCAACACCTCTTCCATCAATCACTGTACGACCATTCATTGTTTTAAACTTATTTAATAATGAATCAGAAATTTCATCCACATTATCTCCTGTCACTCTGTTAGAATAATCTAGCTTTTGGATGCAACGGCCACTAGGCGTATAATACTTGGCAATTGTTACTTTAAGTTTTGCGTTATATTTTAAATCAAGCGGACGCTGAACCAATCCTTTTCCAAAAGAGGTTTGTCCGATTATTACGGCGCGATCCAAATCTTGCAAGGCACCTGAAACAATTTCACTTGCTGATGCTGAATTTTCATCTACTAAAACAACCAAGGGAATTTTTAAAGCCATTGGATTTTCACGTGCAGTATAAGATTTATTGACTTGCGTATCTCTTCCTCTTATGGAAACAATTTCGGTCCCTTTTTCAACAAACATGTTGACTATTTTTACTGCCTCAATAACCAATCCGCCACCATTACCGCGTAAATCGAATATGAGTTTTTTCATACCTTGTTTGTTCTCCAAATCTTGATAAGCGTCTTTTACATCTTGCCCGGCAGTTTTTGTAAAGGAACTCAGTTTGATATACCCAACATCTTCATTTACCATTCCGTAATAAGGAACAGGACTAAATTTAATTTCTGCCCGAACCAATTTAGCGGTGATGTTATCTCCAGCTCGATCAATTTTAACAGTTAATTCTGTACCCGGTTTGCCTTTTAATTTTTCAGACACTTCACTAGAGGTTAAATTCTCAACACTTTTTCCATTAATTTCTAGAAAAACATCCCCAGCCATTAAGCCCGCTTTTTGTGCAGGAAATCCTTCATGCGGATCAATTACCATAACCACTTCATCTTGCTGACGAATGATCGCTCCAATTCCGCCATACTGACCTGTAGACATCAACTTATAATCTTCAATTCGTGATTCTGGAATATAGGTTGTATACGGATCTAATTCATACAACATGGCATCAATCGCAGCTTTCATTAATGCACCTGGATTTGGTTCATCTACATAGTTTAAATCCACTTGCTTATAAACCAACTCAAATAATTCTAAGTTCTTTAATATTTCAAAATCGGCATTTTGTTGCTCTTCTAATTCTGGCTGTGCTTGCACATTGAACGCGAATAGGCATCCCAAAATTATTAATGTATATTTCAATCTTTTCATAATTATTCTTTCGTCTCTGTACTAATCACTCTGCTCAATTCCTTTAAAATTAGTTTTATTTTTTCTTCGATTGTTGTGAAATCGGGGTTTTCTTTTCCGTTATAGATAAAAAATAATGCCAAACTTTTTTCTTCAGCAATTATCATTTCTTTAAATGCCATGCGATTCTGCCGATATGCTTCGCGCATGAGTCTTTTTATACGATTGCGATCCACAGCCTTTTTTATGCGCCTTTTAGGAACTGACATTACAACCTTGAGAGGTTCCTTATCTCTAAATTCTACCGCTAAATATTTTAATAAAACGGGGTATTTTTTTAACGTGTTTCCTTCGGCAAAAATCATATCAATGATTGTTTTGCTGATTAATCTTTCCGATTTTTTGAAGGTTAGTTTCAATTGTTAGATGTTAGATGGGAAATAAAATTGACCATTGTACATTGATAATTAATTTTTTTTCTTCTCCTCCAATTCTGCTGCGGCTTTTTCTAATTCGGTATAAAAATTAGCCCCGTAGGCACGGATTAATGGTTCTTTCAAAAATTTATAAACGGGAACGCCTAATTCTTCGCCGAGGGTGCAAGCATCTTTACAAATAGACCAACGATCATAATTAAGTGAGGTGAATGTGCGGAATTTCTTGGCGCGAATAGGATACAAATGGCAGGACATTGGTTTATTAAATTCCGATTTTTCGTCGCGATATGCTTGCTCAACAGAACATTTTGTAATTCCTTCAGTGTCACGAAATACAAAAGCACATTCGGCGCCTTTAACTAAAGAAGTTACGGGCTCATTGTACGGATCCATATAGAAAACACCTTTTCTTTCAACAACATCTAATCCTTCAGGTGTCATGTACGGCTTAATGGCGTCAATATTATCTTCTAGCAAAGTCACTTCTTCCATAGTTAACGGCGCGCCGTCATCTCCTTCAACGCAACAAGCGCCTTTACAAGCCCCTAAATTGCAAACGAATTCTTTTTCAAAAATTTCATCTGAAACCAATTTATCTCCAATTTCTATAATCATGTTATTGTGTAATTTAAGGTTGGAATTGCCCCAAAACCTATTCAACCGTTACAAAGATGGGAAGAAAGTTGGTTTAATGTGTTGGGAGGTGGGAATATTTGGTTTCTAATTGACAGAATCACATATGTTAGGAACCTACAGAATTATTTCTTGAAGATTAGTTGATAGCACACTGATAACATTTCGATACTTTGATAAATGCAGCTCAATGCACCGAACTGATCGAGCTGATCCTTTTTTTAATTCTGTTATACCTTCTTGATTATTAACTTGCCTTGATGATCAATTATTAAACATCCTTTTTCCGTTGTTAATTCAATCGAATTTTCTTTAATGCTAACCGCAGTAAACTCAGAAATCCCGTTGAATGTCATTGGGCTGAAGTTGTTATCGAGAAAGGAAAAGGTTTCTGGTGAAAAGATACGCCCTGTATGATAACCTATCTTTCTATAAAAAGTTTGTTGAACAACAATAAAACCAAAATCTATTTTTTCAATTGATTTATAATTTTGAGTCTTTTTGATCCAACCAGATTCCGTTTTTCTCCAAATTGATGATGCATCAATAGATTCCTGAAAATAATTCTTGCGATTATCAGCTAAAAAAGACGTCCAACGAGTTTCGTCTGCGGGTTTATTATCTTTCGTATCGTTAATAATCAAATCACCATTTATAATTTCTAATCGAACTTTTAATGGCGGATAATATCGCTCGTAGCCAATTTCCCGAGTGGCTATTTTGCGCTTTAATGTATCAGTATTTTCGATTAAAGTAATCGTGTAATTAAAACTTTCCCAATTCTCAGCTGGATGGATTTCCATAATTCCATTTGCTTGACTCACGCAATATTCAAGTCCATTTATTTCAGCATAAATTGAATCATTTTCTAACCAAAAATAATAGCCATAATCAACATTATAATAAATGAAATCCTTAAACTTTGTAATGGGATGAAAACTATGTTCGGGGTTTAATAGTGCCATTTTTCCTTCTTTTACAATATTAAAGTGACGACCGATATTAGTGTCGTCTGATGTGAATTGTGGAAACGACCAAACGGTGCCTGCATTTGTAATTATTTTTGAAACATCCACCGAATAAAATAGATCGAAAGAACCTAATTCCTTAAACAAATAATTGCCTTCAAGATCTACAAAAGAATAGTTCATTGAATCTATTCCATAATTCGAGTATCGAAATGCGTCTCCAAATAATACACCCTGCGAGCTATAATATTCTATCAATTTTGTTGGTTGAACTAGCCAGTTTTTACCATTGAGGTTATAAATCCCAGAGTATTCGTAACCAGGAATGGGGCCAGGATAAACGGCATAGTAAAAGCCTGTTTCCTGCTCATAAAAAACTGAATCATCTGAAGGGTATTGTAAACTTTTTAGCGGCCATGCAGTTGGATCATTATAATCAGCTTTATAATTAATAACTACCAACAAGCTATCATTTAACCGCTCTGCACCAACAGACTTGAAAGGTTGAGTTTCCCGTTTATTTCGAATGGCACTATTAGGATGACGTTCATTTATTCTGAAAAGGGTCCATTCTGTTTCTAAATGAAAATTGGGAAAAACGCCGTAATCAAACCTGTCTTTAGACATGGTGATTTTGCCATTATTTGTAGTGTTAAAAAAGATGCTCGAATCAGCCTGATAATTCATGATACAAGGCGCCAGTGTATCTGAGCAATAAAAATTATAAAACATTAATTGTTCTTTATCCGCCACCAAATAATAATTATCTACTGGGAAAAAAATAATACTACTCTTGGTGAACTCGATTAAGAACTCTTGCTTTGCTCGGTTATAGACGGCGGTTTTTTCACCTTGAAATACAATAGCCTCACTTTCATTAACGGTGACTTGAAAAGAATCACATTCAATGTTTCCAAAACGGTTTTGCGCAAATGAATTATTCGTTAATAAGACGAAAAAGGCAAGGGTTAATATTTGCGCTAAGTGCGATTTCAAGTTCCTATTTTTTTGGCAAAGGATAAAATTTAAACTCCTCTATTTCTAACTCTTCATCCATGTACCAATCTTCCTCAATTGGTTTATAACGCACGGCTTTTATTTGTCCGTCTTCTAGTAAAAACTCATCCCAATTAACGGTGGTAATCATATTTCCTTGATCATCCAACAAGAAACACGCATTATTCATGCATAGCTGCACACCAAAGGGATGGATAATTGCCTCAGAAAAATCAAAGAAGTCGAGATATGAGATGGCTTTAAAGTTGGTGTCCAAAACTAAATAACTAATAGGCTTTTCTTCTAAAATGTAATTCTCTGGATTAATAATTTCTTCTTCGTAACCTGTATTTACCAAATATCCAAAAGGAATACGTTCAATATTTGCATAATAGGGCGTCACTTTTTTCCAAACCCCATTAACTAATTGGCAGATATAGGATGTTTCTGTTTCGAATCTTTTAAATCGATAAATCCCCTCTAAATCTTCTTCCCAATATCCATCTAGATAAATATCGTTAGGCGTAATATTGTCATAATATTGCGGTTCATTAATAAACAATAGGTCTTCCTCAACATAAAAGCTAGCGGTCGTATAAGTTTCTGCTTGATGCGAAAACATATAAGATTTGTCCTTTAAAGTATCCTCTCCTGAAATTAAATGTATCCGCCATTCTTTATCATCCTCCGCCTCAATTATGTCCACGTTAATTTTTCCATTTTCACGATCTGTAGCATATAAGCTTCCTCCAATTTCTAAGTAAAGAGAGTCTTGATCTATCCAAAAATAATAGTAATAAGAAGGATTATAGTGCACAAATTCAACTGGTTTTGTATGTGGAATCAGATTGATAAAATTGTCCGTATGAAAGGGTTGTTGGATTTGCCAATCACCTGATTCTAGTACTACTGCATAATAATCTCCGATATAGCGATAAGATCCACTTTCATATCCGTAATTTTCTCGGTAAATTGATTTTTCAGGATATTCATAATAAGTAACGGGCAAACTTTCTCCGAATAAAGCTTCCTTGTTCAATTCGGGATCTATAGCCATATCCTTACTTATTACATCTTGGAAAGTAAATGTTCCATCTGGCTGCAATAAACTATAGCTTTCTGTATCATATAAATTAAATTTTTTCCGGACTATTTCTTCGAGCAACATTCCATTTGAACGTTTATGAATCATTTTATAATCTCGCTCAACTGACCACTTACCAGTATTGACATTAAAAAGACCACTTTCTTCATAACCAGGATTTGCCTCGGGATAAACAGCCATAAAATATCCTTCTTCATCCATAACAATTGAATCTTCATATGGAAAAAGAATACTCTGATACGGTATCGCTGAAAGATCTTCTTCATCATTTTCAAAATTCAATACATGCATTAAACTGTCATTAAAAAATTGCAGCCCACAGCTCTTTTTTTGTCCGATTGGAAAGCCTTTATATTTTATTGTTTTTTTCTCTTTATGCGGTATTTCAAACCCATGGGCCTTTATTAGTTCTGGCCAATAAAAAATCTGACCGTCTAAAGAAACACGCTCTTCTTCAATGCCAGCCATTCCGTAAATCAATTCGTTTTTAGCACTTACAATTGAATCTAAATTAATTTCATCAGAATCTTCATTATATATCATTCTATACAAAGTCAATTGCGCTGATAAACTTCTGTCTAACGTAATGATGTTTCCGCCTTTAATGTCATTCAAGATGTAATCCAATTTTGGTGGGAAAATTTCAGCATATCTAAAATTACTATACCCCATCATATCATAATCAACCGTGTTAAACAATTGAAATTCTACTAAACCTTGCTTCCCATTTTTAAATGTGGTGTATTGATTGGATAAAATATTCATTTCTCGCGATCGATTTTCGACACTATCGACATTCAAAAAAAACGCCAAGTCAATTTCATTATTCTCGGTGATGTTTGTTTGCACTAATTCAACAAGGCCGTCATTTATTCGATAATAGTCATAGCTATGTTCTAGTTGTGTGAACTGCTCATTAAAGGATACAAATTCGGGTACGATACTATCTCGTTTTAAACAAATGAGGTTGTTGTTCACTATTTTTACGGATTCATAAATCGCTGGAACAAGCCATTTACGTGCTGTCAAACTATAGACACCTGAGGCCGCAATTCCTGGATCGTCCATAAAGTATTGTTCAAATTCTAAATCAAAAACCCCTGTTGGTATTTTAACATGGTTAATTAGCAATAAATTATTAGACAAGCGCTCCACATTAAAGGTCCTAACTGCCCAAAAATCTTTCGTCATTTCGTCACTTGCAATTGTGCCGTTTTTATAATTTAAATAGGCGGAATTAAAATAAATTAAATTGTCCATTAATTTGTTGTGGATATCAGGAAACTGCGCGGAAGAATAGTTAGGATCTTCATTGGAAAAAGAGACCGTCTTATTCCCTTCATTAAAAAACACAAATCCAATTTCTTTCTTGCCAATTTGAACTAATAAATCTTGCTCCTGCAAATAAAACACAACGTCCTTAGTCGGTTTAAGCCTAAATTTTCCTTGTTTTTTATCAAAAACCGTCGTTTTATTCTTACGGTAAATAATGGCGCGAGAAGTATCTTTCATCACTAAAAATGAATCACATTTAACTTTGCCAAAATAGGATTGAGCAGCCAAATCTTGACCTGTAATACAGATTAAGAATAAAAGTGAAAATTTAAGGATTTGCATGATTGCTTTACTTTACTCTAAAATACAAAAATCAAAGAAACGTTACGCTTTTAGTGCTTTTAAAATTGCAATTGAAACTTCCTCAGCCTGATCCAACAACATGAGGTGCGTCCCCTTTTTTATGACTGTATTATAGGCTATATTTTTACGCTTTGGCAAAATCAAATCACTGCTTCCATGAATTCTTTGCAAGCTTTTAGGTTTCTCTTCATTCTTCCAAGTTAGTACGGCATTCAATGCCCAAAACAAAAAATTCTTATCTAAATTAACGAAAACTTGATTCAAAATTTCGCGATCGCCCTTTTGCTTAACGCCAAAAATCCATTGTGTAAAACGGTTTCCTTTTGAGAAAAAATAGATGGGGAGAATTTTTTGCAACCTTAACCAACCCGCCAGTTTAAAATGAAAAGGCAATTCGCCATAAGCCGTAACCGAAGACAAAGAAATGACCCTTTTGGTTTGAATCAATTGACTAACCTCCACAGCTAACATTCCGCCTAAAGACAAACCCAAGACAATTGGATTATCTTCATTTATTTGAGGCAATAAGCGCCTTGCATATTCTTTTAAACTTTCTCCCTTTGCAGTTGGAACCCAAGTAACATGCACTAGCGTATAACCAGGAAGGTTCAACTTGCAAAAGACCGTATGGTCTGCGCCAAGTCCACTAATTACATAGATGTTTTGATTCATTTTACGCCAAATTTACGCAAATACTCAAAAAGTAGTGCGCAACATTTTGTATACTTATACTGTGAAGTTAATTCTTACTACCGCAATTGGACTATTATTCTCCATTCAATTATTGGCGCAATCTTTTGTTGCCGATTCAGTTGAGTTCGAAAAATTAGTTGAAACTGAAAAAGAAATACGTAGCGGTGGAACCATCCATTTATACCATTATAATAGTGAATTATATACAGGTTGTTCGATTGAAAAAAAATTAACTAGTTATTACGTGTATCAATTCAAAAATGGCAGAAAACACGGAGTAACTGCCATTTATAGTAAAACTAACCGCAAGAAACAAGAATGGGAATATCATAAAGGAATGCTTCGCAGCAGCCGCGAATGGTATATGGATGGTGATCTTAAAAATGAAACGCTATTTACCCGAAAAAGTCGTTATAAAAAGAGAAGTGTTTGGCATAGAAATGGTCAACTAAAGGAAACGTTTAACCAAGGTAAATATTCATCCAATCAAAAAGTTAAACGCTATTCACAAAAAGGAAAAACATCCGAAAAAGGACAAGAAACTAGCATTGAATCTGGAAAAAAAATGGAGACTATAAAAGTAGGTAAATGGCTTTATTTCGATCGCAAAGGTAAGCGTAAAAAAATCGAATTTTATGATGAACAAGGTCATTTAATCTCTTCAAAGAAAGTTTAATCCGTATTTGTCTATAAAGTCCAATTTCGGCGTTATGCTTGCCCATAAATTGTGACAATAACCATAAGTTATTGATCTTTTACAAATGTAAACTCACAATTTTTGGACTGCACAAGCCTTGAACTTAAACTTTCTAAATCAAACACATAACTGTTTGGATAAACACTAATTAAGCGTGATAGATTCAGACTAATGCGAATAAATTACATCCTACAGCAATTAATCAATTCTTGATTACAAAAAATAAGCTGTGAAAAACTTTAGCACAACTTTTGATTATAGGGGATAGAAGGAATTAACTTTGTTAGTTATGCATAACCGTTTATTGGCCATATTATTTTTCGTTTTTACAGGAACTGGATTCGCGCAAGTGGATACCGTAAAATTTGGGTTAGAAGCCTATATTCTATTGGAAAAAGGTGAGGAATTCAATATTGATTCTTTATTAAAGGTAGAGCCGCGCATTGCGTTGACCTATGATTTTTACAAAAAAAGATATGTAGAAACCGACTTGATGTACAAAATCACTGATAATAAAGGGAACGGATTTGACAGTTTGTACGGTACGCGAAATATGCGCCCAATATTACACGGAGTTGCTTATAGAGGTGGCGCCAATAATTATTATCACAAGACGGATAAGCGAAATAATCACAACCCCATTCCATTAGATGGGATGCACGGTTTATGCCAAGAAGGATTTTCAAAAGGAATTTATTTGTATCGCGAAAACTTTGAGGACTCTCCGATAGCAGATACGTGCAATTGTATTGATTTAACGGTGAGCAAACTAGAATATGAGCAACGCGACTATTTCGATTCCGTGGATGTTTATGACATGTTAAAGTCAACCTATGAATCGGCGACAATGCCTGAGGTTGGTCCTGTTTATTTGCACTGCTGGAATGGATGGCATGCGTCTGGATATATTGGTGCAGTGATTTTAAAACAATTTTGCGATTATTCGAGCTGGGATGCAGTTAATTATTGGGATTTAGGAACTGATGGTGCCAATACTAGTCCAAGGTATCAAACCCAACGTGAGCGCATTAAGGATTTTGAATCTTACCCTGAATTTGATATTTCAGATTCATTGAAGGAATGCTTATGCCCCCCTTTACCAGAGAACATAGATAGTACGCAACTCCATATTGAAATGGAACATCTAGTAGTTGTGCCAGAAGCTATTCCAATTGGATTTCAAATTGTTTTGTATAATGTGAAATTTGGATCGGGAAAAACGTCATTTTCGAACATTGCCAAGAACGAGGACATTGTTTATTTAAAAACGGCCTTAGACAATGATCCTAATCTTATAATAGAAGTGGGCGGATATACAGACAATTCTGGAAGTCATGCAAAAAACGTAACGATATCAAGACAACGGGCAAAATTTGTATACGATCATTTAATTGAATCGGGCTATTCAACTGATAGGATTACCTACCAAGGTTATGGTCCTGCCAAGCCAATCTATAGTAATCGTTATAAATCAACACGAGATGGGAATCGCCGAATAGAAATTAAAATCATTAATAAAACCACGCATAGTGGGGATAAATTAGTGGATGAAAAAGGCTACGACAAGGATGTGAAAACGGATGCCGAATTAAAGACCTCATACCTTTCTTACTTTTTTGAACATCAAAATGATGCCGGAATGGGAAGTACTTTTATCATTGATTCTTTAGCATTTGCATCAGGTAGTTTTGATTTACCTACAAGTGGTTATGGATTTGATAATTTAAATCAATTGATTCAATATTTAAAGGATAAAAAAGGTGTTAAAGCAAATATTAACGGCTATACGGATTCATCTGGAATTGATGAAAAAAACCAGGCTTTGTCAGAAAGTCGTGCGAAAGCAGTTTACGATTATTTAATTGCTCAAGGTATTGCTGCAGAAAGGTTGATCTATAAAGGCTATGGATCTGCCAAACCCATTGCACCAAATCGTTATTTGTGGGGGCGTGATATTAATCGTAGGATTGAGGTTGCGTTTATGCGCGACTGATCTCGATACAATTCCCAAGTTCCTTGGGAATCAATCGATCTGGCGTCACGCTTGTGAAAATCTGTTGAATATTACTCTTTTTGGTTTGGTAAAAGCAGGATACGAATCAAAGAACACTGAAGCTCTCGAAGTGCTCTTTGAATTCACTCGAACGGATGTCTTGCTTAATAAATTCTGTTAGATCGTTACTCTTTTTGATGTATGGTTTGTTTTAGACCTAATTTCTAATTCACTTTTTCCAAGGAGCATTTAAAAACGCCTCGTACTCTTCCATGATACTTTTGAAATCAGACGTAGGGAGTGTCAATTCTTCACCGTCATCACGTGAAAGGGTGGTTAAATCAGAAATCACATAAGTTACACAGGAAAGATAATCTGGATTAGCGTCTTCAAGTTCATGCGTATTCTAGACTTGGCACAAAAGGATGAATTTTAGAATAATCCATTTGTTAATTCTGTAACGAAAACCTGTGACTCCTGTTATGTTTGTAAATGTCGCCTTATGAAACGTATCTTATTAATTGTTCTTATTAGCTTGGGTATTCAACCTGCTATTTCCCAATCTGTATTATTTGAATGTGGACAAAATTCTGGTCAAAACTTTAACGGATGGCATATGAGTCCGTATACCGTTTTTGATGCAATAGAGTTTGACGAGCAAAGCGTGACGTTCTTTGTTGAGCACGGTGGAAATCTACCAGTAACGTTGACAAGAAAAGTAGAAGAAATAATGTCTTACGAATCATTGAGTATCCTCTTTAATTTTGAGGCGGTTCACAATTGTATAATCGAAAATGTAATTTACTATACTTCTATCGACGGTAAAACATGGAAACCTATTAATACGAGCAAAAACAATAGCGCAACAAAGGTTGAAAATGCAGATTTTAATATTGCATATGTTCGTGCAACAGCAAACGTTCAGTTTTTTGACAATGGAAAAATAACCTGTAATTATGTAAAAATTGAAGGAGAAACGAAAGAAAATAGCTTAGTCTTGGAAGAAGTAAATGATGATTCTTTTGGTGAACAATTCTTTATTTTTAGTCATATGCACAATTTAAATATTGAAACTGCTATGGAAGGTTCATATGAGTTACTCATCACCTCAATTACAGGTCAAATTGTATATCGAGAACAATTAGAAGGCAGTCAGCGCATTGAATTGCCAAGTGATATGACGGGTTTGTTTATTGTATCAGTCATTCAGGATAATGCTTTTAGGGCTTCTAAGAAGGTGGCGCTTTAGCAATGGGCAATTGCTTTAATTATCAATTTTTCAACTTGGAATATTCAAAACAGTTTGCGTCTTTTATTAACATGCAAACGAGTAATGATAAACCACTACTCGTTTGCATTATAAAAAATAATTATTTTACATTTCTTCTCTACGTAAAACTTCGATATAAACCGCTTTTTCCAATATTTTTTTCTTAGGCACTGAACCACCTTTAACTGAACTGCAATTTAATAATGCTACGGATTCAAAAGACTTTAGTGATTTTTTATTTGATTTCATACTATCTATTTTTTGATTAATCAAGTATAAGGCAGGTGAATATCCTTTTTCTGAAAATTTCATTAACAAACCAAACTACTTTATTAATGACCTTATATAATGTGTTTTCAGGATTTAAGATTCGAATTTGGAGGAGAGCTATCTATTATAATGCCAAATTTATTTAGCCTAATATTTGAAAATATAAAACAAAAAAAAAGTCCTGTTCGCCTAAGGCGGACAGGACTTTTTCCAATACTTATGTGTTGTTGCGTTTAAAACAACTTCTGAAATTCTTTATAAGACATGGCTCCATTATCAGACCCTGTACAGCCTTTTTCTTCGGCCCAAGTATGATAATTCTCAATACGATTTGTAGGACTTGGGTGCGTGCTCATGAACTCCGGTGTTCTTCCACTACCTTCGGCTTCAATTTTCTCAAAGAATCCAGCTCCACCATCCGCAGGCCATTTTGTGCCACATAGGTACATAACAGACATTTCATCTGCTTCCGTTTCATGCGAACGACTAAATTTAAGTCCGATTAAACCTGTTGTGATTTGCTTTAATGCTTCTCTTTCTCCTAAAACTGCGCTTAATAATACTTGCACCCCGAATGTCTTCGTCATTTGACGCGTAGAATGTCTTAAATCTGCATGACCCATTTCGTGGCCCATAACACCTGCTAGTTCAGCTTCATTCTCTAAATACTTAATAATACCTGTATAGAAATAAATATAACCGCCTGGTGTGCAAAATGCGTTTAAAGTCGTGTCGTTATCAACGATTCGCACTTGCCATTTAAAATCATCCTTATGCGTCACCTTGCCCGTAGCTAATATTGCATCTCTAATTCCATAGATATACTTATAAGCTGCAACGTTTGAGGCAGAATCTAAAATATTGAATTGCTCTTTATCTGCTTCAATTTCTGCAGCAACTTGTGCTCCTAATTCTATATCCTGTGCTACTGAAAATAAGTTGATTCCCTTCTTAGGACCATCTTCTCCGCCTTTACCTAATCCACAAGCAGTTAATGCTATGGCTGCACCAGCAATCATTATTATATTTTTAATTCTCATTTGATAAAATTTTATAAGCGTTCACCTATGTAATCCACTTAGATGGATACAAATGTAATACGATTATGTCTTTTCAAAAATAATGCCGCGATTAAAATGTAATAAATCTTTGAGTTACATTATTTATGGGTCAGTTGGTTTAAAACTGTGGCGCAAGCTTTTGAATGGTGCCTTCAATTTTACAACTTTGTTTAACGGTATTATAAATGGTTCCGAATTTTTCAACGTTTCTTTGAAGTAATTCTGTGTTCAATTTCGAATCATCAGAATAAACCTTGAGGGAATAAGTAATTTCATCCATTCGTGGAGGCTTTTCTAGTCGTACAGCGGTTACTTCGATACTTGCAGATTCATACTTAAATTTCATTAATACAGAAAAACGCTCAACATTTTTCAAAATGCAAGCCGCAACAGATCCTAAAAACAACTCGGCTGGACTGGCCAATTGATCATTTGTACTTGGCGTAATTCCAAAGTTAAATTCGGATTCTTTTACCTTGATTAATGCACTATTTTTTGAAACAGCGTTTGCTTTAACAGAATACATTATGATCAATTTAAATTTGAGACTATTTTATCAATTCTTAAGTTACAAATACAAACCGTATTTGACAACAATATACATGACAAAGAAACCCACTGCTGAACCCAATAGGATCTCGGTAAGACTATGTGCTTTCAAGAAAAGCCGCGCTCCTGAAACCAGCCCCGCAACAAATAAAAAGTAAAGAATAATATAGAGATTCGTTGGACTGCCTTCTTCAAAACCAGAAAGTTGTGTTTGACTATACCCCAATAACATACCAGCCACGCCAAAAATTGCTGCCGCGTGTAAACTAATTTTAATGTAAAAATTAACAACAAAACTTATTACGAAAATCAGCAATACTCCAAAAAGAAAACCAACTAGAGCTGGATGTTGCAGTTCAATAGGGATTTTCGTGCGTACATAGATATACGCCAGTAAATAATAAAATGAAACAAGCACAAAAGGATAAGTTCTTTCTTCCTTTTTTTCTAAGCTTAGACTAGAAATCATTTTATTATAATACATGATTAATAAACTAAGCAAAGGCGCTACAATTGTTAAAATCCCGATAATAACATAGAGGAAGTTTTTCGCCTCACTTGGAAAGTAAAATAGGGCGTCTAGTTTATATAGTGAGAGTGGTCTCGTTTCTAAGGAAAAAAGAAAATAGAGCCCTAGAAGGGGCATGAAAATTGGGTGGAAAATATAGGAAAGGGAAATAAAAAACTGCCTAGCGATCATAATTCTTTTCTTAATCGCGCTACAGGAATATCTAATTGTTCACGGTATTTTGCCACAGTTCTACGCGCAATATTGTATCCTTTCCCCTTTAATAAATCGGTTAATTTTTGATCCGTTAACGGTTTCTTTTTTAATTCTGCATCCACAGCGTCACTCAATATTTTCTTCACCTCACGTGTTGAAACTTCTTCACCGGAAGAGGTCGTAAGCGACTCAGAGAAGAAATATTTTAAAGACATTATGCCGTATGGCGTTGAGATATATTTTGAATTAGCAACTCTTGAAATGGTTGAAATATCCATTTCTACAATATCCGCAATATCTTTCAAGATCATTGGGCGCAGGTTCGTATCATCACCAGTTAAAAAATATTCTTTTTGGTATTCCAAAATTGCTTTCATTGTAAATAAAAGCGTTTGTTGGCGCTGCTGAATAGCATCAATAAACCATTTTGCCGAATCTAATTTTTGACGTACAAATTGCACGGCTTCTTTGTCAGATTTTGTGCTTTTTGCTCCTTCAGAATGGCTACGCAACATATTTTCATAGGTTCTGCTCACCTTCAATTGAGGTGCGTTTCTTCCATTTAAGGATAAACTCAATTCTCCTTCATCATCTGTTAGGATAAAATCAGGAATAATTTGTTGAATATTTTTAGAGTTAGTAGATTCTTTTAATGAGTTCCCTGGTTTAGGGTTTAAGCGCACGATTTCAGCAATAGCATCTTTTAAGTTTTCGTCGCTAATTTCGAACTTAGCCTTTATCTTTTCGTAGTGCTTCTTTGTAAATTCTTCGAATGATTTTTCTAAGATTTTTTTCGCAGTGTAGACTGAAATATCACCATGATGCCTTCTTTCCAATTGTAATAAAAGACATTCTCGTAAATCTCTTGCTCCAACCCCAGCAGGTTCAAAATCTTGAATTATGAAAAGTACGTCTTCCACAGCTTCTTCTGTTGTTTCAAGATTTGCTGTAAATGCCAAATCATCAACAATTGCTTCAATCTCTCTTCTTAAATAACCGTCATCATCAATGTTTCCGATTAAATTCTCTGCTATTAATTTTTCACTATCCGTTAATCTACGCAGCATTAACTGATTTTCTAATATATCATGAAATGACTTTCCTCCCGAAATTGGAACTGCTTTTTCGTCTTGATCTTTACCTGAGTTTGTAACCGAAGTTTTGTATTGTGGTAAATCATCATCTAAATAATCGTTAATATCAAATTCCTCGTTCGCTTCAGCCGGCTCCTCATATTCATCATACTCATCCTCAGCCGTTTCTTCTTTCCCTTCTTCCAACGCAGGGTTCTCTTCAATTTCTTCCTTAATTCTTTGCTCTAGTTCCATAGTAGGAACCTGCAAGAGTTTCATCAACTGAATTTGTTGAGGAGAAAGCTTTTGAAGCAACTTTTGACTTAGCGTTTGTTTTAACATTTGTAGATTATCTATTAATGTACCAAAAATACGAAAATTTACCGTAAAAAATCATGCCAAACTTTATTAACCTTGTTATTCAACGCTAATTACAAGGGATACAGATAAGTGTAAAAAAATTAAATAACCGTCAAAAATTTGACTATAATCTCATCAAAAGTTGTATTTTTGAGTGTGGAAGAGAATATTTACAAAATAGCCTTGCCCCTTTTACAAGGGATTGGAATTGTTAATACGAAAACACTTATTGCGTATGCCGGTGGTGCAAAAGCAGTATTTGACTTGAGTGAAGAGGCCATGGCTAAGATTTGCGAAATTTCAATTAATAAAATTCGGAAATTTAACCGTAGAGCTGCCTTAGCCCGCGCTGCTGAAGAAATCATTTTCATGCAGAAAAACAGTGTGCAATTACATTATTATCAGGATGAAGATTATCCAGCGGCATTAAAATTTTGTGAAGACAGTCCCATAGTATTATATTCAAAAGGAAACGTCAATTTTAAGCAACAAAACGTGTCGATAGTTGGCACGAGAAAAGCTACTTCATACGGTATCAAGATTACCAAACAGTTTGTGAAAGACTTGGCGCCAAGAGGTGTGCAAATTGTTAGCGGATTAGCCCACGGGATTGATAAAACGGCACATGAGGCTGCCATTACAAATGATTTATCCACAATAGCTGTTTTAGGACATGGGTTGGACTTTATTTACCCGGCGGCAAATAAGCAATTGGCTTTGCTTATGCAAGAAAAAGGAGGATTAGTGACAGAATACATCAGTGGAACGCGGGGTGAACCAGGTAATTTTCCGCAACGAAATAGAATAGTTGCAGGATTATCGGAAGCCACGGTGGTAATCGAAAGCGCTATAAGCGGTGGTTCACTTATTACGGCAAACTTAGCTTTTGGTTATGGTCGCCAAGTATTTGCTTTTCCTGGAAATATAGACCGTGGCAATTCTGCTGGATGTAATAATTTAATACAACGCGATACTGCAAAATTAATTACGGCTGCAGAAGACATGATAATTGCTTTAGAATGGGAAGAGTTAGATGCTGACGTACATGTGGATCAAACTAATTTATTTGAAGGACATACCGTAGATGAAGATCGCATAATTAAAGTATTGCAAAGTGCAAATAAAGCCACACATATTGACGATTTGGCGAAAGGAGCAAAAATGACCGCAAGTGAATTATCATTGCATTTGTTTAATTTAGAAATGCGCGGAAGTTTGCAATCATTGCCTGGTAAAATGTATCAATTAGTCTAATTTTTCGACAATTATAACAAAACATTTTAGAACAAAAAAGAGGCTCCTTATTGGAAGCCTCTTTGCAAAAAATATTGTCCTTTAATTATGTATTATTCTTCACGACAATGATTGCGTGAATAATTCCAGGAAGTATGAAGAAAAGCCATAAAAGAACTGAAATTACAACTAATAAAACATCCCAATCTGTCACCAATCCGACTGCTAAAGGAGGAAGGAGGATTGCTAAAATGTAATACAATATAGTATTATCACCAGATTTTAATTGCTGCTTATCTCGTTTCAAAAAATCTTTCTCTACAAACTTTTTGCTACGTTTATCCAGTTTTTGACTTGGTGCTAAAACTTCTTCTTTCTCAACTGTAAAATTTTGTTGAGCTAGATCAGAATCTGGTGCTTGCTTAGCTATCTCTTCTACGTCATTATCTCTTACAACTTCAGGAGTAATTTCTGCAACTATTTCTTCCACTTCTTCAACATAAATAACCTCTGGAGTTGAAGAAACACGTTCTATTGGCTTATCAACCGCCACTGGACTTTCCACAGTAGAGAAATCATTTTCTACCAATTCAACCTTCCTTGTGTCGCCACCCATTTTTGGTCCTTTTTCTACATAGAAACCTTTGTTATATTTTCTTTTTTGGATGCCTCTATTACTCGCTACATCATTTGACGTAGAGCAAGAGAACATTAAGCCAATCATAAGGATCGAGACTATACTAATGTGTATTTTTTTAACCATAATATCGCTTTTAAGTTTTATTATTCTAAGATATTCATTTTTTTTGGGATGGGCATTTTGCCAATGGATATTTTCCTAAAAAAAAATGCCCATTTCGAATAAATCGAAACGGGCATTTTTATTATTATTTTGTTATTCCCTATAGACCCAATAATACCTCAATTGGATCTTTTCCACCGAAAATCATTTTTTCAGGATTCTCTAACATCTCTTTTACTTTAACTAAAAAGCTTACAGATTCCTTACCATCAATAACTCTATGATCATAAGACAAAGCTACGAACATAATTGGTCGCACAACAATTTCACCAGCCACAACAACAGCACGTTCAACAATATTGTGCATGCCTAAAATGGCAGATTGTGGTGGGTTAAGAATTGGTGTTGATAACATAGAACCAAATACACCACCGTTAGTAATTGTAAAAGTTCCGCCAGTCATTTCGTCTGGAGAAATTTTACCGTCACGTGCACGAATTGCAAGACGTTTAATTTCTCTTTCAATTTCTGCCAAAGTCATTTGTTCCGCATTTCTTACTACAGGCACCATTAATCCTTTTGGAGAAGAAACAGCAATTCCTATATCGGCATAATCATGCAAAATCATGTTTTTACCTTCAATCTGCGAATTCACAGACGGGAACATATTTAAAGCCTCTGTCACTGCTTTTGTAAAGAAAGACATGAAGCCTAAATTCACTTCATGATGCTCTTTGAAGAATGCTTTATATTTTTTACGCACATCCATAATCGGCTTCATATCCACCTCATTGAATGTTGTCAACATTGCAGTTTCGCTTTTAACTGCAACTAAACGCTCGGCCACTTTACGGCGAAGCATAGACATTTTTTTAGGCTCAGTATTTCTTGTACCGCCCCATCCTTGTGCAGCATTCGAAGAGAATCCTGCTGCCATTGCGGCAACTACATCCTGCTTAGTTATGCGTCCATCTTTTCCTGTTCCGTTTACCTGATTAGCAGCAATACCATTTTCATCCATTGTCTTTTTAGCAGAAATTGATGGATGACCTGTAGCGTAAGACTCCTTTGCAGCAGCTTCCTTTTTAGCTGCAGGTGCTGGTTTCTCGACTGCACTCGAAGTGACGGTTTTTTCAGCTACCACTGGCGCAGGTGCGGAATCAGCAGAAACAAAACCAGCTGGTTTTTCAGCAGCTGTATCAATTAAACAAACTACTGCTCCAACTGCTACTGCATCTCCTTCTTCGGCTTTCAACGTAATTATGCCCGATTCTTCCGCAGGCAATTCAAGCGTTGCTTTGTCCGAATCTACCTCAGCAATGGCTTGATCTTTCTCCACATAATCTCCATCTTCAACTAACCATTGTGCAATTTCTACTTCTGATATTGATTCTCCCGGTGAGGGAACTTTCATTTCTAATACAGACATAATTTTTGATATTAAATCGCTTCGCTTAAAGACTTCGTGATGATTTGCTTTAATTTCTACTTTATGCGTTTTGATTCGTTTCCTTTAATTTTTGTTTTATCCAATTTTCGATTTACATTACAAATCGATTTTATTTTTCAGCAATTTTATCGAAAAGACGGTCAAATAAATCTGCCAGTCTTCTTTTGTGTAATGCACTTGAACCAGCTGCAGGTGCTGCTGATGCCTTCCTAGAAATGTCAATTAAATTGTGTTTTCTCAAATTCATGGCCATATATCTCCAAGCGCCCATGTTTTCTGGTTCTTCTTGCGCCCAAATTACACGTTTTGCATTTTTATACTTTGCCAATACTGCATCTAATTGTTTTTCAGGCAGTGGATACATTTGTTCCATTCTGATAAATGCTGCATTTTCAACATCTCTTTCCTCCGCTTGCTCTTTCATTTCATAATAGAACTTTCCTGAGCAAAGCACAATTGTATTAACACCGTTTTTATTTTCAATCGGATCATCCATTACTTCTTGGAAACCACCTACAGTCAAATCTTCAATTGTAGAAACAGCTTTTGGATAACGCAAGAGCATTTTTGGAGAAAAGCAAACCAATGGTTTTCTAAAATTACGGCGAATTTGGCGACGTAATAAGTGGAAATGATTGGCTGGCGTTGTTGCATTGCAAATTTGCCAGTTCAAATCAGCAGAAGATTGCAAGAAGCGCTCTAATCGGGCGCTTGAATGCTCACCGCCCATACCTTCGTAACCGTGCGGGAGTAACAATACTAAACCACTTTGAACATGCCATTTATCCTCTCCAGAAGAGATGAATTGATCCACCATGATTTGCGCTCCATTATAGAAATCTCCAAATTGCGCTTCCCAAATTGTTAAGCCATTTGGTGTTGCCAAAGAATAACCATAATCAAATCCTAAAACGCCATACTCAGACAAGAGAGAATTATAAATGCTAAACTTTGCTTGATCCTTCGACAATAAATTTAAGGTAACAATTTCTTTCTCATCATCCTCTGTTTTAACAACAGCGTGGCGGTGAGAAAATGTTCCTCTTTCAACATCTTGTCCTGAAATTCTAACTTCATGACCTTCATCTAACAAGGTGGCATATGCCAACATCTCGGCAGTTCCCCAATCCAAGGCATTATCCTCTATTTGCTTTAATCGATTATTTAATAATCGTGTCGTTTTTCTTAAGTACTTATAATCTTCAGGAAGTGTTGCCAACTTTATTCCAAGTTCAATTGCTTTTTCCTTACTAACAGCCGTCACTGGAGAAGCGTCAAAATCTTCATCCTTCCCATGTACGTAGCCTTTCCAAGTTAATTCTAAAAAGTTTAAAACTACAGCAGTCTCTTGCTTTTTTGAATTGTCATACGCGAGATCAATCAATTCAGAATGTTCCGTTTCGAATTTTTTACCTTCTTCATTTGTTAATACGCCCTCTTTCACTAATTGCTCCAGATAGATTTCGCGAACGCTTGCATGTTTCTTTATCGCTTTATATAATTGAGGTTGTGTGAACATTGGTTCATCCCCTTCATTATGTCCATATTTTCTATATCCTAAAAGGTCGATAAAAACGTCTCTGTGAAACTTTTGTCTGTATTGGGTAGCGATTTGAATCGTTTGAATCACGGCTTCAATATCGTCTCCATTGACATGGAAAACCGGAGAAAGTGTCACTTTTGCAACATCTGTACAATAAGTAGATGATCTTCCGTCCAAATAATTCGTTGTAAACCCAATTTGATTGTTCACTACAATATGAATTGAACCACCTGTTCTATAACCGTCCAATTGCGCCATTTGAGTTACCTCATATACTAATCCCTGACCTGCAATTGCTGCATCTCCGTGAATAATAATTGGAATAACAGCATCTTCTTCTTTAAAGACATTATCGATTCTTGCGCGAACAATTCCTTCAACCACAGGAGCCACAGCTTCTAGATGCGAAGGATTTGGCGCCATTGTTAAGCGCACTTCATGTCCACCAGTAGTGACAATATTATTAGAATATCCTAAATGATATTTAACGTCTCCATCAAAGCCGTCATCTGAATCAAACTCTTTTCCATCAAATTCATTAAAAATTGACTCATAGTCTTTACCCATGATATTCACCAAGGTATTTAATCGACCACGGTGAGCCATTCCAATAACAAATTCTTTTGCCCCATTTTCTGCACCCATCTGAATAAGAGCGTCTAAACAAGGGATTAAAGATTCTCCTCCTTCTAAAGAAAAACGTTTTTGGCCTACATATTTTTTATGAAGAAAACGCTCAAAAACTGCCGCATTATTTAATTTCGAAAATATTTCCTTTTTGTTTTCCGCGCTATAAGAAGGTCTGTTTTGCAACTCAATTTTCTCTCTTAACCAATTCAAGCGTTCTGAAAAACGGATGTATGCGTATTCGATACCTATTGATTGGCAATAGGTATCCTCTAAATGTTTAATAATCTCTTGCAAAGTAGCTGGACCCATTCCAATATTAATTCCAGCTTGAAAAACGACATTTAAATCTGCCGGTTCTAGTCCGAAATTTTCAATTCCCAACGTTGGGCTATACTTCCTTCTTTCGCGTACAGGGTTCGTTCGGGTAAACAAGTGACCGCGAAACCTATAATCTTCAATTAGGTCTAATACCTTTAATTCTTTTTGGAAATTTTCTGGAATGATTCCTCCTGCTTCATCAGATTCAAAATCTGTTTTAGCAAAATCAACCCCTTCAAAGAAGCGGGCCCATTCAATATCAACTGATTCGGGATTCGCTTTGTACCTCTCGTAAAGATCGTCAATGGCGTTGACATCACCATTTCCGACAAATGTAAATTTGTCCATTATTTTTCTTCAATTACCTCTATTATTACAAATGTAAAAATTATCTATACACCAATAATTTTTTAGGTTATAATAATTAACCTAGTTTATGGAAGATAGATGAATATTGAATTTACGAATTATATGTCAATCAGCGCCAACACACACTATAGAAGTACTTCTAGATTCGTTAAACGGGATTTATTCTATTACATCCGACTGACGGAATTTATTTTTCAAATACACTTTTTGCGCTTCACGTTTTATTACGAGATAGGCCAAGTCGGAAAAATTTTCATGCTGGAGCGATTTTTTAAAATCTACCTCATTCAGATCTACCAAATAAATGAATTGTGACAATTTACTTTGCGCTACCAACTCATTGAGAATTGGTATTAGTTGATGCATAAGATCCTCAAGAATAGTCGGCTCCTTAATATTAGTCAAAGAAACAGTAGCTAAAGACACTCCTTGGAGGTCTTTATTTATTTGAACACAGGTTTGGGCAGCAAACTCTAGTGAGTTATTTGATTCCAACAATTTGAATTGTCCCTTGTCGCTTGATTGTTTCGCCATTATCCGCAGTTGCTACAAATTTATAGAAATAAACACCATCTTTACAAGGGTCTCCATTCATATCTGTTCCATCCCAACCATCATTGATATCATTCAGCTCTCCAACCTGAATACCCCATCTATTTATGATGATACATTCAAATGCAGCAATTGATTTAGATTTAAATTCGAA
>JBLHOW010000019.1:0-86498 GCA_047623705.1 Crocinitomix sp.
TCCAAATATTCGTGAAGAAGTGATGCGTAATCCGCGAATCAGAATTACCTACTATGATGAGAATTGGAATTATTGTGATGAAGAATATGACGGATATGCTGCCCGAATTATACAACACGAATATGACCATGTAGAAGGAATTTTATTTACAGACCATTTAAGTCCTTTAAAAAAGCGGATTTTAAAAAAGAAATTAGTCAATATCTCAAAAGGAGATGTTGAAGTGGCATATCGCATGAAATTTCCGGATGCTAAAAAGGGTAGACGATAATAGTTTAAAATAGAAACATGAAAACAATTCAAATTTTTGCACTTACATTTATCCTTAGCGGTTTTTTCTTCTCTTGCGGAAACGACAACGCTGACGAAATCAATATTGAAACTACAATTCCAGAAATGGGTGTTGATACTACTCAGTTTTTAGCAGATTTGAGTGCGCTAGAAGCGAGAATTAATAGCAGTCTTGAAATGCCAAAGGAAAAAGATTTGAAAGAAGCTATTACCACCTTTCAAGATTTTGCAGCCATTTTTCCGGATGATCCAAAAGCACCAGATTATCTTTTAAAAGCTTCTGATATTTCATTGACAACGGATCAACCGCAAATGAGTATCACTATTTTGGATCAGATTATTGAAAAGTATCCCAATTATAGTCGATTAGAAAGTGTTAAATACAACCGCGCTAGTCATCTTGATTTTGAATTGAGAGATACGACAAGTGCAAAAGAAGCATATCAAGAATTTATGGTCGATTATCCTAACTCTCCACTTGTAGCTGATTGCCAATCAAGAATTGAAAATATTCGTTATTCTATGGAAGAGTTAACGGAGAAATTCATGAAGGAATTGGAATTAAACGGCGGAACAGATCTTTAACTGGAAACCATTTTTAAAAGCGCGCAATGAATTTGTTTTTGACGTATGATTACGAACTCTTTTTTGGCGCTCCAACTGGAACAGTTGAAAAATGCATTATTGAGCCTACCAATCTTCTGAGAAAAATTGCGAATCGAACAGGTGTTAAAATGGTTTTTTTCATTGACACAGGATACTTGAAGCAACTCGAAAAATTCAAAGATCAGTTTCCGAAAGTTCAACATGAATTTGATTTGGTAAAGGCCCAAATTGAGAATTTAGTGAAAGAAGGCCATGATTGTCAATTGCATATTCATCCACATTGGGAAGATTGCGTACATGACGGAAATGCCTGGGAAATGGTAACAGACCGCTATAAGCTCGTTGATTTTTCTGATGAAGATATCTTGAAAATTGTTTTAGAATATCGCGACATTTTACAGCGTTGGACTACAAAACCAATTCATTCATACCGCGCAGGCGGTTGGTGCTTACAACCTTTTGATAGAATTGCAGAGGCCTTTAAAAAAGCTGAATTAAAATTAGACTCAACGGTTTTTCCAGGCGGAAAATTCACTGCCGGGAATTACTATTACGACTTTACAAAATCACCTGATAAATCAACTTGGAAATTTAGTTCCGATTTATGTGAGGAGGATACCACTGGTGATTTTATTGAATATCCAATTTCAAACTACAAATATTCACTTTGGTTTTTTTGGCGCCTATTTGGTTTTGGAAGATTACAACCGCATTTGCACAAACCAATCGGAGATGGTTATCCAATGTCTTCTCCAGGATTAAAAAAACAAATGCTAACCAAAGGAATGAATCTATCAGCATCTGTTGATGGTTATTTTGTTACGAAATTGCAGCAAGTACTTAAAAAGAATACAAAAAAAGGATTCAATGAATGCGTAATTATTGGACATCCAAAAGCATGTACCCATTTTGCTTTGAAAAAATTAGAACAGTTTATTGAAAAAAATAAGACTAAACATAGTTTTTTAACGTTTGCAGATCTTGAGGTCAATCAATGAAGTTTCTAACACGAGAAGATATCAATACAGAAAAATGGAATAAGCGCATTGAAAAAGATGGGCTTGAAAACGTATTTTCCTATACCTGGTATTTAGATGCTACTGCAGAATCTTGGGGTGCATTGATCAGTGGAGATGATTTTACAACTGTGATGCCTGTTGCGTATACGAGTAAGTTAGGTATTAAAAGAATGTATCAAGCTCCTTTCACAAGAGAATATTCGATTTTTGGAACAGATTTTGACTGGAACGAGGCGCTTGACTTTCTCACCAAAGAATTCAAACACATCTCATTTAGAAGCGGTGAGTTGGGACTCACCAAAATGGTTGAAAATAGGCAACATCAAGAATTGAAATTAACTGAAGAATTCCCAACTCTTTATAGATCAAACGCTAAAAGACTTGTAAAAAAAGGGAATAAAATTTTCCAATTTCGATTGGGCACCGACCCTACTCCACTCATTGAATTATTTGAGGCAACAGTTGCACATAAAGTTGAGGCTGTTGGAACAGTTGAAATTGAAAATCTCAAGCAACTCATGCGCGACGCCATACAATTGGGAAAAGGAGAACTAATTGAGGTTATTGAAGACGGCAAGCTCGTCGCTAGCGGCTTTTTTTTAATCGATAAAAAGCGAATTACCTATTTAAAAGGAGCAGCATTAGATGACGCCAAAAAAGCCGGCGCAATGTATAGCCTTTTCAACTATGCCTTTGAGCGTTATCAAAAAAACTACGACACCTTTGATTTTGGAGGGTCGGATATTGAAGCCGTTGCTAATTTCTTTCGAAAATTTGGCGCTACGGATCGAAACTATTATAATTACACCATTGACAATTCGCCCTTATGGTTTAAAACCCTTAAACGGCTTAAAGGATAGGATACATGAATAAAACCATTCTAATAATTGGAAGTTCTGGCGGTTTAGGAACCGAACTGGTAACGTTTTTTGAGCAAAAAGGCTATAATTTGGCACTGCACTATCTCAACAATCCACCAAAGACAACAGCCGATAATATTAAATGTTATCAAGCTGACATTACGCAAGAAAGTCAAGTTGAAAATTTGATTGCTAATGTTGTTGCAGATTTTGGAGCCATTGATGTTGTTTTACACAACGCTGGGGTATCTAAAAACGGAATGTCATGGAAAACGGCTGAAGCAGATTGGAGTGAAACCTTGGCTGTTAATTTAACGGGCCCATTTTTAGTGAGTAAGCATGTGATTCCCCATATGCGCGCTGCAAGTTTTGGACGTATATTATTCATGTCGTCCGTAGTCGCGCAAACTGGTTTTGTTGGCACCGCAGCCTACGCCGCCTCAAAAGCAGGATTGTTAGGTCTAACAAAAACGTTGGCCAAGGAATTAGCCAATAAAAACATTACTGTAAATGCGTTGGCACTTGGTTATTTTAATGTCGGCATGATAGATGACGTTCCTTTAGAAATGCAAGAAGAATTGAAAGCCAAGATCCCAATGGGTGAGTTAGGTAATACGGAACAATTAGGTGCCTTAATTGATTATTTAATTACTGATCAATCAAATTATCTAACTGGGCAAACCCTCAATTTGAACGGTGGACTTTATTCTTAATTAAGCGAATAAGGCCCTAAACATTATTGTTGCTTTATTAGGGTTTTCACTTGTGATCTTAGAGTTAATCAAATTAGGAACAGGGCTAGATAGAACCTCCTTGTCATTGGGTAAACCAACCCTCTATTATCCTCTTTCGATCAACTCATTATTCATAATTGAAATTAACATTATCGGAGGATTCACTTTCCTTTCCCATTCTGTAAAAACATTTAACTTTAAAAAGAATTTGTTGATAGCAAAAACCAACCCTAACCCCATTGATCAGGAAGCCAAAATTGGTCTAAACGAATTAACTCTTCCTATGAATCAGTCTCCTCTAATAAATAATCAAAGACACTTTTCTTTCTCAACCTAAATATCACTGAAAATTAGCTAACTTAGCACACGAATGTTTTATAGCTTAATTTACATTAAATATTAGGCTCGTTAAATAACTATTATAGGTAGTTCTATGGTGCATGAATTAGGCAAAAAGAGTTCAATTTTAAATCATTACATTGCTGAAATCCGAGATGAAGCAATTCAAAAAGATTCTCTTCGATTTAGAAGAAATCTAGAACGAATTGGTGAGATTTTAGGCTATGAAATAAGCAAAACGCTTAGTTACGAATCTGCGGTTATAAAAACACCTTTGGGTGAAGCTGAGGTTGAATTAATGGCCGAACAACCTGTTATCGCCTCAATTTTGCGTGCAGGATTAACTATGCACAACGGCCTTCTTAATACATTTGATCATGCCGAAAACGCTTTCGTCTCTGCCTACCGCAGACCAACGGGAACAGATGAGATTGATGTCATGGTTGAATATAAAGCCTGTCCTGATTTAACAGATAAAATTTTAATTATTGCTGACCCAATGCTGGCCACTGGCCTTTCAATGGCATTAGTATTTGAAGCTTTGCTTAAAAACGGAACACCTAGAAAAATTCATATCGCTTGTGCTATCGCAAGTCGAGATGCGATTAATATGTTAACCAAAAACCTTCCCATTCCTACGGATATTTGGGTTGGAGCGATTGATGAAAAATTAAATTCCAAATCATATATTGTTCCTGGTTTAGGAGATGCGGGTGATTTGGCTTACGGAACTAAACTTTAATAGATGAATTGGGCAATTGTGAGTATGGGGTTTGGTTTAGGAACAATTAAGTTTCTATTTGCGCATTGGAGTGTTTATTGGGCTTTTGGATATGGAGGTTTTGATACAATTATAGAAATTTTCATTGCGGCTACAGCAGGAGCGTGGTTTGGTATGGGGATTTGCTTTTTCTCAAGCGGTTTTTTGATGAAACGTGCTGCAATAAAACGCGAAAAGGCGATTCAAACTGCCTTAGAAAAGGGAACAGAACCCAAAAAGAAAAAGATTTTCACAAGAACCAATAAGTTGATTGTTTGGATTAAAAGGTCAATTGGTATTTATGGCGTCACATTATTGGCTCCTTTGTTTCTATCTATTCCTATTGGTTCCATCATCTGTGCTAAGTTTTACGGTGATCAGAAAAAAACATTTCCACTCATGCTTATTTTCACAGCATCATATAGTGCATTGATGTGTCTCATAATATACGCCATGCAATGAAAGACATAAAACATATTTTTTTTGATTTGGATCACACCTTGTGGGATTTTGACAAAAATTCTTCTGAGGCATTGCGTGAAATATTCGTAGAGATGCAATTACAGGATCATATTGAAAGTGTCGAATCTTTTATAACAACTTACCAGCGGATAAATGCAAAATATTGGGCGTTATATAATCATGGTAAGGTAACCAAAGAAAGACTGCGATACGCTCGATTTGAGGATAGTTTAATTGAATTCAAAATCGCTGATGCCAGCAAAAAAGCGATTCTTCTCGGCGAATCTTATATTCGACGCAGTCCACATAAAACGAATCTTTTTCCAGACACGCATGAAACATTGCAATACCTAACTGATAAATACAAACTTCACATTATCACAAACGGTTTCACAGAAGTTCAATACATAAAACTCGACAATTGTGGTCTCACAAATTACTTTGATTTAATTTTATGTACCGAAGAAGTTGGCGTCAATAAACCCAACCCTTTAGTCTTTGAAACAGCCTTAAAACGAACAAATGCTAACCCAAATGAATCATTAATGATCGGAGACAATCCCGAAACAGATATTCAGGGTGCGCAAAACTGTGCAATGCACACTGTTTTATTCAATCCGCATCAACTCGCACATGATGTCAATTCAATTGAAATTCAAGGGTTAAAAGAGCTACGAAATCTACTTTAGAGTACATTATTGGCTACTGCTCTTATTTAGAATCATTCTAAACTAATATTTAGGCTCCAAAAAGGTTTCAAATAAAACATCTGATTTCTAAATTTGCGAATTATTCTAAACAAATTCCATATTTAAGATATGTCAAGGACTATCAAATTAAGGAAAGGATTGGATATTAAATTGCTAGGAGAAGCTGAAAAGGTTAAATCAACCCCACAAGTAACTGCATTTGCAATTAAGCCACCTGATTTCCACGGCCTTATGCCGAAACTAACCGTTAAGGTTGGAGACAAAGTGAAAACCGGATCGGTTATCTTTTTCGATAAGTATCAAGAAGAAGTTAAATTCGTTTCGCCTATCGCTGGAGAAATTACTGAAATCGTTCGCGGAGCTAAACGTAAAATTCTTGAAGTAAGAATTAAAGCGGATGCTGAAAACTCTTCTGAAGAGTTCGGTATTATCAATCCAGATTCAATGGACGAGGAAGGAATGAAGAAAACGTTATTGGAAAATGGTCTATGGCCATTTATCAAAATGCGTCCTCTTGATATCATTGCAAGACCGAATGATAAGCCTAAGGCTATTTTCATTTCGGGATTCGATTCTTCTCCACTTGCACCAGATTACGACTTTGTTTTACACGGTCAATCTGCTGCTTTCCAAGCTGGAATAACTGCTTTAGGCAAATTAACAGAAGGTAAAGTTCACTTAACTACAAAAGCCAATGCACCGCATGATGATGCGTTGACTGGAGTTACAGGTGTACAATCGAACACAATTGCTGGTAAACACCCTGCCGGAAACGTAGGCACGCAAATTCACCATATTGATCCAATCAATAAAGGCGAGGTAGTATGGACAGTGAATGCTGTAGATGTTGCTGCAATCGGTAGTTCTTTACTCGGCGGTAAATTTGATTCTTCTAGAATCATTGCGTTAACGGGATCTGAAGTTAAGAAAACTGAATATATCAAAACACATATCGGAGCTTCAATGGCTTCTTTACTTGGAGATAATATCAAAAAGGATGATGGTGATGTAAGAATCATTAGCGGAAATGTTTTAACTGGTGACAAAGTTGCACCTGATAGTTATCTTGGATTTTATCACCAGCAAATAACTGCTATCCCAGAAGGAAACGAAGCTAGCTTCCAACTTTCTGGCGGAGGATGGTTAGGTCCTGGTACTAAAAAATTCTCAATCAACAGATCTTACTTCTCATGGTTAACACCAAATAAAAAGAGAAAGTTAAATACCAACTTAAATGGAGAGATTCGTTCGTTTGTTGTAACTGGTGAAATGGAAAGAGTTTTTCCTTTTGACATTTTCCCAATGCAATTGATCAAATCAACCATGTATAACGATATTGATTTAATGGAAAACTTAGGGATTTACGAAGTAGCTCCAGAAGATTTTGCTTTATGCGAATTCGTTTGTACATCCAAAATAGACATTCAAGATAAGATTCGTCAAGGACTTGACGTAATCAAAGAGGAATGCATGTAATTTGAATTATAAAATCTAATTATAAGAATGAAGTCTTTAGAAAAATTCATGCGAAAATTGGAGCCAACTCACGACAGTAAGTGGGCCAAATTTCACCCAGTATGGGATTCGCTATATACATTTGCCTTTACACCAGGTGAAACCACTCAAAAAGGTTCGCACATTCGTGATGGTATTGACTTGAAACGAACAATGTTCATGGTAATCGTAGCATTGATTCCATGTTTACTTTTCGGAATGTACAATACAGGTCACTGGCATTATGTCGCAGAAGGCACAGCTGGTGGATTTATGGATCACTTCGGTGATAAATTAATCTACGGTTTAATTAAAGTGCTACCAATTGTAATTGTTTCCTACGGTGTTGGTTTAGGAGTAGAATTTATTTTCTGTATCCGAAACAAACACGCGATTCAAGAGGGATTCTTGGTAACAGGAATGTTAATTCCTTTAATTGTTCCTGCTGACATTCCATTATGGATGTTAGCTTTTGCAACTGTATTTGCTGTAGTATTAGGTAAAGAGGTTTTTGGTGGAACAGGAATGAACATTGTAAATATTGCTTTAACAGCACGTGCTTTCTTATTCTTTGGTTATCCTACAGAAATGTCGGGAGACAAAGTATGGATGAGTGGAATTGGCGACATGAGCAAAGAAGCTATTCCAGAAGGAGTAACTGGAGCAACACAACTAGGGGAGCTCGCCTCCTTCACCGGTCCGCAAGAAGATTTTGTGCATAAGGCAGTAGTAGATGGAGCTGGGGCAATTGAACAAACGGCAATTCAAGTATTTGAATCAGCTTGGCCAATTTGGGAATCTTTTATAGGAATGATTCCAGGATCAATTGGAGAAACATCAGTAGTTGCCATTTTAATTGGTGCAGCTGTATTATTGTACACAGGAATTGGAAGTTGGAAAATAATGGTCTCATTTGTTTTAGGTGGACTTGCAGTTGGAGCTTTAACTCAAGCTTGCGCAGTTAATCCTTATATGGAACTTGATGCATTAAACCACATGGTAATTGGTGGATTTGCTTTCGGAGCTGTCTTTATGATAACCGACCCCGTCTCTGGTGCACAAACCAGCACGGGTAAGTATATCTATGGATTTCTAGGAGGCGCATTGTCGATTACAATTCGTGTATTTAATGGCGCTTACCCTGAAGGGGTTATGATGGCTATTCTATTCATGAATGTTATGGCACCAATGATTGATCACTATGTGATCCAATCAAATATTAAACAAAGATTAAAACGACTTAAAACCGCATAATCATGGCTATAGATAAAGATAAAAACGGATACACCTTCCTTTTTGCCATTATAATGGTGATTGTGGTTGGTTCTGGATTAGCTGCCGCTTCTTTTGGCTTAAAACCACTTCAAGATAAAAACTTGCGTGTAAAAAAGAAGATGGATATTCTAGGTGCTCTTAAAATCGAAAACGTAGATCGTACAACTGCAGAAGATTTATATGCACAATATGTATTAGAAGACCAATGTATCGTATTAGATTCTGAAGGAAATGTAAAAGACGGAATAGTTGCTTTTGATGTTGATATCAAAAAACAATTTAGAGACAAGAAATTGGATCCTGCCGATAGAGACTACCCTTTATATGTTGCTACTGTTGACGGTTCAGCTAAATACGTGATTCCAGTTGTAGGTAGTGGACTTTGGGGACCAATTTGGGGGTTTCTTGCCATTGATGAAGATAAATCATCTATTTACGGTGCAACATTCGATCATAAAACAGAAACACCTGGTTTAGGAGCGGAGATTAAACAACCTTTCTTCTACAATCAATATTCAAAAGAGGTTATTTCAATCGACGGTCAATACAAAAAGATCAAAGTTATGAAAGACGGATCTGGCGCTGACGATTTTAAAGTAGATGGAATTACTGGAGGTACTATTACTTCTAAAGGAGTTGAAGAAATGGTGGATCGCACCATTCAGGTTTATGTTAAATACTTTAATAAATAATTGGTTAACATGAGTGATAAAATTAAAGCACCAAAAGAACCTTTATTTTCTAAGAAAAATAAGAGGTTAGTAACGGAGCCACTGGATGATAATAACCCAGTAACGTTACAAGTATTAGGTATTTGTTCAGCATTAGCAATTACTGTTTCTATTGAGCAGGCGTTAATTATGACTGGAGCGGTATTTTTCGTACTAGGTTTAGGTAACGTTATTATCTCATTATTGAGAAATGCTATTCCTTCTAGAATTCGGATTATTGTTCAACTAGTTGTAGTTGCGGCATTGGTAATTATTGTAAATGAAGTCTTAAAAGCTTATTTACCTGATCCAGCTGAAAAACTATCTGTATTTGTTGGATTGATTATTACCAACTGTATTATTATGGGACGTTTTGAGGCATTTGCAATGGCAAACAAACCTTGGCCTTCTTTCTTAGATGCGGTTGGAAATACATTAGGATATGGAATGATTCTAGTTATCGTATCGGTGATCAGAGAAATTTTTGGTTCTGGTAAATTCTTCGGATTTCCAATCTTTGGAAACAACATTGTAGATAAAGATTTAGGACAAGAATTAACTGGACTTTATAGCATTGGATATATGAATAATAACTTCATTATTCTAGCTCCCTTTGCCTTGTTCGCAGTCGCATTGATTATTTGGGTGCAACGTGCTAGAAATAAATCATTAATTGAAGAGCATTAATAAGTAGAGACATGGTAGATTATATTAATATAGCCTTAAAAGGTATTTTTATTGAGAACATGATTTTCGCCTATTTCTTAGGCATGTGTTCTTATTTGGCCGTATCCAAAACAGTGAAAACTGCTGTTGGACTAGGAGCCGCTGTAATTTTTGTATTAGCCGTTACTGTTCCTGTGAACTGGTTGTTAGAAAACTATGTATTACAAGAAGGCGCCTTATCTTGGTTAGGAGATGACTTTGCCACAATGGATTTAAGTTTCCTTTCATTCATCATGTTCATTGCCGTAATTGCGTCAATCGTACAGTTGGTTGAAATGTTGGTAGAGAAGTTTGCGCCTGCTCTTTATGGTGCATTAGGAATTTTCCTTCCATTAATTGCGGTAAACTGTTCTATCCTTGGTGGAGCTTTATTCATGCAAGAAAGACAATATTCAACAATTGGAGAAGCAACTACATTTGCTATTGGTTCAGGAATTGGATGGTTCTTAGCAATTGTGGCAATTGCTGCAATTCGCGAAAAAATCAAATACTCGAATGTTCCTGCCCCTTTACGTGGATTAGGAATTACGTTTATCATCACCGGCTTAATGGGGATTGCATTCATGAGTTTTAGTGGAATCGATTTAGGAGACGGTGAAGAAAAAGAAGCACCGAAGGATTCGGATGATCAAACCTCTATTACTATTGAGGCATCCGAGGACAATTTGTTAACTGATGTTGTTGAACAACAATAAAGAATCTTATAATTCATTTTAGAAATGGGAGAAGTCATTATAATATCAGTAATTGTATTTGCAATTATTACATTACTATTGGTAAGTTTATTGCTTTATGTAAAAGCAAAAATTTCGCCAGCCGGAAAAATCACAATCACAATTAACGGTGATACCACACTTGAAGTTAATGGTGGTGATACTTTATTAAGTACCTTAAGTAACAACGGAATTTTCTTGCCATCAGCTTGTGGTGGAGGTGGAACTTGTGTTCAATGTCTATGTCATGTAGATACTGGAGGAGGATCAATTCTTCCAACAGAAGAACCTCACTTTTCACGTAAGGAAATTGCTGACAACCTTAGACTAGGTTGTCAAGTTAAGGTGAAAGAAAACATGGAAATCCGTGTTGAAGAAGAGGTATTGGGTGTTAAAGAATGGGAAGCAGTAGTTTCTTCAAACTATAACGTTGCTACTTATATCAAAGAGTTTATTGTTGATATTCCTGAGGACATGGATTATAAGGCGGGTGGATACATCCAAATTAAAGTTCCACCTTGTGAAATAAAATTCTCTGAAATGGATATTAAAGCACACCCAACTGATCACCCGGGTGAGCCTGATAAGTTTGAAAAAGATTGGTCTGAAGGACCCTATGCAATTCGTAACTTAGTTATGAAGAATGACGAAGATGTTGTTCGTGCATATTCAATGGCGTCTTACCCTGCTGAAGGACGTAAGATTATGTTGAATGTTCGTGTTGCAGCTCCTCCATTTGATCGCAAGACAGGAACTTGGATGAATGTTAATCCAGGTGTAGTATCATCTTATATCTTTAACTTAAAAGAAGGAGATCCAGCTATCATTTCTGGTCCTTATGGTGAGTTCTTTATCAACGATTCTGAAGCAGAAATGCTTTATATTGGTGGTGGAGCTGGAATGGCGCCTATGCGTTCGCACTTATACGAGCTATTTAAGACCATTAAAACTGGTCGTAAGGTTTCTTATTGGTATGGAGGACGTTCACGTGCTGAGCTATTCTATATTCACTATTTCAGAGATCTAGAGAAAGACTTTCCAAATTTCAAATTCTATATGGTCTTATCAGATGCTTTAGAATCTGATAATTGGGTACCAATGAAAGATACTGAAGACACTGAAGGAGACGGATTCTCAGGATTTGTTCACCAAGCGGTGATTGATCAATACTTATCAAAACATGATTCTCCAGAAGATATTGAATTCTATTTCTGTGGACCACCAATGATGAACCAGGCTGTAATTGGCATGTGTGACGATTGGGGCGTACCGCCAGAAAGTGTAAGATTTGATGATTTTGGAGGCTAGGAAGCCAAGCTTTTTCACTAAAATATAAAAACTTGAATCCCGTATTTACTTTGTAAATGCGGGATTTTTTTTTTGCCGTCTTTGTTTGTCAAATTTCTTAATCGTACAAAATCAACCTTAATTTTGTTATCATTCATAAGAAGTTTAATTAAGTCCTAAAATATTAACATACCATGAAAAGGCTTTTTTCTTTATTGACTATTCTATTTATTTGTCTGACAACTTTTGGGCAATTACCAAAAACCATTGAATTTGGTTACCTCGGACACTTCTCTTATCAACCGGGCATGAAATTAGGTTTACAATTCGATCTTAAATCATGGGAAAAAGAATTAAAAAAGAAATCAGATACCAGATCGACAGTATTTTTTGTTCGCCCTTCAATAGGCACGTTTTCAAGAATTAATTATAATCTGAATCTTAGCACTGGCATAGATGGAGGATTAGAACTTAATAAGGCAAGTAAATCTTTTTTTCATAAATACTCCCTAGGGTTGAACTATTTAATGCATTCTGAATTAAATTCAATTACTGTTAACTTAGAAGGAAAAGTAATCAATAAAGACAGAGAGAATCGCCATTATATTCTCCCCTTAATCACGTATGGGTTTGGAAAAAACTATTCAAATGGTTTAGGTTGGTACACTAATCTTTCGGGCGGGCTAAAAATCTCAACTAACTACGAAAATATAGGCATGCTGTTTACAGAAATTGGCATGAGTTATCAATTGAAAAATAAGTAAAATGAACAGAGAGGAATTTATAAAAAAATTAGCCTTAAGTAGCGCCGGACTCGCTCTCCTACCGTCATTTCTACAATCCTGTTCTAAAGAAGAGATTTTAGTTAATTTTTCAGGTAAAGTTATAATAGTTGGTGGAGGTGCCGCGGGAATGTTTGCTGCGCTTACGTTGAATCATTTTGGAATTGACTTTGAGTTATTAGAAGCGCAAGAACAATTGGGAGGAAGAGTTAAAAAACAAGAAGGTTTTGCTGATTTCCCAATTGACTTAGGTGCAGAATGGATTCATGCTGGAACAAATGTATTTGCTCAAATGCTCAAATATGGAAATGCAGAAGGTACGGTCAATGTTGCACCTTACGATCCTGAAATCGTACACCTTTTCAAAAATGGCAAGCGCTTTGAAGTTGATATCGGAAATAACTTTTACGCTGAAAATAAATTTTCCGACACAACATGGTATGATTTTTTTGAAGATTTTGTGATACCTGAAATTCACGATAAAGTAGTTCTAAATAAAGTCGTAAATGAAATTGATTATACAGAACCACAAGTTCAAATAACAACCTCCGAAGGTCTCACTTACCATGCTGACAAAGTTATTGTAACCGTTCCAATAAAGATTTTGCAAAAAGGCACAATAAGTTTTATCCCTTTGCTAAACTCTGACGTCCAAAATTCAATTGACGCTATTAGTATGCCTGATGGAATCAAAGTTTTCATGGAATTTAAGGAACGCTTTTATCCAGATATTTTATTGATAAACTCTCCTACTTCCGCCAGTGAAAAGACTTTTTATAATGCTGCATTTAAGAAAGATTCATCCAAACATATTTTTGCTTTATTCACGGTTGGTGAGCCTTCAACAGCTTATACTTCTTTAGCTACTGATGAAGAAGTTATCCTAAAAATATTAGAAGAATTAGATGAAATTTATGAGGGTCAAGCATCTCTTAACTATTTAGGTCATGTTATTCAAAATTGGTCTAATGAAGAACATATCGGTGGATCATATAGTTTTGCCAATACGGATTTTTCGCAACTACAAGTTCCTCTAAAAAATGCAATTAATTCTAAGTTGTACTTTGCAGGTGAAGCCCTTTCGGATTATTATTCAGCAACAGTGCATGGTGCTGCAGACTCTGGAATTGAAACGGTAGAAAAAATTATTCAAGGCGGATAAAAGGAATATAGCGTCTCTTATTAAAAAAAGCGCTATGCAACTTTCTGATAGTTAAACACGTAGTTAAAACAGTATTAACTAAAACTTAAACAAATGAAACTATCAAAACTATTTCTGATCTCTATTTTCTTTATATCAGCAACCTTTACGAACAAAGTAAAAGCATGCGTTGATTATCACCCAACAATATTCGTGACTTGCGATTATGATGCTACTTATAGCGAAATACTAATTAGAGTGCATAATATGCAACTATTTGGAAGCCCCGACGGTGTGTTTTGCACTTGCGGTATCTCTAATCATACAGACGTTTTTACTAATATAAATTATGTTGCATTTGTGGAGCCTGAAACGGTTAATCCAATTGCAGGATTTGTCCCTTGGGATGCTAACGCACCGGCTGCAGCCTCATGGGATGCTCTTGAAGCTGGTGATTGGGATGCTTTTTTAGCTGAAACAACGGCTGCAGGTTTAATTACGGGAGATCCCGTTGAATTAATTATTCGGGCAACTTTGCCTCCTGGTTATACTGCCACATTATTAGACTCAAATCTAGTGGTGTCAGAATTAGGTACGGATGAGTTTGACAATACAGCAGGAGAATTGGCAGAAAGCCATAATAGCATTTCTAATTTCATTAGCGGAGGACCTATTACATATAATGAGCTGCCATTAGCTTATTTCACAGCAATTGACAACCATATTGCAACTGTAAATAGTGTTGATGAAAACACGATTAACATCACAGTTTACCCCAACCCTACTCAGGATATTATTTATTTAAATGTAACTGATGAAGCACTGGGTTCCTTGAATAATATTAAAATTACTGATGTCAATGGAAAACTTATTTTGGAAGAAAAGTTCCAACCCGAAATTGTAGTTTCTCACTTGCCAAAAGGTTTATATTTCATCAAGGTAGAAACGGAAGGAGATAATGATTTATTCTATCGATTTGTGAAAGAATAAGAAGCTAGCTTCTTTTACTAAAAAAATCAACAAAACTGCAAAAGTACACTGAAGTTCTCGAAGTGCACTTTTGCAGTTTTTTTGTTTAGATTCGTTTTATGAAATCCATTCTTATATCTCTATTTGCCTTATCAATCTTATTCTCTTGTAGTTCTTCAACCCCTCTTGAGAGTATTGAAGAATCAGAAATCATAACCGAAGGAATTTTTCCATTTGATACAGATCTGAGTTTTGCCTGCAATATTTGTTTACTCAAAGATTCAATTGATATAATTAACACAAAAGTTGTAAACGCAAAGGCCATGGCAGAACCTTTGGACTCAACCTTATTATCCGTATTAGATAGTTTAAATATCGAGTTAGAAGAATGGAAAACAGAATTTAAAACGAACCACAAGGAAGTATTTCAAATTGAATTACCCGAAAGATGGAATTCAAAAGATCCAGAAAATGTCGCTTTGCAAGCTTGTTTGCTAGAATATGCATTTGATAAACTTGACTCCATTGAACGATTTCAATATTTATCTGAATATACTAGCTATCACTATTATACAAAAGTTGCTGAACTTTATAAAAATATCGACACTTCTACATTCAAAGAAGCAGATGGTGATTATGCCCTAAAATTTAAAGGTGAAACAATCCGGAATTCACCAGCAGAATTCCCTATCTATTGGGGAAATGCACTTTTCCATTATTATGAAATCCGCAACTATATTGAAGATCAAAAAGATCAACGCTTAGTTAAAATCACGGGTAAACATACAAATCAATTGACTCAGATAGAATATCTTATGTTTGACAAACACGAATCTAAGGCCAACGGCCTTTCTTCTGACAGTTTTGAATTTCTAGAAAACGATACTACTTTTCAACGTTTGTTTAAAAACTACGAGCGTGCTTGGCTCAATGGAAAATGAAAAAACCTAACTCCCATTTAAAATAGTGCATATACCAAGCAATTGACTATTTTCGTAAACCTATTCAAAATCAAAAAATTACGCGTTAATTGGACGATAATAAATAGTCACATCTAATCCAAAATCTAATAACAATGAAAAATTTAAAACTGATCTTACCTCTATTCTTCTTATTTACTATTAACTCTTTTGCGCAAGATTTTGAAGTTCCTAAGAACGCTAAATTAGATAAAGCCGAAGATTATGCACAATATGAACAGGATGTAATTGATGGCGTTAACTGGGCATTGGAAACGCCACTCGGTGAAGACGAATCAAAAAGAAAAGACACTTATAAGTTTCTAATTACCTGGATTATCGGTAGTCCTAATGTCTCCATTGTTTTAAATGAAAAAATTATGACTTTCTCGGGTGAAGGTAATTGTTTAATAATTTATATGGGAGCCTGGACCAAATATGCGTTGGAGTCAAAAGATTTTACAGACGAATTAAAGGGAAGTCTTGCTGGTATTAATGCCGTAATTACTTTCTATGAAAAGAACAAGAAAGAAATGGGCAAAAATAAACACGTCGAAAAATATATAAAGCTCAAGAAAAAAGGCAAATTGGAATCAACAGTAAAGTCGAGAATGGCTTAAGCATCTATAAAGATATGCATTGAGTAAACGGTTCCTCTGATTGATCGTATAATCATGATATTCAAAACTTTTGAGTTAAATTATCCCCATGAGAACGTCATTCGCCCTAATTTTAGTAACAGGTCTCCTATTATTTACAAATTGCCGTAAAGATCCCGCTTTAATTGAGCTTGATCCTCTTGGGAATACGCTAGTACTTCAACTGGATGTTAATTACGAAATTGAAGCCGCGGCAGAAACCACACTTGGAACAAACTTTGTCGATCAAGTATTGAATTTGGAACTGCAATCTGAAAGCAGTGAAATTGATGTCAGTTCTCAAGTACTTGTCTTTAAGGAATCAGGTGATACTGCCCTTTACTTTTACGATAAGCATTTAATTTCACCTAATTTGCTGCCCAATGAACGCATGGCTATCACAGATGACCGTCTTTATACTAAAATATCAACTGCCGATTTTGTCAGCCTTGCCGATTCAAAATATAATTCGGAACTGATGTTAAAGAAGGTTGGGAATTCAAACCTCTTACATGGTTACTTTAATTCTGAAACGGGAAATAGAATAGCTGTGTTTTCATTTATTGTCTATGTGCTTAATGAAGAGGTTGGTTTCAGTTTCCCCACCCGTCAGTATTTTTTAATTGCGGCTAAATAAAAAGTCCCAATCTCCATTTGAAGATCAGGACTTTGTTTCATAGCTACTGGAATCACTAAAAATCGTTAATCCTATTTACATGGATTAGCAGGACTTGAAATCCAAGAAGTAGCTGCGCTCATATTAACCAATTTCCCGTCTTGATTTCCATTGGTAAGGTCAATTACTTTATTCGTATTAGCGCCCGCCTCAAATCGATACAAAGCCCAAAGGTTTGCCTCATTACCAGAAAGACACGTATTCATATTGTCTTTGATTTCTGCATTACTTCTATTGGTAATCCAAAATCTGAATTCAGCTACTTTATTACCTTTACCTGCAAACATTCGTGTTATGTTTCCACAATCTTTAGCATGAATATTGTGCCATCCAGTTATATTTTGAACCAAAACACCATTTACAAAAAAGTCCATTCCGGCTTTTTGGTTTTGTCTAAATGCTACATGCGCCCATTCGTTTAAAGGAACCAAATTAGGTTTAGTATTTAAGCCGCCTGTTTGCCAAACACAATTGGCATTATTTCCCCAATTGAAATATAAACCACCTTTTTCGTTTATACTGAAATTAAACCCAACCATTCTTTCCCATAATGCAAGGCGTTCACCCGTCCAATTAATCCAAGCCTCTGCTGTAAATTGACCAATATGGTCATCAAATTGTTTCGTACCGAAATCTACATACCCTTCAACATTTTCAAATTTAATGGCACTAATTGCTTTTGTATTATCTCCCCCCACTTCACAATCACAGCTTCTAGTATCAGTTGCTACCCAAGCATTTCCCGGTTTCATATTTATCAACGTTCCATTCTTTTTACCCTTCGATAAATCATTCACCGTATTTGATCCTGCACCTTGTTCAAATCGATACAAAGCCCATAAATTTGTTTCATCTCCCTTTAAACAAACATTCATTCCTTTTTGTATTTCGTCCTTACTTCGATTAGTCGTCCAAAGGCGTAATTCAGCAATTTTATTTCCTGCCCCTCCCGCTTTCGTCACTCTATTTTGACCACAATCTAGCGCATGAATATTGTGATAACCGGGTACATTATAAGCTAATTCTCCATTTACGAAAAAATTCATTCCGGCCCTTTGATTTTGACTGAATGCGACATGAACCCATGTATTTGCTGGAATTATTCCCTTGGGTGTGTTAATTCCTCCTGATTGCCACAAGCAAGTAGCATTGTTTCCCCAATTGAAATATAAACCACCCTCTTTATTTACACTAAAATTATGGTTGTGAAACTTCTCTGAAATAGTCAGTGTTTCTCCAGTCCAATATACCCAGGCTTCTAATGTGAACTTTTCAATGTGAGCAGTAGGATCTTTTCCAAAATCAATATACCCTTCTGGGTTATTAAATTGTATTGCATTTACACAATCTTGTGCATGAGTTGACATTTGGGCGGTTAAAGCAAATATTATTGCCGTTAATCCAAATTTTAAAGTTTTCATAAGTTCTGTTTTAGTAAAATTTATAGCGCAAAATTAGGTCAGTTGCACGCCGAAAACTTTACACCTCGGAACATAAACACGTTGTTTAGAACATTTTTCCTTATTTTCGTTATTCACCTACACAATACTAAGTTTACTCCGCATGAATTCACCGATTAAAATTGGAATTATTGAAGATGAAGTTCTCATTGGAGATAGCCTAGCACGAAATCTTATAAAACATGGCTACACTGTATTAGAGCAAGCTTTAGATTTTAACGAGGCCGTTGAAATGATTGAAAGTGGAAAACCTGACCTTGTCATATTAGATATTAATCTGGAATCAGATAAAAATGGGATTGATGTGGCTCGCTATATTAATGAGAACATACAGATCCCATTTATTTTTCTCACATCCCATATGGATTCCACCACTCTTTCAAGTGCAAAAGATGTGAACCCGGCTGGATACCTTACCAAGCCTTTTCATTTTGAAAGCTTGTATACAACAATTGAAGTGGCTCTCCATAATTTTGTAAGAAAAAAGGAATTGTCTGATAAGAAAATCGCTTTAAAATCAGGTACAATAACGGAACTGGTTTCAATTGATGAGATTCTTTATCTAAAGTCGGAACATGTTTATGTTGAAGTGGTATTAAAGAATAGAACATTGCTAATACGTAACTCACTTAAAGGATTATTGGCAGAACTACCTGCAAAAGATTTTTTTCAAGTACATAGAAGTTATGCCGTAAACATTAAACATATTCTATCTTTTGGTGCAGGTATTTTGTTTTTATCTGGAATAGAGATCCCAGTTAGTAGGAGCTTTCAAACTGAATTAGTAGGCTTATTGAAGTAAATCTATTTCTTAAATTTCATTTCAAAAGTGGCACCTTCATCAGTATAGTAATGCAATTCCCCCCTGAGTTGTTTTGCCATTGACTTTAATAAATATATCCCAATGCTGCCAATATTACCCGAATCCATTCCATCAGTTAAACCTGGTCCATTATCATGATACGATAAATGATTATGATTTTCTTTTTGAATCAATTCAATCTGAATTTCAAGTTTCTGATTTGGCTTTCGAGCATATTTATGAGAATTCGTCAACAATTCATTAATAAAAATTCCGAGATGAATGGCTCGGTGCAAGGGAAACTGAATATTGTGACAAATTACTTTCACGGAAAGGTTTTCTTCATCTCCATAAAATCCAGCAATTTGATTCGACATAGCTTTTATGTATTGGGCTAAGTCAACATTTTTAACATCATCTTGCTTATAAAGGAGTTCATGAACAAAGGCCATTGCCCCTATTCTATTTTGTGCCCCCGATAAGGCATTCTCTAATAATTTATTATTGGCACTTTCAGATTGTAATTCTAATAAACTAGAAACGACTTGTAAATTGTTTTTTACCCTATGATGAGTTTCATATAACAATACCTTATTCTCTTCAAGTGAAGCCTCTAAATCGGTATTGATAATTGCAATTTGCCTTTGTTTGTTTTCAATTTCACGCTTTCCTTTCCTAAGTCGTAACGTAAAATAAATCAGCACAATTAGAAACACCGCCGAAATTATTAAAGACAACATGATTAAACGAAAAGTCCGTTCTCCTTTTTCAATCCTATAATCCTGTTCGCGTATTGTTACAGCTTGAATTTCATCTTGAAATTTTTTCTCTACAAAAAACAACACCTCTAATTCAGATGTTCTACGCATTTGACCAATATAATTGTTCAATTTATCTAAATAAACAATCGCCGAATCCTTTTCTCCATTCTTTCGATAAATGTCGATTTTAGAATGCCATGAGGCCTGTGTTAGATATGGCCATTTTCTATTTTCTCTATAATAATCGACCGAATCTAAAAATACGAGTGCCTTCAAATCATCTCCCTCAGTAATATAAAGCTTAGATTTATCCAACATTGCCAGTGCAATATTTCGTCGATCTCCAAGTAATCTAAAATTTTCTAATCCTATATCAATTAATGAATCTCGAATTTCAATAGACGTTGGCAAAATCATTCCTAATTGCAAATGAGCTGCCCCTATAATTCCACGATTCCCTCCTTTTTCCGCGGCTTCAATTGCTTTATATGAATAAGAGACTATTACTTCATGCACGGTGCTACATGCCGCGTAGCGATCATAGACATACGCAAATAAATTTGGTCCTAAATCATGAATTATACAAAGCTGTTCAGCCGTATTCAAATGTTTAATCGTATTCCGATTCATTTCAGTTGGCCGTAAACCTTCGGCCATTAATACATGCCCGATCACTAAATCCTCATATTCCTGACCTTCCTCAGCTATTTTTATAGCTTTTTGCAGGCTATCCAAACCTATACTCCGCTCATTTCTTAAAATGTAACAATTAGCACTTAGGCTTAATATTCTAAATTGTAAATGTGCGTCTTGACTTAAAACATCAGCCTTAATAGCTTTCGACTGCACTAGCTCAATCAACTGAATAGCTGCGACATAATTGGATATTGTTATTAAACCTTCAGCCTTATAAAGCATTAAATGCATCCATGTTTTTTCATTCGGATTACTCTGCAATGAATCCACCCAAATATCTATTTCAGTCACTAATTTTTCGGCATCTTGCACGAGTAGTACTTTTGCTTTTCCCTCCAATTCAGGGTGCAATGTAAATGTCTTCGAAAATCCCACCTTTACTGCAAGTAGTAAAAAAACTAAAATCCAGACGCGTGGCTTAAAAAATTGAGCGATATAATTATTGAAATGCATAATTTTCAGTTGAAAGATATTAAAATGATTATAAAAAAGAATAAATTAACAGTGGATTATTAATTCAACTAGAATTGACATACTTCATTAGAATAGTTTTGATTTCATTTTTGTTTATTCAAACGAGCAATAGTTTTGGTCAGCCACCTGTTGGCCATTGGACTTTTGAGCCTGGTGAAGAGTTTACCGATAGATCTGAAAATTTTGACCCTATACAGTTAAAAAATGCAGAAATAAAAAACGGTTGTTTATTCCTAGATTCTGCTCGTTACGCTTATACTCTTGGATATTCTGGACCAAATATAGATGCCGATAAAACGTTAATAACATGGCTTTACCTAGATGACTTAGAAGCATTAAGTGGAATAACAGTGTCAATAGAAGCATATGGAAACGATTTTCTAGATGCCATAACATACCACGGATTATATACCGAGAAATGGAGCATTGGTAGCGACAATTGGAATCGAAGCAACGTAAATGACCATGGTGCCATTGAGACTGACACGGTTAATTTGATACAAATTGCTGCCACGTATAAATCAATTAGTGATGATAGTATTCGTATCACATTATATCGAAACGGTGAATTGTACGATTCATATAATTCGGCAAAAAGTGACGTTTATTATACAGGTAGCACCCATGTGAAATTTGGCTATTATGGAAACACAACTACTGATGCTTATATTTGGATTCATTGCCGAGTTGAGGAAGCCCGCATATATAATCGGGCACTTAGTCAAGAAGAAATTCGAAATTTAAAAATCGTTAAAACCAGCACATACAAATGGTTATACTGGTTAATTGGTGGGTTACTATTCGTAATTATTGCTGTTATTCTATTTCGAAAATTAAAATATGAAAAAACACAATGAAAAACATAATCTATCTTTTCTCTTTTTGCTGTTTCTACGCTTGTTCTAATAATCCCGTTGATAAGACCTCAGATGATACAAAAATGGAACCTATCGCTTTGATAGATTCCAGTACTTACTCTATTTCCATTAATCCTATTAACGGTTTAAATTTTGTCGGAAATATTATTATTACAAACACAATTTATTCTTTGCAGACCATCAATTATAAAAATGAACGCTGCAGTTTTATTTGTAAATCAATGATTGACCATGCATAAATTCATTCTCATTTTTTCAGCATTGTTACTTTTTGTTTCTTGCAATTCAAAAGATAATAATCGTAGTATCGGTGAAATCACTGCTCAAGATAGTGATACCATTATTGAAATTGTAGATCCTGCTTCGCTAGAAATAACTGATTGGGATGGAGAATATAAGATTTATAAGGGCAATTATTTTTCAATTGAATATCCTTCCAACTTTCTTGCGGCACCAAATGGGCCCGTCAATTTTTTCGACGATTATGAAGTTATAGAAACGGATGAAGCGACCTTTACTTCATCCAATGGAGCTGTTGAATTTTTTGTTTATTCCCCACTTTGGAGCGGTGAACCTGAATTTTATTTAGAGTTTCAAGACAATGAAGAATTAACCTACGAAAAAGAAGCAATTGAAATGGACGAATTTGGTCTAGAAAAAACGATCCAATGGATGACCATTACAGATAAAGATGGCAATTATTCGCGCTCATATGTATCCACCAAAACAGAAAGTACATTCCTTGTTTTTGGCATAAAATCAATCAATGATGCCACTTATGAAAAATATAAAGAAGTTTATTTAAAATTTAAAACATCATTAGAACAGTTTGCAGATGCATAGAATTAAAAGACTTTCATTCTTCATTTTCATCAGTTTAATTTTGTTTTCCTGCTCTAACGCACAAAATCGGATTAACTCGATTGAAGAAGAACTGAATATTACCTTACCCGCAGCTTATGAAATCATACAAAATGATTACTACCCAAAGGACATGGACTATACTTTTGTAATTAAACTGCAATTAAACGCAGCTGGAACAGATACACTTATTGACCAAATAAAACCATTACCCTACTTTGACCAATTGGGGGCATTTATAACTGGTGGCGGGTCACTATCGCTGATGGGAGATGAAGTCGATTTTTATCATTTGGTCGAAGACTCTATTGCTAAAACACCTTATCGTGGTAGTTGGACTTCAACGGCTGTTGGTTATGAATTTATTGGTTTTAGAGATAAAAAGTCAAACGTAGAAGCTTGGATAAACGAAGCAGATAATACTTTAAAATTTCGGTATATCTCTTTTTAAACGGATCCTTAATCAACCTATAAAGGTTGCAATACGTTAACCTATGAAAAAATTATCCCAATACTTTTACAGGAAATCAAGCTTAGGATTAGCCTTAATTGTAACAGCCATTTTGTTCGCCTATTTTGCCTACGTTTTTATGCCTGCGGCAACTTGTTTTGCAGTTGATGGCAGCAAAACTGCCTTAGGTCTCTCTTTCGGATTACCCTATGAGTTAGTTCAAGATTTTTTCGCAGTCAGAACAGCTAGCATGGTTCGGTGTTATGCAGAGTTCAATACCATATGGGATAATATATTCCCTTTAATTTATGGCATGACCTACGTGGTTTGGATGTCACTTATATTTAAGCCTGTTTCAACTAAACTTAAACTATTAAACCTACTGCCCTTAGCGCAAATTATTTTTGATTGGTCAGAAAATATTTGCTTAGTGGATATTGCCAATTCAGTGCTTGCAGGCGAACAAATTTCAACGAGTACGGTTCAAGTGGCTTCCATTTTTTCAGTCGCTAAATGGAGCGTTTCAGGATTAATTTTTATCGCAATAAGCATTGGCGTTTTACTGCGGATTATATGGGCGATTAAAGGGAAGAAATTTGATTAAATTTTCTCTGTCTAGTAAAAATAAATAGAAAAACATTTGCGTAACCAATTGATTACATATATATTCGTAACCAATCAGTTACTTATCATATGCGCCGAGATGTCTTTCAAGCTATAGTTGACCCTGTCCGTCGAGATATTATAACAATGCTCTCTGAACAAACACTCACGGTGAATCAAGTGGCAGCAGAATTTGACATTAGCCGTCCCGCAATTTCAAAGCACCTCAAAATTTTAAAAGAGTGCGGCATTATTGAACTCGAAAAAAAAGGAAGAGAACAACGTTGCATGATTCAGCCTAAAAGTTTGATCCCAGCATTTATGTGGCTAGAACAATACAAATCACTTTGGGAAGAGCGCATAGATGTTTTCGAAGATTATTTAATGGAATTAAAAGCAACTAAAAAAAAAACAAGATGAGCACAGCAAATAACCGCACAGTTACAATCAACCGAACTTTTGACGCCCCAATTGCCCTTGTATGGGAAGCATGGACAAGTCCAGAACATTTGGCCCATTGGTGGGGACCAAAAGGAATGAAAATTGACATAGTTGAACACAATTTTGAGGCCGGAGGTTCTTGGAAATACGTAATGCCAATGCCTGATGGAAACGAATTTATTTCTGAAGGAACCTATTCGGAAATTACACCAATGACGAAAATCGTGACCTCAGCTGATTTTAAACCAATGACAGAAGGTGTGATATTAGAAGTAATTCTTGCTGAAAAAGGGGAACAAACAGAATTCACATTCAATGTTATTCATACAACGGAGGAATATAAATTGCAACAAGAAAAAATGGGGATTTACAATGGTTGGGGAAGTGCTTTTGATCGATTAGCAAGTCATTTAGGGGACGCCGTTTAATTGCCTTTACCAAAAATCAGAAGATGCGAATAGCTTTAATACTGATTACATTGATTGCGGCAGCAATAGGAGTGATTGCGCTTTACGCCAATAAAAAACAAGCAAAACGCGGTTGGAAAACGCAGCGCGAAGGAAAGGATGCACATGTTTACTCTGAATTATTTGAAGGGAACTGGCGTAGTATTCAATTGAAGAATGAATGGTATTCAAAAAAAGCCCCACGACATGTGATTTACATTCGAAAAGATTGGGCCATCTACCCTACTTGGGCACAAGCGCGTAAAGAAATAATTATATCACGCTTGGAACAAGAATTTAAACCACCTACCTTTACGATTATCGAAATTGACTGATTAAAATCTAAGCCTTGCAGATTAATTTACTCGTAATTCGTTCTAAAAATGCAGATAGCCTAGCGCTACAGTATGAGCAATTAGGTATGAAATTCGATTACCATAAGCATGGAAATGGGCCCTTTCATTATGCGGCAGAATTTAATGGCCAAGTTTTTGAAATTTACCCGCTTCCTGCTGAAAATACTACAAGCGAAACTAAAATTAGATTAGGATTTGAAGTTGAGGAAATTGAAGCGACTATCGATCTACTTTCAAACACGAATTGGATAATTCTTAGTCAAATAAAAGTTTCTGATTATGGGAAAATTGCCATTATTCAAGATCTAGATGGTAGAAAAATTGAATTGAAGAATAAATGAAAGACCTAATTAATAAGCAACGTGCGTACTTCAACACCAATGCCACCAAAAGCGTAGCGTTTAGAAAACTGCAATTAAAAAAATTGCAAACCGTTTTAAAACAAAACGAAACACTATTATTGGAAGCCATTTTTCAAGATTTTAAAAAATCAGCGTTCGATACCTACAGCACAGAATTGTCCTTCGTTCATCATGATATTTCAGAAGCCATTAAAAAGGTTGGGAAGTGGTCTAAGATAAAGCGGGCACGTACCAACCTATTGAACTTCCCTGCAAAAACGTACGTTATTCCAGAACCTTTGGGGGTAACACTCACAATTGGCGCTTGGAACTATCCTTATTTGCTATCATTAGCGCCAGTAGTGGCTGCAATTGCTGCGGGTAATACAGTAATTTTAAAACCGAGTGAAGCACCACCTAATACGAGCCGTGCCATGGCTAAAATTATCAACGAAAATTTTGATCCCAAATATTTTCATATAATTGAAGGAGGTATTGCAGAAACAACTGCTTTACTTGCCGAAAAATTTGATAAAATATTTTTTACAGGAAGTGTACAGGTAGGGAAAATCGTATACCAAGCAGCGGCCAAACACCTTACGCCGGTCACATTAGAATTGGGTGGGAAAAGCCCCGCATTCATTACCGCGAATTGTAATTTGAAAATGGCAGCAAAACGAATAGTTTGGGCCAAGTTTCTGAATGCTGGACAAACTTGTATTTCGCCAGATTATATCTTAATTGATTCTAAGGTGAAAAGTGAATTTATAACATTGGTGAAAAGTGAAATTGAGAGAGCCGAATATTCAACTGACAATGGTAATTACGTCCAAATCATAAACGACAAAAATGTAGCTCGCCTTGCACAATTAATCGATTCGAATAAGGTAATAATAGGCGGAGAAATTAATGCCGTCGAACGCCATATCTCTCCTACTGTTCTGGATAATGTAACCTTTGATGACCCTGTGATGCAGGAAGAAATTTTTGGACCGATTATGCCAATAATTAGTTATACTGATTTAGATGAAGCGGTAGCGAAAGTTAAATCCAATCCAAAACCACTTTCCTTATATGTTTTTACAAAAAGTAAAAAAGATCGCGTAAAAATCTTAAACGAATTATCTTTTGGCGGCGGTGGCATAAATGAAGCCGTAATGCAAATCACAAATCATCACGTACCTTTTGGTGGAGTTGGTGAAAGTGGCACTGGTGCTTATCATGGCGAAAGCGGATTCAAGACATTTTCACATTATAAAAGCATTATTGACAAGCCTACTTGGTTTGAATTAAATCTAAAATATTCTCCTCGATCAACAAAAAAACTAAAGTGGGTTAAACTTTTAATCGGACAAAAATAAATCTTGCCAGTTTAAATAATTAATATTACTATTGAATCCTTATTCAGAATTCAAAACGATTCTAAAACCCGCATTATGCCGAAAGAAGCCATAACAATAGAAACTGAACGCCTCATTTTACGACCCTTTATCTTGGATGATATTGCACCATCTAATGAAATGAATTTAGATGCACGTGTCAGTAAATTTACAGGGGACGGAGGTATTGTAGGTGAAGCGGAAATCGAACGCCGTATCAAAGAAAACGTAATGGGCGATTATGCCAAATATGGTTATGGCAGATGGGCGGTTGAGTTAAAAGGAGGAAAGAAATTCATTGGTTTTGCTGGTCTGAAATTTATGGCAGACCTCAACGAAGTGGATTTAGGATACCGTTTATTGTTTGATTATTGGGGTAAAGGCCTTGCCACCGAAGCAGCAAAAGCCTGTTTAGATTATGGTTTTAATACCTTACAGTTAAAACGAATTATTGCTACGGTTTTACCTGACAATATTGGATCTGTACGCGTCCTAGAAAAAGTAGGCATGCAATACGAAAAAGAATTCATAGAAGACGGCCTATTCGTCAAACAATACTGTATCCAACAACCTTAAAACCTGAATTCGACTCTAGCAAATTCAGGCTTAATATTAGCGCGCCGTTACCAAGGTTTTATTGTCTGATGCCCATGGTAATATATACGTTTCCGTTTTATATAAAACATGGCTTGAATCAAAATGTTTCCACATCCCTATTCGCTCTCGATTAGCGTTATATTGACCAAGGCTTCTGATAACCTTATATGTTTCAGATTCACTGCCTAAGCCCCAACCATGTTGTCTAGGGATTGGAGCATTCCACCAATCCCTTTGCGAATTATAATTTGTATGGAGTGAAATACTTCTTAATTCATGATAACGAATCTCAACATGCGAGTATAAATCTTTACCATATCCGTAAAATTCTTCTGCATAATTATCGCGGTAGGCTATCTGCACTGAATCATAACCATCTTTTAAATCGAAATCATCAATTTCATGAACAACCAAATAAAACTCATTCCAATAATGTTTATAGTCTTTCATTAATTCTTCCAGCAATGGTCTTTTAATGCTATCATTTTTATAATCTACCGTATACTCCTTATAATAAGACCAATCTCCTTCTTTTTTGTATTCAACCAAAGCGGGAGCATTGTATAATCCTGATCCTGTATTAGGATCAATAAAGCTTTCTTGATTTCCACTAACATCATTACTTGTTGAAATATCGCGGCTTGTAATTGCAAACGTATTTAAGGCTGTTAATTCAATGTTTTGAAACCATAATAAACCACCAGGGTTATGCACCGTTTCATTACCTGCAGCCAATAATGCTCCTTCTAAGGTATACACCTCTGTATATACACGAGTCGAATCTAATGGTTGACGCACAAATCTTAAAGATTGGTTTAAATCATAATTAGTTTTAGTTACCGCGACACCATCTTTAAATAGAATTTCTTCAACCAACTTCCCTTGTCTATCAAAGCGCTTACGAATACCATTCAATTTGTCATTACGCCAATTTTCTGTGCGGCACAATTTATCCGTTCCTTGATAATATTCACGCCATTGTCCTGTACGTTTTCCATTTGAAAAATAGCCGATAATCCATGGCAGTTTTGCCGAATAACGTTGTTCCCAACGTCCATGTAAAACGTCTCCGACCCCCTCTCCTTTACACCAAATATTAGCAATTTCATTTCCTCCCAAAATGCGTCTTCCACTTTTATCTTCAAAATAGGCTTCTACAACCTCTGGCTTTTGCGGGATTTCATATTTATTTGGAGCGTAAAAAGCATTTGGTAAATAGAAATCATATGCACCTTGAATCAATTTTAATTCTTCTACAGTAAACCCAGAGAGCACTTGCAGGTTCGCAATAGCTTCGTGCTGAATGTCTTTTACCCAATCGTAATTTTCCTCGGCCGCAATTTCAACAGCAATGGGTTCAAAGCCCGTTTGCTCTAATAAATAACCTAAAGCACAATGCGTATTGTCTTCATCAATAAATATAGGGGTGCGTTCTTTGCGGAAATAGTTCATAGGGAACTTTCCTGCTTCGCGATATGATTCCAAAAGACCAATCAAATATTGGCGTGTTTTCTTTTGATTGGCCGTAAATTCTTGGGTTGGATTTGCCATTAGAATTGGAATGACATAAGTTAAATGCGTTTGCACATAGTTTTGATCAGATGCCAAGTTGATTGCGCTGCCAACAGGAGCGACATTTTCATGTTTTTCCCAATTGAAGTTGAATTCGCACAATTGTTCATACAACGTTTTAGCGTTTAAAGATTGAAAAAGAACTAGGCTAATAATAGTGACGACTATTTTTCTCATGACATTTGTTTTGATTTGAAACCAAAGATGTGGAGAAAATAAAGTCAAAAAAAGGACCAATTAGGGAACGTGGCTTTTGAGTGAGGGAAAATTGGTGGAGGAAAAGTCAATCTGCTCAAAATAAATCCAAATGCTACTCAAAACACGAAAGGTGAGCAGCTTTTGAACAAATTTTGAGCAGCAGACATGGCACAGCTACTTTGAGTTGCCACCAAGTCGATAACTTAAACCAACACCATACTGAACTTGAAATTCAAGTGTAGAAAGACCATAGGGATGTCCAAGTGGTCCAGATGCCTCATTTAAAGGGTCAGAATGTATATCAGTAGATGTGTTTATGAGCATTCCGCCATAGGCACCTACATAGCCATTCAAGTAAATACGATTTCCCAATGGAACTTTAGCACTTAAACGTGTCTGCGCTCCTATTCGAATCTTTTGACTAGACACGCGCAATAAATCGCTACTCAATTCATCATTAAAATCAACTTCACGCTCTTGCGGATCCTTCCATCCATAAACAATCCAACCGTCACGTACTTCATCATAATATAAGTAATCATGATAAGCATAAGATTTTCTACTTCTATAACCTAACACTATATTACCTCCAATGCTAAAGATTGATTCTTTAATATTTCTATCAATTCCAATTCTTAAATTGAAATCTTTATTTTGATAACCATGGTTCCTATTCAACTGATAAACATCATTCCATTCATACATACGGTGATAATGCCCCTTGCTCATTCCAAATGAAACACCACCAACTAGGTAGAGTTTATCATTTAATGCATGTCTATAATCTATAATCAGTTTTTCTCCTGTTTGAGGAGGATTGTGATCAGCACCCATGAATATTCCATTCCGCAAAGATTGACTGAGCGAAATTCCAATATCATTTGCAAATTGTGCGTAAGATAGATTAGATAAGAAAAATAAAATGATGACTAATTTTTTACTGTTGCCTGGGTTGCGCATATCTCGTTATTTAATGAATGACTACTTAATTCATTAGTAATAACGCCGATTATTGTTTGTTATTATTATTTGTTATGTGTGATGTTTGTGATTTTTATACTTGTCTGTTTAAGGGGGGATTGCCGCAACTGTACGATTTTAGAGGATTGAAAAAGCCTGAATAACTAAGTCTTTTAAGGACAAGAAGCAATAAACGATCACGCTAATTCAGCCCTAATAATTTCAAGGGTATGCTTGGCCTTTTCAAGAACGCCAGAATACATGTGCAGAATGAAATTTCTGTTTGTTTCAATTTTCCACAAATTCATGATTAAAATTTGTCGCTGGTCTGCAGGTATTGCCAGGGGAAAATCAATACCCCTAATATTGCCATTACTATCTAATTGAAATTTTGGAGCGAGGACTTCATTAAACGCTTCGAAATAATTATCATTAAACTGCATTTCTGAATATTCTTCTTCAAATTTTCTTAAAATATTATAGTCATATTCATAAAGTGAAATGATTTGAAGTCTTAAACTATCCACTTTGATCAACCCTAAGCCTTGCGATTTTAAAGCCTCATAACCAGCCACGTTTTGAACGGAGATATAATCTCTGGTTACCTCGAAATAATGAAAGACTAAAGTGTCTGTGTTTATCTGTTTATCCAAGAAAAGGTTTCTAAAAAAATTACAAGCTGAAATTCCAATTCTATGTCCTTCCATATTTAATTCCATATCCTCTATGTCTTTTTCAAGTCCATTGGCTATCTCAATTAGAATACTTTCTTCAGAATTGTCGGCTTTTCTATTTTCATTCCAATTATTTAGCGCAAATGCAGAAATTACAGCAATAAAAATGGATAAAAATTCAAATCCACTTTTTCTCCAATTAATCTTTTTATCTTTTTTCATTCCTGCTTATTTTAGTCCTAATCAGTTCCAAATATAGAAACTGTCAGCCTTAACTCAAAATTAAAAAAACGATAGAATCCTAACCCACCGTAACAATAGTTAAATCGTCTTTCTGTAAATATTTAATTGCTAAATTTTGCAATTCCAAAGCTGTAATATTATGAATGACTTGAATAATGCTACGTTACTTCTGGATCATCTTGCTTTGACTTTTTTACAAAATATCTTCCTACAGAAACTATTATGAATAGAAGAGTTGCAATGCCTAAAAAATATCCAGTGCGTTTCATTTCTTTATCAACCTCCTCCTTAACGTTATGATAAACGTAGGGTAGATTAAATTGCACCGATTGATAGATTTGAAGAAACTGATTTCTTCGTTGATTAACCTGATGAAGTTCCGAATAAAGAATCAAGCATAAGGTTCCGTTCGCTCCCGGAATATAACCTGTAAATAAATACACGTTGTCGATCTCAATTTCCAGGTAGAATCGATTTTTACCCAAATCTTTTATTGGTTCTGATTTCACATCAAATCCCATCCAAGCATGCCTATTTGCTGCAACAATAGAATCAAAAGAAACAATGTTGTTGTTATGTGAATTATAAATTCCGATTATAAATGGAGGTTCTTGAATCAAACTATCATTTTCACAATACCCAATGATATAACTCCTAGGGTATTCAAACCCTTTCGACTCAAATGAGTCTCTGTTTTTTATCTCCAAAGATTCAAGATACTCACTGCTAAAAGAGTTCCAATCTTGAGGAATCTGAAAAGAATAGTCGTCTGTCGTAATAGTTTCTTGACTACCAGCATTGCCCCCCATAAAGAGAAGAGCACTTACCAGCAAAATAGCCCTATAAATCATCCTAAAGATCGTGAGTTTTTTTGGGGTTATCCTACCCCGCCGTAACAATAGTTAAATCGCCCTTCTGTAAATATTTGATTGCTAAATTTTGCAATTCCACAGCCGTGACATTATGAATGGCTTGAATAAAATCCGAATAATAAGTACGTGGCAATTCGTTAAAATGGATGTTCTTGAAATTCTCCATCATTGCGATTGGTCCATCTGCTTGTCTCAAAAAATCACCCAACAAGTAATTTTTAACTTTTGACAATTCTTCATCCGAAATCAATTCGTTTTGTAAATGCTCAATTTCAAAGAAAATTTCTTGAAGCGTTGCCTCTCGAACATCAACTCCAACCTCTGTACTAATGATAAAATAAGCAGCATCTTCCATCACCGCTAAATCCGATCCAATACCGTAAGTATATCCCTTATCCTCTCTAATATTCGCCATTAAACGGCTGCCAAAATATCCGCCCAATACCGTATTTAGTATTTGGAAACCAAAATAATCTGGATGTGTTTTATTAAACATCAATCGCCCAACGCGAATGGCAGATTGCAAAGCATCTTCTACCTCTATATTGTCTATTCTTCCTTTTTCCTGTTGGGATACTTGTGCTGTATAGTTGTTAGTTTTTGGACGAAACGATTGCGCCCATGTCTTTAATTGCTCAATAAATGCATCCTCAACATTACCCACCAAGAATACGATTGGCGTTCCTTCCTGATAAACTTCTTTGTAAAAATCATTTAAATCTTGTCGCTTAACTGCTGCAAAATCTGATTCATCAGCCGATTTCCCATAGGCTGATTCTTCTCCAAAAACGGCCAAATTAAAACGCCTTTGGCATAAGCTTTTCACTTTTTTCGCCTCAATATTGAAAGACATTGTAGCCACTCTACGTTCTTTTTCAAACTGTTCCTCTGGAAAAGTAACTGTCAATAAAGCTTCCGCTACAATTCGAAAAACTTCCGAAATATTCTCGCGTAATCCGTACAAAACTACTCCTGCATGATCACGATCTAACTCACGTTGCAAAAAGCCACCATAATAATCAATCTCAGTCTCAATAGCTGATGAGTCCTTATTTTCATTCCCCGAAAGCACAAGCTTATTCGTGAAATTCGCCACTAATTTTTTGGATTGATATTTTGACCCTGCTCTCCACTCAATGTCCAATTTTACTGAATCATCTTTGACATCTTTCATCCAAAAAAGCTGAATTCCATTGGCCAATTCGATTTCGGTAGGAAATTGAATCGCTAAATTTTCTGCTTGCGTGTAATTTGGTGCAATGCTTCTGTTCATTTTTTTGTTTTTACTTTTAGAACTGATTGCTTGTTACGAGCAAAAATTCGTTTAGAAAAATTTTGAATATCTTCTGCAGTAATGCGATCGTAATTTACAAGCACATTATTAATCTCATCTAATTCACCCATATTTTCGAGAAAAGCAATATTCATCACCCGATTCAATAAATTTTGTTCAGAGAAAACTTTACTCGTTTTATGTTTGTTTTTAACCTTCGTTAATTCTTTCGGATCCATTAATTCTAATTGAATTTGATCCAATGCTTCCCAAATTGATGTCTCTGCCTCCTCAAATGTGGTTTCTTTATTTAAGTGACCAGAAATGACAAATAAGCCATCTTCTAATCCTCCCGTGATATAAGCTGAGATGCTAGAGAATTTCTTTTCTTCAACAATCAGTTGATTATATAAGCGAGAAGATTTACTGCCCGCTATAATATCAGAGCATAAATCACCAACAAAATGATCAGGGCTTGTTCGACTCCCCATTCGAAAGGCCATGTATAAAGCTGATGATGGAACATCACGTTCTAGTACTAACTCACGCGCCTGCGTTTGTTCAGGTTCAGCAGGTATGTTTCGCACATATTTTTCGCGAGCAGGAACAGGACCAAACCATTTTTCAGCCATGCGCTTAACTTCACTTAACTCCAAGTTTCCACCTACTACAAGAATGGCATTTTGGGGAGAATAATGTTTAAAGAAAAATGCTTTCACATCCTCCATAGTCGCTTTCTCTATATGCTCAATTTCCTTACCAATAGTTGCCCATTTATAGGGATGGTTTTTATAAATAAGAGGTCTGAAATTCAACCAAACATCACCATAAGGTTGATTTAAATAGCGTTGTTTAAATTCCTCAATCACTACTCCCCTTTGCACTTCTAGGCTTTTAGGTGTAAAAGCTAATTCCAACATACGGTCACTTTCTAACCAAAAGGCCGTTTCAATATTTTGCGCTGGAAGGGTATTGTAATAATTGGTAATATCATTGCTTGTAAAAGCATTACATTCACCGCCCGCCATTTGTAAAGGCGGATCGAAATTTGGGATATTTTTAGAACCGCCAAACATCAAGTGCTCGAATAAATGGGCAAACCCAGTTCTGCTTTCAACCTCGTCTTTAGCGCCAACATCATATAAAACATTGAGCACAGCCAAGGGCGTGGTTTTGTCCTGATGAAAGATCACTTTTAAGCCATTTTCGAGCTTAAACTCTTCGTAGTTAATCATTAAAATTGATGTTTATTCGCGCTGAATTCGTTTAACGCCTCACGGTATTCTTTTATTATTTCGTCCACAATTGTTGCGGCCGGTTTTATTTCGTCTATTATACTTGCTACTTGGCCTATTTCAAGTTCCCCTTCTGACATGTCTCCTTCAAACATTCCTTTTTTTGCACGACCGCGACCCAAGAGTGATTTTAACTCTTCAGGACTTGCATCTTCTGCGTAGGCTTCCTTAATTTTATCGTAAAAAGGACTTTTAATTAAACGGACGGGAGTTAATTCTTTCAATGTCAATTGTGTACCGCCATCTTTCGTTTCAAGCACCTTGTTTTTAAAATTCACATGGGCTGACGATTCATTTGAAGCCACAAAACGACTCCCAATTTGTACCCCATCTGCGCCTAAAACCATAGCAGCTAACATTCCTTTTCCAGTTGCGATTCCACCAGCAGCAATAACGGGTATATCCAATTTTTGCGTGACAGTTGGTACCAATGTAAATGTGGTGGTTTCATCCAAACCATTATGTCCCCCTGCTTCAAAACCCTCAACTACAACTGCATCTACGCCGGCATCTTGCGATTTTAACGCGAATTTTAAACTAGACACAACATGAACCACTGTAATTCCATTGGCCTTTAATAACGCCGTCCATGTTTTAGGGTTACCTGCAGATGTAAATACGATTGGAACTTTATATTTAATAATGGTTTTAATGTGGTCATCAACTGCTGGATATAGCATTGGAAGGTTTACAGCGAAGGGCTGATCGGTTGCTTCCTTGCATTTTCGAATGTGTTCATCCAACACTTCTGGATACATTGAACCGGAACCTATGATACCTAATCCACCTGCATTACTTACAGCTGCCGCCAATTCCCAGCCCGAACACCAAATCATTCCTGCTTGAATTAGGGGATACTTAATGCCCAACAATTCAGTTATTCTATTCTTTGCCATCATTTAGATTTTAGCCGTACGAATTTACGCATAATATCAATGAATTTAGTTGAATGGTCGAAAGATTGGCTTTTTTTTCATAAATTAGTTTGACACATCTATGTAAAAGCTTAATTTTACGTGAAATGGACCTTTAACATGAAAAAAACACTGTTACTTTTTTGTCTGATTACTTCTGCGACTTTTACGAATGCGCAACAGTATAATTTAGGCTTTGGTGCACGTGCAGGTATTTCCAATTTCTTAGGTGATATTGGAAGTGGCGATTTAGCGCGTGGTTTTGTTTACAATATGGAATTGCGTGACACGCGTTGGGACTTTGGTGCTTATACACGTTATCGTTTTCATCCCTTATTTGCAGTACAGGTTGCTTTTGACTTTACACGACTTCAAGGTCAAGATTCGAATTCAGACAATCGTGAAAGATTAGGGCGGAACTTACAGTTCACGAATAACTTATTACACTTAAATGCGAAATTAGAATTGTATCCTCAGATTTTATCGGTCTCTGATGTAGGTTATCGTGGAAGGTATCGCACAGATTATCAAACCTACTTTTTTGCAGGTGTCGGAGGAGTTTATCACAATCCAAAAGCAGATTATAACGGTACAAAAGTAAAATTACGTCCCTTAATGACTGAAGGCGTTAATTATAAGAAGGTTGTTTTGACCATTCCATTTGGAGGCGGTTTCTTCTTTACACATAAAAAAATTCACCGTTTTGGCTTCGAATATACTTGGAACTGGACGTTTACTGATTATTTAGATGACATAAGCAGTTATTATGTATCTCCTGCTGAAATGTCTGGAGATCCTTTAGCACCTGCATTAGCTAATCGTTATGAAACAAATCCATTTCTTGATATTCCGCTTGGAAATCAATACGGACCAGGTGCACCTAGAGGTGATCCAACGGATCGCGATAACTTCATGACAATGTCTATTTCTTACAGTTACTTAATTCGTACAAGAGGAAGTTTTTACAGAAAGAACTATTCTTGGATGTACGGACGTAAACGTAAATGGGGCGGTACTAAGGCGAAGTTCTAGAATATTTACTCCTAGAGTGCAACACGGATTTCTTTGCTTCCCCGAAGCTTCAGCATAGCGAGAGCCTCTATACTTTATGCGTACCTAATTTAACAACATTATACTAGCGACTTGATTTTTTTATCGAGTCGCTTTTTTTCATGCTTTATGTTGGAGCACTGAAATAAGGTTAATGAGTTAGCGAAACTATAGAGGTGCTCTAAATTAAAATAAGACTCCGTAAATATCTTCCGTTTTAATGAAACCAATATACCTTGAGTCTAGACAATTACTACGATTGTCACCGAGCAGAAAACAATAACCTTTGGGTACTGTAACAGGACCAAAGTAATCCGTATTCCATTTTTCTCCCCAATAAGCTTCAATTGAATCGTTTGCTACATTTAATATTCGACGCTCTAACAACGGCTTACGCTTTGCTTGTTTATGCGTCAAAAATAAATCCATAGAATCTTTATAATAATCAGGCCTAACAGTTGGATAATAATCCACAAAGTAGACTAACTCTAAGTCACGTGCAATTATTTCTGCATATGCACTTTCACAGCGGTATCGGTATTGCAAATCCAATCCAATATCCATATTTTGACCATCCACAAAAAAAGCTCCATCCTCGAAGGAAACAATCTCCCCTTCAAAAGCACAGATTCGTTTAATCCAAACCTCTTCAAAGCCATTATAATCATATTTGAACGTGACTAAATCAAATCTTTCAGGAGTAGATAGATTTGTGGCTAGAATTTGATCTCCGTCTTTCAAAGCTGGCATATTCCCCACCCCTTCAACTGTATACCATTGAAATACGCCAAAAACTCTGACGAGAGCAAAAATGACAATCAAACAGGCACCAACAATCAATGCTCTGATCCAAAACTTCCCTTTAGATCGTTTCTCTTCCAGTTCATCATCCATAATTGAAATAGATTTTATTCACCTTTTGTCTTCGACTCTTTACCTAAATACCAAAAAACAGCAGTAACAGCAAAAAACAAATACCACCATAAAAAATATTCAGAAATCAATATCTCCCCTAGGACACCCCAATTTTCATAATGAAAAATTTCATTACTAAACCCCATGATTATATGAAAACAAAGGGCCAAAGTTGAAACTCCAATTCCAAACCAACTTAAGACCTTAAATACTTTTTTTAAATTTTTCATTTGGCTAAGACATCTAATAATTGATCTGTGAGGTTAACGATTTGCAAGGCACTTGCATCATAATTAGGGTTAAAAATACGGTTTTCTGTTTTTTTAACATTCAAAAACGCGTTATAGATTGTCGCTTCTAAAGCAGCATCATCTCTATAAAAGACTTTACCAATATTGTGTTCTTCAATATGATCTGTCACTGCCCCTTTAACAGAGAACGTCCACATAAATTTATTAATGGAGATATAATCACCAAACTTAGTTGCAAAATCCCCAGGAGAACCGTCATATTTAAACCATAAGGCAACATCTGCTTGATTGAGCTCACCATAGGCAACAAAAGGCTCCAACATTCCGTGAATTTTAACATCCAAATCAAGCTCCGTAATGAATGAACTAACTTGTTCTGGACAATAACCGACTAAGCTTATTTCTAATTGCTCATAGATTTCTGGCTCTTCGTTCTTGAGTCTTGCATAGGCGTTAAAAAATGGCACCCAATAATAATCCTTTAAATAATGGAGCGTTCCAAAATGCACTAACTTGATTTTATCAGAAGGTTCCTTTTGGCGAATATTACTTTGATAGTCCTCATGATCAAAGCCATTAGGCACTAAATAAACCGGCGCGCTATTGGGTTGGTTTTTTTGAATTAAACTCTTTTGAAAGGCGGAAACAGTAATGATTTTATCCACTTTTTGCAGCATTTCTTTTTCCAAAGCTCTTTCATATTCATGGCGATCTTCTGTAATAGGAAAAGGATCATTAAAATCATTCCAAGGATCACGGTAATCTAAAATTAATTCTAGATCTGGAAATTCAGCTTTTAGACCATATGCAAATTTAATGTAGCGATACGGTGGTCCAGACACAATTAGTTTAGTTATTTTTTCTTTACGAATAATGTTAGGAATCGTTTTTTTGAAATGTGATTCCCACAAAACGCTAAAGTCCCAATAATTGCCTTCTACCCTTCGCTTCAAAGAAAATAACTGAACGCGAAACATCACCTTACGAAATAACGTTGGTTTCCAAAACTCTAAAAACTCTAAGTATTTAGGGTAGTTTGAAGGGAGTTGGGTATGTTTAAAATTGACATTTTTCAATTCATCTGCAAAGCTAGATTTCACATTTTCAACCGTGTTTTTAGCTGAGATCACGTGAACGTTTACTTCCTTTTTTCGACTGAGGTATTTGACAAATTTCGCCCATCTTCTTCCTCCAACACCAGGCACTGGTGGAAAATAACTTGAAATAATCAGGATATTAAGACTCATTCGATCGAATTACTTTTGCTGGAATACCATAAGCGATAACATTTGCAGGGAGTGATTTAGTGACCACTGCTCCCATTCCAATTTGCGTTTTTTCGCCTATTTCAATTCCATTTCTAATCATTGCATTTACGCCTAAGTAAACATAGTCACCAATAATTGCTGATCCAGACACAACATTATTGCATGTTAAAATTACATTACGTCCAATGACACAGTTATGACCAATATTGATGAGTGCACCAATCTTACAACCTTCTTTGATTAACGTTTCTCCCAACGCTCCTCTTCTTACAGTAGTGTTTGGTCCAATGTCCACATGATCTTGCATGACAACATTACCAATTTGTGGTAGTTTCTCTAATAAGTCGGTTTCAGGATTCAAGGCAATGCCCATTCCTTCTGATCCGATTGAAGTATTTGATTTAATAACGCAGTTTTTTCCAATTATGGAATCTGCCTCAATCACTGCAAATGGATGAATGACTGTGCCATCTCCAATTGTCACATTTTGACCAATAAATGCTTGATCAGCAATTTTTAATTTTGAATTTTTTCTGTGCCGAGCTGTATCGTCCAATAAATAATATTCTGGAGACGGTGTGAAAAACTCCTTCATGATGAGCGACAAAGTTAACTTGGCATCTTTTTTTGTAATGAGATAGGTAACACCTTCTTTCGGCTCAAAATTAATGGCTTCGTTCACCAATAAAGTTCCTACTTCAATTTTTTCGGCATATTGATCTGCCTTTGCCCATGTTAATCCGTCTGCTTGTTGATTTGCAAGTGCAGTAACACATTGGATCGTTCTATCAGGGTTGCCTACGACAGATAAATCAAAATGGGCGCTTATTTTCTTTAGTTCAATCATTTCGATTTAAAGTTGGTCGCGCATTTTATAAAACTTGGCAGGATTACCAAACCAAATTTCATTTTCTCCTGCTACATCCCTCAATTGAGAACAAGCACCAATCATGGCGCCTTTGCCAATTGATGCGCCAGGCATTAATGAAACGTTTGCGCCAACTATTGCCCCATCTCCTACTGCTCCTGCATCTAAATCTACCTGCTTTTTAAAATCGAGTGTTGTACTTACAAAACCGTATTTTACATCAACATTACTTCCGATTATCGTATCGGCACACAATGTACACCGACTTCCAAAACTAGAATTGTCTCCAATCTTCACATTGGTACGAATTTCATTGTAGGATTTTATTTTGCAATTCTTTCCTATACGCGATCCCTTTCTAATTAAAGTGAAATCACCAATAAAAGTTCCATCTCCAATTTCGACATCATCTTCAATTATTACAAATTTTCCAATGATTACATTTTCGCCGATTTTTGCCGTAGCCGCAATATCCTTCATAGCTCAATTTTATACAAAATAAACATTATTTTATGGTTTAGTCATTAGGACTTCAACCAATTTTTCATTGTAAATGGTGGCTTCAAAATTTTCGCGAACAAAGGTTTGCGCACGATTAGCCATGTCATTCATTTTTAACGGGTTTTCAATAGAAAAAGTTAGCTTTTCTAACAAAGAAATTGCCTCATTCTCTGGATCTATGTAAAGACAGTGCTCATTTTCTTGAAAAATTGAAACAACAGTCTTGGTTGTAGGCGCTATAAATGGAATCTGCGATTGTGCATATTCAAATAATTTTAACGGACTTCCATACCAGTTTGAACCAGGCATAATAGCTACCGAACAACGCGTTTTACAATTTAATAATTCAGCTTCAGACACAAAGCCTGGCATCTCTACCACTTCAGTTAAATCTAATTGATCCACCAAGGTTTTAACCTTGTCCCATTCCATGCCGTAACCAATCAATTGTAATCGGGCATGTACATGTTTTTCATGGAATTTCTTGAATACTTTTACAAGTAAATCTACTTTATGCCAGGACAAAAACGAACCAATAAACCCAATAATAAATTCACTTTGCTGTGGATTATTATTCACGTTTGTTTTATTAACCACGCAAGGCAGCACACCAACTTTACCTTTAATCTTATACTTTGTGAGAATGTGCGCTTCGCAAGCTGGTGAATAGACCATAATATGATCCGCAGCCTCTAATGTTACTTTTTCTGAATTTAGAATGCGCGACCAATGTGTGGTTTTTGTTCCGTGCATTTCGTAAAACTGTTCTTCAACAGGGGAATCAAAAATGACTGAAAATTCGGCATCCCAATGTTCTGCTAATTGCCGCCCAACCGTTGACCCAACAGTATGAAATTCCACTACCATATCATATGGCTTGCGGTTAAAAATTTTCCAATACAATTTATCTTGCTGCTTAAAGTATCTGCGAAAAGCCAAACTATGATATAACCAAGGCCAAGATTTTACAGCCACTTTTACACCGTGTTTAAGACCATTAATTATTTTAGGGCGAAGACCAAATGGACTTATAAGTTCAGGTCTTGCATCCTTTTCAAAAACTAGGGTTTTATTCTCTCCAAAATCAACTTCGTGCCCATCATTTTCAAACGCAGTCTTTACTGTCTTTAAAAAAGCAGCAACGGCAGACATTTGATTTGAATAATCAAAATCAGGAATGCCGACTAATATGAGGATTCTTTTGTTCACCTGTTCTGATTTGCACGGCGTTCTTTGATGGCCGCAATTCCTTCTTTGAATGAAAATTGAGGATTCCAACCCAAATCCGTTATTGCTTTTGAATTATTGCAAAGCGTTTCTGGTATTTCATTTTTTCGTTCAACCTCAGCTGATTCAACCGTTAAACTGGTTCCCCAAACGGATTGGCAAATTTCAATAATTTCGCCCACGGAAAAAGACTCGCCGCCTCCTGCATTATAGACTTCGTTTGTTGTTTTTTCTCCTGATAAGATCAATAATTGAATTAAATCATCAATAAAAACATAATCTCTTTTTGGACTTAAATCTTTTACTTTAATCCCTTCACCTTTTTCAATTTGGGTGATAATTTCAGGAATCAATAGTTTCGTGTTTTTTAAGGTGCCGTAGACATTAAACGGGCGCACTATTGTATAAGACAAATCATAATGCTTACCATAAAAGGTACACAAATTTTCTCCCATCAACTTGCTTAAACCATAAGGGTTTGCTGCAGCAACTGGATGATTTTCATCAATTGGCAAATATTGTGGAGCGCCATAAGCATATGAACTCACATAAACCAATCGAATATTATTTGCCCGACAGAATTCCAAAACCTTGGTAGTGCCCATTACATTTACGTCTATAAAATGAGTGGGGTTATCCCAACTATCAGGCACAAAACTTGCCGCCGCCAAATGATAAATTAGATCAATTTCCTCAGGATTGTCAAATTGTTGAAAATACGCATCATCTTGAATACGTAGCGCTGAATTTTTAGAAGGTATTAGTGTTGCGCCATGCTGAGTTAGTGCAGTTGCCAAGGCACTGCCAATACTCCCACTTTCTCCCGTTATGTGAATATTAAGCATCTTTTAAAAAGAGTCCTTTATTTTTTTCAAATTCATCAATCGCAATCATATAATCGTCAGGTCGTCCAATGTCTAACCAATAACCATGAAATGGTCGTACAGTCGCATTTTTTTCAGCCTTAATTAAATCCAACATCAAATGGTCAAACCCATAAGATTCATTATGTGGAATATGCTCCAACACTGCTTTGCTTAACATATAAATGCCCATGCTTACTTCAAAACGCGTTTTAGGTTTCTCTTTAAAATCAATCAACTTATTGTTTACATCAGATTCTAAAACACCATATAAATTAACATGTTCACGCACAAAGGATGAAATCGTAAATATATTGTCCGCTGCCACATGATCCTCAAAGAAAGCACTGTAATCAATATCCGTTAAAATATCGCCATTCATAACCAAAAAATGATCGGGCAAATCTGAAATTAAACTCAGCGGCCCCATGGTTGAAAGTGGTTTTTCTTCTAAGGAATAATCAATCTTGATCTTCCATTTCTCACCGTTTCCAAAATACGTTTTTATCATGTCCGCCTGATGGTTTACCGTAACGGTAATATGATCAAAACCATTGCGTGCTAGTTGACGGATTATTATTTCTAAAATAGGATAGTCCCCAATAGGCACTAATGGTTTAGGCAGTTCAATGGTATAAGGACGTAAGCGTGTCCCTTTTCCTCCCGCTAAAATTACAGCTCTTTTAGACATTGTAGATATTCGATTTATAGTGACTTAAATTATCTGGATTGGTAAACCATTCCACGGTTTCTTTTATGCCGTTTTCCATTGAAAAGGCAGGAACAAAACCTGTAAGTGTTTTAATTTTTGAATTGTCGCACCATAAACGTTGCACCTCACTTTTGCCTGGGCGAATGCGTTGGGGATCAACGACAAAATCAACGGTAGAATTCATAGTTTTCTTGATCAATTCAAATGTATCTTTAATTGAAATTTCAAAGTTAGAACCAATATTAATAGTTTCACCCACCGCTTTATCTGATTTAGCAATTGCTAAAAATCCACGACAAGTATCTTTCACATAATTAAAATCACGCGTTGGCGACAAATCACCCACCTTAATTTCAGCCGCACCATTTGCAATTTGCGAAATGATTGTAGGAATCACTGCCCTTGCTGATTGCCTTGGCCCATAAGTGTTAAAAGGGCGTGCAGTGGCAACTTGTAAATCAAAGGCATTGTAAAAACTCATGGCCATATTATCGGCGCCAATCTTACTTGCACTATAAGGTGATTGTGGTTGTAAAGGATGCTTTTCATCAATTGGCACGTAAAGCGCTGTTCCGTATACCTCAGAAGTTGAGGTATGAATAATTTTTTCGCAAGCATTTTCTAAGGCCGCTTGGCATATATTCAAGGTTCCAGTTACGTTTGTATCAACGTAAGATGTTGGTGCGATATAAGAATAAGGAATTGCAATAAGCGCCGCCAAGTGAAAAACAACGTCTACTCCTTTTGTAATGTGCTTGCAATAATGTGGATCGCGGATGTCTCCTGACAACACTTCGATTTCTGAAAGGCCTTCAATTTGCTCTAACCATCCCCAATTATTGAAAGAATTATATTGAGATAAAGCTTTTACTTTGCAACCCTCAGCTAAAAGCATTTCGGTTAAATGTGATCCTATAAAGCCATCTGCTCCGGTAACTAAAACTGTTTTACCTGTTAAATTCATGCACTAGTTTTTTTCTACTTTCTATTAAAATTAAACGCGATAATTTGCAATATACTGATTTATGTCCTTTTACATTGCGCTTGAATCGACCTTTCGAAGGTTGATCAATTGCTCAATTCATTTTCAATTAAAACGTTTAGATAACGTTTAACGCCCTCTTTTAAATCAATAGTTGGATTGTATTTCAAAAATTCTTTTGCTTTAGCAATTGATGCATAGGAATGTTCAATATCTCCCTTTCTCTTTTCACCATAAATCACATCAAAATCACCCTGCGAAATATCGCTCTCTTTAAAACATTCTTGAATGGCTTCAATCAATTCATTTAGGGTAATTGTGCTGCCACAGCCTATATTATAAACTGTATTCAGTGCTGCGCTATCTTGAACGGTTGCAGCCAATACATTTGCTTGAATTACATTGTCGACATAGGTAAAGTCCCGTGTTTGCTGGCCGTCTCCATTTACAGTAATTGATTTACCCTCTTGTAACAATTTTACAAAACGTGGAATAACAGCTGCATATACTCCATTAGGATCTTGTCTTCTTCCGAACACATTGAAATAACGTAAACCTATTGTTTCTATGCCGTATAACCGTGCATAAACATCCGCATACATTTCATTAACAAATTTGGTAACAGCATATGGCGACAATGGCTTACCAATTTTACCCTCTGTTTTGGGCAAGTGTTCATGGTCTCCATAAACTGAAGAGGATGTGGCGAAAACAAAACGTTTCACTTGTGAATTTTTAGCTGCTTCAAGCATGTTTAAAAATCCAGTAACATTATGAGCATTTGTATTAAGCGGACTTTCAATTGAACGGGGGACTGAGCCTAAAGCGGCTTGATGAAAAATAACATCAACACCTTCCGCAGCTGCCAAACAAACTTCATAATCCCTTATATCTCCTTTAATAAAAGTGAATTGTGGATGATCCAATAAGTGTTGAATATTTTCTTGATATCCTGTTAAAAGACTATCTAAACATCTTACCTCATTCTTTTCCACTAAAAATTCGCAAAGATTCGACCCAATAAATCCAGCTCCTCCAGTTACTAATATTCTTTTTCCCTCCAGCATTCTTATTTTTTTCCCAATCGCGTTCCTAAATAGTACTTAAGCAAGGCTTTTTTACCCTTCCCCATACCCATTATTTGAACGAAGGTTATTTTCTTTTGATCGATTAATCGATAATACATTTTTTCCATATGCTGATTTAAAACCAGCTCCAATTCTGCAACAGGATAAAGTAACGACTTTTTATTTGCTTGACGCAAAAGTTCAATGTGGTTTTGATAATCTTTTAGACCAAAGGTTGATTTTCCACGATTGTTTAATTGCAAATGGATCGAAAGGTTTTTTTCGTTAGCCTCTACCCCCAAATCGGTCAAAACCATTTCGTAAAATTCCTTAAACGCCAAGTTCTTTCGCTGCGTTATTTCTGCATTGTTATTATAAGCGGCTTGCCGATATAAATAAAGTTGATCAAGAATAGCCGTGCATGAGGTTAAATCTTTCAAACGGTAGAACAAATAATAGTCCTCCAAGCGCCAAAATCGATCGACATATTTAATGGCGTTTTCTTTCATCACGGAAGTTCTGAAAATAGATGAGGCATGACCAATCGAATGTCCAAAAATCAAATTCGCTTTATTGCGCGTTGCATCCTTTTCAAAAGCTCGAACTTTCTCCTCAATACCAAATGTTTTAATACTGCTACTGCATACCCCAATTTCTGGATGTTCATCCATATATTTTAGCAATATTTCAAAACGACCTGGTGTTGAAATGTCGTCGCCATCCATGCGTATATAGTATTCCGTTTCAATTGCATTCAGCGCCACATTCATTGTGTCGACAATTCCTGAATTCGAGTCCTTTTCAATAATTTTTAATCGATCGTCTTTATAAGATTTCGCAATTGCAATACTATCATCTGTAGAACAATCATCTACTAAATAAACAATAAAATTAGAATAGGTTTGCGCAAATAAACTATCCAGTGCTTCCTTCAAATAAGGGCCATTATTATAGTTGGGCAATAAAACACTTAACCTTGTCTGTTCCATGCTTTTTATCCTTTCGATTTTTCGCTTTCGCTTGACATTACTTGATAAAGTACTGCGTAATTTTTTTCTGCATCAAAAATGCGCATACATTGTTTTTGAATTACCTCGCGATAGGCTTGCGTATTCATTTCCCCATCAATTAAGGTTCGAATAGCCTTGGCTATTTCTGCACCTTCGGCGTTTGGTTGCAATACAACTCCTGTTTCATTGGTGACGATATCCAAAACTCCTCCAACACCAATAACAACCGCGGGAATTCCAAAACTCTGTGCTTCAATTATTGCCATCCCTAACCCTTCTGTCTCACTGGTATGAATAAATAGGTTAACTGCATGATTTTTATACAAATCAATCACCTCAGCATTTGGAATATGTCCTCTGAAATCTACTGTAATGTTTGACGGCATGTCTTTCAACTGCTCTTCCAATTCAGGCCGTAAATAACCTTCTCCAAAATGTGTCCATTGAATGGTTTTGTCGCTTATTAATTTTAAGGCGGCAATCGTTTTATCAATTCGTTTTAATGGAATCATATTGGCGCAAGAAACCATATGAATCTCAGTTGAACCTGTCAATTGATTTAAGCCTTGGGTATAAATCCCATAGGGTGCATAAGTCAGTTTATTTGGCCGAAAATCGATCGCCTTTAAATATTCCAATGCCACTTTTGACAAGACATAAACGCGATTGACATGTTTATAGTTGAAGTAGCGAAATGGCATATAGTTTCCTGCATGGCGCTCTTCAAAAATATCATAGCCATTTACGCGAAAATCAAAACCCTTGATTTTCTTTTTTGATTGGAGGATACTAAGTAATAAAGCGCCGTCGTTCATCCAAAATGAATAATGATGATTGTCTTTTTCATTATCAACGGCTTGCTCATATGCTAAGCTTAAGGCTTTGCAATAGGCTATTGATGTCATCCACCATTTCATTTTCTTAAAAATAAAGGACCGTTTATTGGAACGCAGAAATTCAAACCCAACAATTTTAAAAATCAACCAAAGGCAAGAAAACACCTGCTTTTTAGTCACTGTCTCAGTCACTTTATTTAAAGCGTCATTCACACGAACATTTGTTGGTAATTTTCGTAATCCCTCTGCTTTTTTAAGCGGGTAAAGTACAACCTCATCATAAAACTCGGCCATTTTCGCTACCTCGGCTTCAAAAAATTGTTCTCCCAGTCCATAAGGGAAATTATTTGAGATAATATTTAAGACTTTATTTTTCCGCATTCTAATAGTGCTTCAAATTTAAGAAGGTTTTTAAGAGTAAGTAATTAAACGCGCTTGAAAACCGCGCTAATTACAATTGGACAAATTCAATATGATTATTAATATTGTACCTTTATCCCTTAAACGGAAACTGAAAAATGCGAAAAATACTCTTAACCGGTGGTGCGGGAAATGTTGGAAGTGCTATGGCTCAAGGACTTTTGAACGAGCCTGACACATACTTGACGGTTGTAGATGATTTATCTACAGGGAATATTAATAAATTACCACAGAACCATCCGAACCTTAAATTCATTAAAGCTGACGTAAATAATCGTGAAGAGATTACGGACATCATGCTTTCGAATCAGTTTGATTATGTTTTTCATTATGCAGCCTATGTTGGCGTTCAACGGACGCAAGAAAATCCAATTCGGGTATTAAATGACATTGACGGCATTAAACATATATTGTCTTTATCGAAAAATACGGGCGTTAAAAGATTTTTCTTTTCTTCATCTTCTGAGGTTTATGGAGAACCTGTTACGATTCCTCAACACGAGGAAACAACACCCTTAAATTCACGTGTACCATATGCTGTTGTAAAAAATGTAGGTGAAGCATTTTGTAAATCTTATATGCAAGAATACAATTTGGATTATACCATTTTTAGATTCTTCAACACTTATGGTCCTAATCAAACGCAAGATTTTGTAATGAGTAAATTTATTTCTCAGGCCTTGCAAAACAAACCGATTACTATTTATGGTGACGGCTCGCAAACCAGAACGTTTTGTTATGTTAGCGACAATATTGATGCAACTATTAAAGCATTAAATAATGACCTTTTTGTAAATGATGTTATCAATATTGGTGGTGAAACGGTAATCTCTATTTTAGAGCTAGCCAAACTTATTATCACGATTACTGAAAGTCAATCTGAAATTACGTTTTTACCACCTTTAAAGGATGGTGACATGACGAGAAGACAACCTGACAACTCCAAAATGAAAGCCATTTTAGGACGCGAATTGATGACGATTGAAGAAGGCATCAAAAAGTTATTAGCAGATCCTGTCTTCATTAATCAAATGGAATTAAAAGCCGAATGAGCGAAGAAAAGTGGGATCTTATCATTAAACCGAAATCCAGCTGGGTTGATTTAAGGTTTAAAGAATTGTGGAAATACCGCGATCTATTACTCCTATTTGTAAAGCGAGATTTTGTTGCTGTTTATAAACAAACGGTTTTAGGACCTTTATGGTTTTTCATTCAGCCCATTTTAACCACGGCAATGTTCGCTTTAGTATTTGGTTATTTTGGTCAATTGGATACTGACGGAATGCCTGCTCCACTCTTTTACTTGACTGGACTAACATTATGGAATTACTTCTCAGAATGTTTGACCAAAACATCTGAAACGTTCATAAAAAACCAAAATATTTTTGGAAAAGTATTCTTTCCTCGCTTGATTGTTCCACTTTCCATAACGGTATCATCCTTATTGAAATTTGGAATTCAATTCATCCTTTTTGCATTGGTTTGGTGTTATTATTATTTCTTTTCGGAATATGGTGGCGACATAAATCCAACAAAGGAAATACTGGTTGTTCCTTTGCTCATTATCATGATGGCGGGTTTAAGTTTAGGGTTTGGCATTATCTTTTCTTCGATTACGACCAAGTATAAAGACATGAACTTTTTATTGGCATTTGGCGTACAGTTGTTGATGTATGCATCATCAGTGGTCATTCCAATATCAATGATGGGGAAATACGCTTGGGTTTTTAAATTAAATCCAATGGTAAATATAATTGAGGCTTTTAAATACGCCTTTTTGGGCGCTGGTGAGTTCAGCTGGTTCTGGTTAGGTTATAGCTTCGTATTTATGTGCCTACTTTTATTCTTTGGCACCATTATTTTTAATCGGGTTGAAAAATCATTTATGGATACCGTTTAAACAGATTTTAGGCATTAAAAAAGGCCTCAATGTTTAACATTAAGGCCTCTTGAATTTGTTTTGTTACTAAACTTAAAATCCTACTCCAACAACAGTCATATTTGTAGCCTGGGGTGGCGAAAGCGGCTTACTCGCTTTCAATGCCTTTTGAAAGGCTTTAAACTCATCCAATTCACTCAGTTTTGACATGGTCTCTGTATCTTTCGCTAAGTTATAATGTACAAAAGTGTTCGGACTGTCATTGATCGTTTGAGATGAATAGTACATCCCTTCTATTGGTTGTTGCTGGAGTGCTTCCATCACCTTTTGGATATTGGATTTGTTTTCTTCAACAAATCCAAATTCAACCGTGTATTCAACTTTTACTGAAATCATGTTTTTCTTGTTTTAATTATTTTGAAGCGAATGTTTTATTCAATTGTTTAAAAATAAATTTAGGCGCCATTCTGCTCATCATTCTCAATCCTTTTGATTGACCGACAACAATTTCTAACGTATCTTTTTCAAACGCTTTTTTAAAGCCAGTCACAAATTCGTCCGTGCTAATAGGTTTAAATTCTTTATACTGTTTGGTCATTTCAGTAGCAACTAAGGGTGGCATCAATTCAAAAACTTTGATATTTTTAGTACTCAATTGAAATCTTAATGATTGCGTCCATGAATGCAAGGCCGCCTTAGTTCCGCAATATACTGGCGCAGCTGTTAACGGAACGAAAGCCAATCCAGAAGAGACATTGACTATTGCCGGATTCTTACTCTCGCTTAATATTGGTAAAAACGCATCTACCATTCTCACTGGCCCCCCATAATTAATGTCAATCTCTCTCACCAACTCTTCCGTGTTTAATATATCTTTCGAATAATCCTTATGAATGAAAACTCCTGCATTGTTAATCAAAAGATTCAATCCGCCTACTCCTTTAATTCTAGCTTTTAAACTTTCTATATCTTCCTGTTTCGTAACATCTGCTACGTGATAAGATAACCTTTCAACACCTTCACAAGCCTTAATTAATTTGGCTTCATTTCTTCCAGTAATCAGCACTTCGCTACCAGCATCAGTAAATAGTTTTGCCAATGCCAGACCAATCCCTGAGCCACCGCCAGTAATTAGCACCTTATTATTGCCTAAATTCATATGATTAAATCTTTATTTTTCAAATAATGTTTCTCTACTCTCCAGAATGAATACCAACCATATTCCCCTCTGTATCAATCATCATTGCCATAAAACCATTTGGACCGATTGCCGTTTTAGGCATTGCAATTTTTCCACCAGCTGCTTCCACTCTATCTAAAACTATTTGTAGATTCGGATTTGCATTCAAATACAAAACTGCACCTTCCATGCTTGGCTTGTGATTTGGACTTTGTGCTATTGCCCCTGAAGTTTTTCCTGATTCCGGTGTAAACGGAAATGCAGCCATTTTCATATCTCCCATTTCCATATCCATCATTTCAATATCGAAAATTGCTTGATAATATGCTTTAGCTCTTCCAATTTCTAAAACCGAAATTTCAAACCAATTTATTGCGTTTGTTGTACTGTCCATTTTTTGCATGTTATTTTGTTTTTAGTGATTTATATATTTGAATTAACACTATTCGTATTTTGCATACTTATTAGCTCTTTCATGCTATTCAATCAAAAGTACGAATCTGATTTGAAGTTCAAATGGTGTGTTTTCGACATCTTGAGGGGTTGTTTTTGCCAAATCATTCCAATACCTTTGTTATATGAAACACATCAGTATTATCGTACCTAATGGTGAAGCTATATTGACAAGTATCATTAGTCCCTATAAAATTTTTATGGGTGTTAATGGTTATCTGAAGCAAAAACATCAAACTAATGACGACTTTTTTAAGATAGATCTTGTTGGTATTTCCACCGAGACTAAATTGTACAATGGAGCATTTTCAATTTCACCGACAAAATTGATCACTGATATTAAAAAAACGGACTTAATTATTGTAACGACTTTGCGAGGCGATTTAGCGGGAGAGATAGAAAACAATAGGCCATTTATTCCATGGATCAAAGAACAACGCGCAAAGCACAATACTGAAATAGCAAGCTTGTGTATGGGTTCGTTCTTGTTGGCAGAAACTGGATTATTGGATGGACAAAGCTGTGCAACACATTGGATGGTAGCCGACCTTTTTGCAGAAAAGTACCCAGCGATAAATGTTCTTCCAGAAAGAATAATCAACGAGAACAATGGAATATACTCGTCAGGTGGAGCGTTTTCTATCCTCAACCTAATTCTTTATTTGGTTGGTAAATATTGGGGATTGGAAGCAGAAGTATGGTGCTCAAAGATTTATGAAATTGAACTTGATCGACATAACCAAAACCAATTTGCAATATTCAGTGGTCAAAAAAATCATGAAGATCAACCAATAATAGATGCCCAGCGATTTATTGAAGAAAACTATCATGAAAAAATTTCAATAGAACAATTGGCCAATAAATTTGCGATTAGTGGTCGGAATTTTATACGCCGCTTTAAAAAAGCTACCGCAAATACGCCTGTAGAATATATTCAACGCGTAAAGGTTGAAGCTGCAAAGAAAAGTTTAGAAATGTCAGTCAACTCTCCTATTACTGAAGTTATGTATGACGTTGGATACTCAGATCCAAAGGCATTCAGAAATATTTTCAGAAAACACACCGGACTTTCTCCTTTAGAATACAAGAAAAAATACGTTCGAAGCACAACATAGTGCTTGTTTAGTAAGTCCGCTTTCGGCTTTATGCTTGCCCATAAATTATTCATTTCGACAAGCGCATTACAGCGCATTTACATATGTAAACTCACAATTCCTGAACTGCACAAACCTTGAACTCTCCTACTCAGTTAGACCAGTTCAAACACCGGACTCTATTGAAAGATATAATATCGGCAGGCAATACAGATTATTATTTTTACACGTTTAATAAAATTCCGTAGGCGTTAAAAGGCTATTAATCCACAAAATATAACCTTTTGTGTAATTTTATCCAATTATAAAACCGCAAGCCAAGGTTTTACGTATTTTTGAAGCATGAGCGTCGTTTTAAAGGCAGAGGACATATCAAAACAATACCGATTAGGACAGGTTGGTACTGGTACTTTATCACATGATTTAAAGCGATTTTGGGCTAAAGCCCGAGGTAAAGATGACCCGTACTTGAAAATTGGTGCAGAAAATGATCGAACCACAGTAGATAGCTCTGGCTATGTTTGGGCTTTGAAAGATATTAATTTTGAGATTGCTCAGGGTGATATGGTCGGTATTATTGGTAAGAACGGTGCAGGAAAATCCACTTTACTTAAATTACTATCAAGAGTTACTTCGCCTACAACTGGTCAAATTAAAATCAAAGGTAGAATTGCCGCTTTACTTGAAGTTGGAACAGGTTTTCATCCGGAATTGACTGGAAGAGAAAACATTTACTTGAATGGCGCCATTTTGGGCATGAATCGCTCTGAAATAAAATCGAAACTAGATGAAATTGTCGATTTTTCAGGTTGTCAAAAATACATTGACACACCTGTTAAACGCTACTCTTCTGGAATGATCGTGCGGCTCGGTTTTGCCGTTGCTGCTCATCTTGAACCAGAAATTTTAATTGTAGATGAAGTTTTAGCTGTTGGAGATGCCGAGTTTCAAGATAAGTGCATTGGTAAAATGAAGGATATTAGTAGCGAAGGAAGAACAGTTCTATTCGTAAGTCACAATATGGCCTCAATGAAAGCGCTTTGTAAAAAAGGGTTTTTAATGGAAAAAGGACGCATGACCAATCAAGGTAATATGACCGAAATCATTGAGACTTATTTGGCGAAAACCACTAAATCATCTGCAAATGGAGAAATTCCAGCGGATGCTTCTTCAATGAATACAGGTATTGCAAAATATAAAAGCATTCAATTGCTCGATAGCAAAAACGGGCCAATTGAGCGGGTCAACTATATGGCCGACTTACGATTCAATATGGCAATCGATTGCCAATCTGCCTTAAAAGATGTGATCATTGATTTGAGAATAAACACACGAGATGGTATAGAGTTGGTACACACCATGAACAAATATGGAGAGACTGAGAAACAACCATTAACACAGGGATTAAATCAAATTTCGTGCAACATAAATAATCAATTACAACCGGGCAATTATTCGGTGACAATTGGCGTACACGAAACAAACGGCGTAACATTAGATTTTGTAGAGAACATTTTAGATTTTTCAGTTATGAATATTGGCGAAGGTGAAAATTCAGGCTTTACTTATGATTTTAAATTGGGCCATGTTCATTTTATGTCGAAGTGGAAAATTGAACATTGAAAAAGTACTAGTGCTTAAAGACTATTGACTAACGATTAAAAAAATGGCATTCATTCCACTGGCTAGTCCAGACATACAAGCACAAGACATTCAAGAAGTTGTTGATGTGTTACAATCAGGCATGCTTGTTCAAGGCAAAAAGGTTGCTGAATTAGAAAGCAATATTGCTTCTTTTGTACAAAGCAATCATGTAGCGGCTGTGTCAAATGGAACGGCGACCATGCACTTAGCATTAGTTGCTCTGGGAATCGGAAAAGGGGATGAAGTAATTGTTCCAGCGCTTTCATATGTAGCCACTGCCAATGTTGTTGAATTGGTTGGTGCAACGCCGGTATTTGTAGATGTTGAGATTGACAGTTTTAATATAGACGTTACAAAAATTGAGTCGGCTATAACGGATAAAACCAAAGCCATAATTCCTGTACATGAATTTGGGTTGCCCTGTGATATTGCGGCAATTATGAACATTGCAAATGCGCGCAACCTATATGTGATAGAAGATGCAGCTTGTGCATTAGGCGCAAGTCAAAATGGGCAAAGCGTTGGAACTTTCGGCGATTTTGGATCTTTTTCTTTACACCCGCGCAAAGCAATTTCATCTGGAGAAGGTGGATTAATTACGTGTCAAAATGCTGAATCGGCAAAGAAAGTGCAGATTTTACGAAATCACGGTGTCGATATTATTGATGGTAAAATGGAATTTGTTGAAGCTGGTTTTAATTATCGCATGACAGATTTTCAAGCCGCCTTGGTAAATAGTCAATTGGATAGACTAGCCACTACGTTAACTTATAAAAACGAACTCGCCAAAATTTATCAGTCCGAGATAAAGAATTCAAAAATAAAACTTCCAAGTTGCCCTAATGATCGTGTGCATACTTGGCAAACTTATCACGTCTTAATTGATCCATCAATTAATCGAGATGAACTCATAAAAACGTTAAGAGAAAAAGGGATTGGAACCAATTATGGCGCCCAATGTATCCCAGATCAAATTTTTTATAAAAATAAATACAATCACAATTCCGCAGTGCTTTTTCCAAATGCTTTTCGAGCATATAAAGAAGGCTTGGCAATTCCACTCTACGAAAAATTAACTAGAGCAGATATTTCCTATATTGCAGAAGAATTAAACAAACTACAGTAGAACCATGGAAGGTAAAAACATATTCATAACCGGTGGAGCAGGCTTCATTGCTAACACATTAATTCAACGGTTAATTGAAAATAATAAAATCACAGTTTATGACAATTTTCACCGCGACACTCTGACGGGTAGTGGCTATGCAAGTCATGAAAACATCACTGTAATAAAAGGTGACGTACTTGATTTTGACTTGCTATGCACATCTATGAAAGGTGCAGAAGTTGTTATTCATGCAGCTGGAATTGCAGGTATTGATACGGTAATTAAAAACCCTGTTTCTACCATGCGTGTTAACATGATTGGTACAGCAAATGCATTAGAAGCTGCACGTGTTAACGGAGTTTCTAATCGTTTTATCGACTTCTCTACTTCTGAGGTATTCGGTTCAATGGCTTTTAAATCTACCGAGACGGATGAAACAGTTTCTGGTTCTGCGGGTGAGGCAAGATGGACATACGCCGTTAGTAAATTAGCAGGGGAACATTTAGCACATGCATATCATACACAACATAATTTACCAGTTGTAACGGTAAGACCTTTTAATGTTTACGGACCTGGTCAAACTGGTGAAGGTGCTATTCAAATCTTTATTAAGAAAGCGTTGAAAAACGAAGACATTTATATTCACGGTGACGGAAATCAAATTCGCGCTTGGTGTTATGTAGACGATTTTGTGGAGTGTATTTTTAGATGTTTAGACAATGACGCAGCTGTTGGAGAAAGTTTCAATATTGGAAATGCCCGTGCGGTAATTACAATATTAGGTTTAGCTCAAACGGTTTGTCGTGTATTGAATTCTACTTCAAAAATCTTATTTCAAGATGCCTTATCTGCAGATATTGCTTTAAGAATTCCATCTGTAGAAAAAAGTACAAATGTTTTAGGTTATAAAGCCCAAATTGATTTGGAAGAAGGAATAGAACGTACATCTGAATGGATGAAAAAGCAAATGCTAGTGAGCTAAAAAATGGATAGAAAAAAGGCATTAGAAAATAAGGATTCAGCTAATACTTTGGCCGAATTACAAAATCTACACGCCGATTTATTCAGTGCATTCAAAGCGCAGTTTGATCGTTCCTTACCTTTTAATGATGAAGTTTTTGACCGCTGGGAACGCGCCAAAGAATTAGGTTGGGGCAAAGGAAGTTCAGTTTACGATAGTGCTTATATTTTTGGTGACGCCAAGGTTGGTGAAAATACTTGGATTGGTCCATTTACAATAGTTGATGGATCTGGCGGATTAGCCATTGGAAACCATTGTACTGTTTCGGCTGGCGTTCATATTTATACACACAGTAATTTAAAACAAACCTTAAGCGGCGGTAAATTGCCAATTGAACGTGAACCTGTTAAAATTGGTTCTTGCACTTATATTGCACCGCAGTGCATTATTGGTATGGGAATTACAATTGGAAACCATTGTGTGATTGCTGCTAATTCATTTGTTGGTGAAAGTTTTCCTGATTACGCCATAATTGCTGGCAATCCTGCAAAACAAATCGGACGTGTTGTAATCAGCGAAAATGATATTTCATTTGACTATTCAGATCTTAACGAAGGGTAAATCAAAAACATGAGAGTAGCTTGCTTGGCCAATTTGAATAACATGATGTTTATTCTTTGTCGCTATTTACGCGAAGCTGGTATTGATGCACACCTCATCACCTTGTCTGATGAACCAGCACATTTTAGTCCTGCTTCAGACTCTTATGATGTTGGCTATTTGGAATATTATAAAGTATTGCCCATTACAAAGTCTACCTTATATAAGGCTGATTCGGTAGAATTACTCAAAAAAGAATTAGCTGACTTTGATGTTTACGTTGGAACAGATATTGCTCCAACAATTGTCACCTTAATTGGAAAAACCTTAGATGTATTTATTCCACATGGAAGTGATATTTACGATTTGCCATTTGAAAAAACGCGCAAAAAGGGAATAGATAAAGTATGGTGGTTAAGTGAAAAGGACACCTTGAGTAAATTGCAAAAAATTGGAATTGAAAATACCAAAACAATCCTTTTTCCAGATGAATACGACATTCATTTCCCTTTTAAAAATAAACTAAAAACTACCGCGACCTATCACAATACGTCTGGTCCAATGGTTTTTATACCGCAATATGCTGATTTGGAAAACAATCCACAAGTCAAAGCATTGCAACGGTATTCATTTTTTAAAAAATTAAGAGAAGAAAACGACCTTATTATATTTTCGCATTCACGTCATAATGGTTTCAATTTGAGCCCTGATATGGCGATTCACCAAAAGGGAAATAATATTTTAATTGAAGGTTTTGCGAAATTTGTAAAAGCCAACCTAAGCATAAATGCCAAACTCATTTTTTTCGATTATGGTATGAATGTACAAGCTTCCAAGGATCTTATTAGCGCACTTGAAATTGATGCTAATATTGTGTGGATGCCCTTAATGCAGCGTAAAGAAATTATGTTGGGTTTAAATATGGCTGATATATCCTGCGGTCAATTTGACAACAGTTGGTTGACTTGCGGCGTAGTAAATGAGACCTTGGCTTCTAATGTTCCGCTTTTACATTATCGTGAAGATGACTTATACGAAGCGGATTATGAAGAACTATATCCCCTATTAAATGCAAAAACTGCGGAAGATGTTCAGCAAAGGTTGGAAGGGTTTATCGCGGATAAAGAAACCTACACGCAACTTGCTGAACAAGGTTCTATCTGGCTAAAAGAGTACACGGTTGACAATCCGCTTCGAATTATAGAAGCACAGTTTAAGACAAGCGGTGAACGCGCCTTATCAGCTAATGATTTAAAAACAGTGAATTCAATTTTAAAGAAGCATACCTTGCGTGATAAAATTTATCGGGCGCAGGGTAAAATCAGATCGAAGTTCGGTTAATTTAACGCAACTCCATATTCTCTTCAGAAACAGGCACAGCTGTCAATGCTTCGGCGGCCATTTTTTCCTCTAACCTAATTAATAAAGCATACAACTTTTCTCGTTGTGCTTTTAATTCAGTCAACTCGGCTTCCATTTCTTCCAATGTTATTGCCTGATTCTCTAACAGCGCCATTTTCTCATCCAAGGCTTTAATGAGCAATAAATTGATGCCATCAAAATCTCCTGAGTTAATAGTTGTTGAATCTGTTCCTAAATTGAAAGTACTGTGAAAGTCTTGCGCCATTGGTCCAATATGCATAATGCTTGAATCTTGCGAAATATACGACCATGAAAACACATCAATTTGATCTAATCGATTCAAATATTCTTGCGCATCAATGCTTTCAATATTTTCTTTTCGTTCTCTGTCAGAAAGGATTGACCAAGCTCCAGCACCCGGTAATAATTCAACACCAGTTGTTAAATCCGCATCCGTATAAAAAATTGAACCTCCAGAAGCTTTCACCATAAATTGATTAGCAGCAGTTGTTTCAACATACCCGATTGCATCAATTTTATCATTAAAAATAAAACTACCGTCATGCATTGCCTGTGCGTGATAACCAATTGCTACTGAACTTTCACCGTGAGCATATGTATAGTTCCCCAATGAAAGCGCGTAAGGTGCATCAGCTGTTGGATGATATCCAATTGCAATTGCGCTTTCAGCATGTGCCAAAGCACCACGTCCCAATGCAACACTATGATCGCCTGTTGCCTGTGGGTTATGTCCAGCAGAAAACGCATAATCTCCAGATGAGATGGATGCATTACCTACGGCCATTGCTCCTTCACCAGAAGCAGTTGTATTGAATCCAAATGCAACGCCGTAATCGCCTGCTGCACGAGCATTAAAACCTGATGCAAATGAATAATCGCCAATAAAAGCAGCATTCCATTGTGTGCCTGTCACTTCGCCAGATCTAAACGCGGCTTTATTTGGATACCACATCATTCTTACTCCGGCACCTTCCGTTGGAATTGCACCTGTTCCAAATTCACCGGTATATAATACACCGTTTACATTATTTACATGCAAGTCCGCTAATGGATCCACTGTTCCAATTCCAATCAAACCGCCTGATTTAATCCGCATACGTTCAATATCATTCGATTTAATGACTAAATCAACAGCATCTATCGTTCCTAAAAAGTGATCCGTTTCATTGACATTATCATTTCCAGAGATACCCCAATTATTATAAGCAAATGTTGCTACTCCTGCCGTATCTGCATATAATGCAGAATCAGCATAAACGGAATATAAACCAGTCGCTGCAAAATTGGCTGTATCTGAATAATAGGCGTAAAGTGAACTATCTACTAAAGTAGGATCGCCACAATTATGAGCAAATGTCGCCGTGTCTGCATAATTTGCTACATCACTCTCATAAGCAAAACTTACTGTATCAGGAACCAAATCTTCTGTCGGTATCCAGGTAGTCCCATCCCATGTTAAAATATCTCCAATTGAAATTCCTGTAATATCAACATCTCCCAATTCAGATAAATTAAATTCTTGCGAAGTCGTTTTAGAATGAAAAGCAAATGGCACTGACATCATTTGTTGCGTCATTCGAGAAACAAATGCCCCAATATTATCAATATCCACTAACATTTCTAAAAAGTAAATATCTCCAGCCCAATCAATTTCTGCAAATGAAGGTGAAGTTCCTGTTCCTGTAGCAGTACCTTCTCCGATATTAGTTGCAAAATGACCCAATTCATTTAATGTTACCACATGGCGTTCTTGCCATACAATTTCGCCGTCCATAGCGGTTGATCGAATATTAAATTCAACTCCGATTGTCGCATCTGACAAAAATCCACCATCCAATCCATGCACTTGGGCTTGATAAGGAATCCCCTCTGGGAATCCTTGAGAAAAGACCAAATTAATGCATAACAGGAATATACTAGTTATGATCCAATTCTTCATATAATTCATTTATGCGTTGCTCAATAGCATCAAGCTTCGCTTTTTCGTTTTCTAATTCTTTTTCTATTGCTTCTACTTCTTCAGCTTTGGGCTGATTGTTTATTTCTTCATTCAATTTTTTAACCCCCAAAAATGTGGCTCCATCACTATCAATCATATTGATTAAATAGGGTTTTTCGCCCACACCAAATGTGCTATAAAAATCTTGCGCAATTGGTCCAATATGAATTGTATTATGTCCAATATAATTCCATGACAAAACGTTTAAACTGTCAAACTCTGCGCTATAATCTAATGGCGTTAATAAGGAAATATTTCGTTTTTTATTGCGATCAGAAATCATTGACCAACTTCCTGCTCCAGCTAACAATTCAACGCCCATACTAAGTCCAGCATTTGAATAGAAGATCACACCACCATCTGCACGAACCATAAATTGGTGGTTTGCTGTATTTCGAACAGTATCTGTTGTTGAATTGTCTCCATAAACAAAACAGCCTACTCTACTATCGGCACTAGCATTGGAACCAATAACGGTTGAAAAATGACCATTTGCCGTAAGGTTACGACCCATTGCCCAAGCCGTGGCACCTTCAACCACTATATTATTTCCCACACCTAAACCAGCAGATGCTACATTGGCCGTTACATCTTTTCCGATAGCAACGTTTCTATAATAATTCGCAACTGCGTTTTCGCCAAATGCGAAACTCATATGTGCTACATGACAATTTTTACCGGCAGCAAAACTAGAAATTGAATGATAGGGTATTGCATCTCCACCGAAATAGGCAGTATCTCCATATGTATCTTTCCCAAACACGGTTGAATAAGAGCCATTCGTTCCCACATTTTCTCCCCAAGCAAAACTATACGCTCCTTTTAAGGTGTCAAAAATTTCTGTTCGTGTTCCGCCATGAATTGAGCGTGTTTCTCCGTCAAAATAAAAGAAACTTCCATCTATTTCATCTAAACCAGGATTGGTGTTGGGCGTTATTAATAAGCCATTTGTTGTTCCTATTCTAAATCCGTCACCTGGAAAGTTATTGTGGGTTGAAAAATCATCCTCAAAAACAAAACGAGGTAAATTATTTGTTTTAATTATGAAAGACTCGTCAACGGTTGGTCCAATAAAATGTGTTTCGTCCAAATCACTATCTCCATCAATGGACCAATTACCTGTGGATGAAAATGCATAGTTTGCCGAATCTGCAAATGCGGCACTATCTGTATTAATAACGTGATTAAAGTAGGTAGCATAGTTTGCAGAATCTGAATAATAACTAAAATTTGCAGTATCGGCATAGTCATTATTCAAGGCGTACCAGGCTGTGTCCGCAAAAATAACGTGATCTGCCACCCAAGCATACTCCGCGGTGTCGCCTACTGTTATCATTCCAAATGAAAAACCTGTTCCGTTAAACCATAAGGTCTGTCCCGCTATATATTCAACATCATCTACATCTGCCAAATCACTTGTTTTAATTGCATTTGCAAGGTAAAGGCTATGCAAGGCATAAGGCACAGCTTGTACTTCAAACGAACCTTGTAAATAACGTGAATCTCCAAAATGATAAAGTTCAACACGATCCACGTCTAACCAGTTCATTTCATGAAAATCACTAATTTCTCCGGCAATATAAGTTCCAGAACCAAATGCCAATGTAAAGGAACCTTGCTCACTTAATGGAATACTTGAATGTGACTCGCGCCATAAGGTATCTCCTGTAATACTTAGTACCAAAAACTCAAAATCGGATTCGCTCATGGTTGCATTCATGAGTTGCCCTTGTACATTAATTTTATTATAATTTAATTCTTGGGCATTCAGGTTTCCAAGTGACAACACGTTTAATAAAACCAGCAATATGTGAAGCTTCAAATTTCGCATATCAAGATTTAATTACTTTTTCGTTAAACACTGAACCTTGTGGTGTTAGTCCTCTGACAAAATACAAGCCACGCTCCCATTTATCTGTATGAACTATGATTTGGGCGTCACTTGTTTCTATTCGCTGAATTAACGCTCCGTTAATGGAATAAATTTCTATTGTTATTGTTTGTGCCGTTGAATTTGTCCAATTCACTTGAAAAGATTGATTAAACGGATTCGGATAGATTGAATATGATTGAACTATTTCAGGTTCATCAATACTCAATAAGGTATGATTTAACGGATAATATCCATACTCCAATAAAGGTGAATCAGATTCCCCTGTCATGATTTGGCCTGCCGCAACTAATAAAGAATCATTCGGTGTAATAGAACTAAATACAGCAAATGTTGTTCGCTCAACGGTTTGAGCACTTGCAGCAAGTGTCAACACAGAGAAGGAAATTAAAAACGTAATCTTAAGTAAAAAACCCGGCATTCAATCTAGTATATGGATTCATTTCATTGCAAAACTAGCTTATTAATCTTCCAATGTCAATATTTTAATAATTATCATCACTTGTATACCCACTTCCGTAAGTACTACCATAACCATATCCGTAACCATAATTATAACCGTAGGTATATTTATAGGTGTATTTAGAGTAATAGTATTGTAATCTACTCTCTTTGATCGAGTTCAATACAACTCCCTTACCAATATCATCAAATTTCTCAAGCATTTGATTGATATGTTCCACTCCTTTTTTACGGGTATAGCGCGTATTCATGATAATTAAAAACATGTCAACGTATTTCGTTAATTCAAGTGTATCATTTAATAAACCAAATGGCGGTGTATCAATTATAATATAGTCATACCTTGTTTCGGCGTATTCTAATAATTCTGACACCTTGTCTCGCAATACTAATTCAGATGGGTTTGGGGCGATTGGACCAGCAGTTATAACATCTAAATTTGGATAAACAGCCTCATTTAAAATATCCTCAAAATTACTTTTGCCAATTATAAAATTAGACACTCCTTTCACATTTTTAAGTTTGTACGTTTTGTGTACTTTAGGTCGGTGCAAATCAAAATCAATGATTAATACTTTTTTGCTTCCCTTCGCAATTAAGTTGGCAAGATTGGTTGAACAAAATGTTTTCCCTTCTCCTGGAAAAAATGATGATAACAGTACTTTTTTGGCCTTGCCATCTTCACGATCTTCTCCTATAAATGTCAAATTTGTTCGAATGGTTCTAAAACTTTCCGTTACATGTGATTTTGGTTGAGACTCAATCATCAAATGACTTTCCATATCTTTAACAAATGGAACACCACCCGCAATATTAATATCAGACACTTCAGCTAGATCATTTACATTCTCAATCTTTTCAAAGAAAAGTTTACGTACAATTGCAATTAAAAAAGCGAAGATGAATCCACCCAATATGAACAGACGAATTATTTTGGTCTTGTTAGGGTAAGCAACTCCTGTACCCACCGTTTTTTCAATTATTTTAACTTGGGGTATGATACCAGCTCGTGCAATTAATGTGTTCGTTTTCTTTTCTAATAAGAATAAATACATTTTGTTATTCACATCCAATTCACGTTGAATATTCATAACGCCTTGGGCAGATTTTGGCAACTTCCGAATATCATTTTTATAGTCGCGAATAAAACTATCTGCGATTGTGATTTGTAGCTTAAACGCCACCAATAAATTTTCCAAATAATTTAAAATATCATTATTAAGCATGGCTATTTCCTTCCGCGCTTGAATCATTGTTCTGTTTTCTTCAGATTTCTGCGTTTTATCAATTTCGTATCTGATTTGCCTTTTTCTTACCTCTCCAATTGCATCTCTTAAGTATTCATCATTTTCTTCAATGTAGAATGACGGAGGCAAAACACGGTTATCTTCGGATGATTTCAAATATTCGGTCAACGCAACTACAGATCCTTTTTTCTGCTCCAGCAATCGCTTATCTTTTGTAAACGAAATATATTCTGCAAAAAAGTCATCCTCCTCCTTGTTAATATTCAGTATGGCATTTTTATCCTTGTAGAGTAACAATTCACGCTCTTTTTCTTGAATTAAAATGCTAACCGTATCAATTTGCTTTTGAATATTAGTGAGTGTATTTTCATTCACCTCAAGCTGACTTCGTTTAGAATAATCAACGTAGGTGTTGGTTAAGGTATCTAAATATACAATAGCTCTATTGGCCAACTCATCATTAACCGATAGTGTAATAACACTCGTATGCTCAATATTTTCAACACTTAGGCCCGATTGATATTTGCTAATTAAATAATTCCGCGAATGAAAAACAATTTCATAATCAGACTCTTTTAGCTCATTAATGTTTTCATCATCCAATTCATAGCGACGATCTAACTGCAATACAAAATCGGAATTGGTAACCTCCTCATCAAAATTGTAAACATATTCATAATTAGCCCCACCAACAGTATAAGCAATTTTATATTCCTCTTGATTTAAAATTGTGACTTGAATAGGAACTTCATACAATTGCGGATTCAAAACCAAAACGTTAGATTTAAAAGGCAATGTTTCAAAAACTTCCACTTTTTTTATTCTCCCTACAACGTAATAAGATGTTCCAATATTGATTTTATCAATTACCTCACCAATTAAATCGCGTGAATTTAAAATTCGGATTTGATTTTGAACATCCATATAAATGCCATAGGCACCAAGTCCTTTATAAATTGGATCTTGATAATCATACGTTTCATTCGACTTTAAAAGTAACTCTGCTTTAGCTCCGTAAATATTGGTCAATCGATACGTATAAACATATCCAATTGCATAAGCCACCAAAGGAATGGCAATAATGAATCCTAAATTTTTTAAGATCATTTTCCAAATGAAAAGAATATCCTTGGCTTCAATTAATTTATTGGAAGGTGTATTCTTATTTTGATTATTTCCTTGCATAGCTTTACCTACTCTTGTTTCGAATAATTACTCAACAACACTTATTTATATTACAACATACGTACATAATTGAAAAATGTTGGTTATTTATTCATTTTCCATTTTTAAATTTTCGCACCCCGATTTTAAAACCTCTCAAAAACTAGTTCGTATGCAATTTAACTCTATTGGTCTAAAAGATGTTCAGTACGCATTGAATAACCGAAATATTGCGATAAATTGGTGTTGAAGATTACCGAAAGCCCTAGATATTACTAACCTTTTAAGCAACTAACATGAAAATGAATAGATATTCTATTGATAAGTTTTTCCCTACATTAGTATTTTTTATTTTATTTTGCAACCAATCAATTTCGCAAACAGGTCCAGCCGGTGTTGGTAACTCTACCAATAATGTAGTTTGGCTAGATGCACATGCCCTTGGATTTACAGATGGTTCTCCGATTGCAATTTGGGGGGACAACTCAGGTAACAATAATAACTTTCAGCAAACCACATCTTCGCAAAGACCTCTATATAATTCTAGTGGTATTGGAGCAATTCCATCATTGACCTTTGACGGAGTTAATGATATTATGGAGTCAGGCTCAATTTCGGCTTTAGAGTCCGCCAACGTGACTTACTTCGTCGTATATGACAGGACGACAACCTCTAGTGATATGATAATCACAGCCAACTACACTTCCAATTTTAAAAAATGGAGGACCTATATGAATAATGGACAAAACACTATTCTAAGTGCACATTATTCCCCTTCAATTAAGTGGGTGAGATACACAAATCCGTCGGGTTCTTCTTTTTTTTCTACCCATATAACACCTACCCGAATTAGAACTTACAGCCGGGGAGACTTAGTAATGACACGCTCCTCCACATACACGGTTCCTTCAGGACATAACGACCTTTACATAGGGAATCGAGATCCACTAACCGAGAGTAATTATACGTTTACAGGAGATATCGCTGAGGTTGTTATTTACAATACTGCGCTTAATGATCTTGAACGAATAATGGTTGAGAATTACCTAGGAGCAAAATATAATATGACGATACCAACAGATCATTATGCGTATCAAGCAACTCACAAATTTGGTCTCATTGGATTAGGAAATAATGGTGTTAACAATCTAACTTCTGCACAAGGCGCAGGAGTTTTAGAAATAGGGGATGCCGTAGACTTAGATACTGACGAGTATTTTCTCGTTGCTCATACAGATTTTGCCCTTGATGCTTTCAATCTTATAGATGTTCCTGAATCACTTCCAGAATATCAACGATTTGAAAGAACATGGAAACTTGATGAAACTGGTGATGTAGGTGTTACTACTTTAACATTCAAACTTGGCCTTTACGATTTTGCTACCTCAGATTCTTATCGCCTATTAGTTGATTCGGATGACGTATTTTCGGACGCTACAATTTTAACAGGAACCTATGACGGCGGAACATCCAGTATTTCTTTTAATATTGATTTATCAGATGGCGCCTATTTCACGCTGGTTGGTTTCCAAGAGCAACTTGAAATTCATTCGATTGCAAACGGAGCTTGGAGTTCAACGGCAACTTGGGACTGTACTTGTATTCCAAGCATTAATGACTTGGTGTATATTGACCCTACAACAATCGTTGATATTGATACAGAAGCCTTTGCTGAATTCTTATCGATAGAGGATGATGCGACTTTAGAAATGAGTGTTGATGTCTCATTATCAATCAAAGGTGACTGGGACATTAAAGGTGAAGTCAATTTCACTGCAGGGAAGGTTTCGCTAATTGGAACAGAAGCACAAGTTGTTTTAATCAGTCCAGATTCAGAAATTATAACTGTATTAAATGATTTGCTCGTAGAAAATTCAAGTACAGAAGATGTGAGTTTTCAAAATGGCACCTTTTCTTTGGGTGGTACTTTTTCTCCAAGCCAAGGAAACATAGTGATTGCACCTTCCACCCAGTTCATTATTGAATCAAAAACGGCTACGGAAGGCGGAAGAATTGGTCCAATTATATCACCAGCCAATATAATTGGGAATGTATCTGTTCAACGATTCATTCCTCCAGGACCAGCAGATTGGCGAGACCTTTGTTCACCAGTAATCGGTAGCACCTTTGACGATTGGGATCCAGATATTGCAATGAGTGGCCCAGGCTTCCCTGATGGCTGTGCGTATGACCCCGAAGATCCCTGTTTCAAATCTGTCCGCTATACGGATCATAGCATATCAATAAATGTTATAAACAGTTACGAACCGATAACAAATACGCGTGGATTTCAACTTTTTATTGGTTCCGATTTGGAAATTTTTGATGGCACAACGTTAACATCTACTGGAACAGTTAATTCAGCAACAGACATCATAAAAACGTTTTCAACAGGGTGGACAACTATAGGTAATCCATACGCCTCTCCTATTGCTTATAATGCAATCACTAAATCAAGCTCAATCAGCAAATATTATTATGTATATGATGCCGCTTCTGGCGTATATCAATGGTATGACGAATTGTCTGGTACATCAAGCGTACCTGAAATAACTTCAAATGGTTTAATAGCCACAGGGCAAGGTGTCTGGGTTTTCGCTACAAGTGCTGGAAACATGACGTTTGGACAAAATTGTAAGTCTGGTGAAAACGCTACCTTTTTCAGAGGATCGGTGGGTGATAACAATGCTTTACAAATTGCTTTAACCAGTGAATCATCTGATTATTCTTGCACAATGGAAATCCAAGAATCAACTAATTCTTCGGACGGATTAGATGAATTATCAGATATTCTCCACCTCTCCACGGGAAAGGAAAAGGGACCCGCTATCACAATTCTCTCTAAGAATCAACTTCTACGAAAAAACTTTGTTCGAAATGATGGTGCCAACAAGTCTTTCAACCTGTTTTTAAATTTCAATGAGGCTGGTAAACACACAATTAGCGCCAGTAATTGGGCTTATTTTAGAGATTATGAGTTCATTTATCTAATTGACAATTTAACACAAACAAAGGTCAATTTAAAAGAAACCGCGTACACTTTTATGGTCGATTCAAAACACGCTGATGGTAAACGATTTACGCTATCGCTATTGAACGCAACAAACACAGATAAACTGGTTCCTGATCAAATAACACATTTAGGAAATTCGATTGAAATCATTCAGAAAGGGCACACATTACTTATCACCAATAATTCACAGCAGGATATCGCGGCAATTATAAACTTAAGTAACCTCCTAGGGCAGAATATTCTTGAATATGATCGAATCATTTTAATGGAAGGTGAAAATCAAATCCTTCTACCCGAACACTTGATTGGAATTCAACTAATATCAGTCCAAGCAGAAAACGAAATATTAACAAAAAAGATATATCTATAGACCTATGTTTAAAAGAAAAATAGACACCGTGCCGTGAAAGAATTAGCCTTATCAAATAGACAACCATATGTTAATGTTTTTCGTCATTTTATTACTACACTTCTTTTAACACAGAAAGGAATAGTTAATTCAAGACAAAAATTACAGCGACGTATTGTACCATCATAGATTTACGACAGATTAATCTAGTCATTGATAGACTTTTTATGGCGTTATACCGAATTGTTTATAACAATTAGCCTTAAAGCCTTTGAACTATTTCGGTTTATTGAAATAATTTTCTATTTTTGATATGCCTAAAGTGCTTGCGTTAAATCAGTTTGGGGAATAAAAAACGTTTATGAAAAAACATTTATACTACTCAATCGCTCTTATTGGCTTTGGCATAGCGGCTTTAATGTCTGGAACAGCATATAGTCAAACTGGTCCAGCAGGTGTTGGATCGAGTTCTGACAATCGCGTATGGCTTGATGCCCACACGTTAGGATTTACTGATGGTTCCTCAATTGCTTCTTGGGCAGATTTATCTGGCAACAGCGAGAATTTTACACAAGGAGCGTCTTTAAGACAGCCTACTTATAATACTTCTGGTATTAGTGGCGTATCGTCTTTAACATTTGATGGCGTAAATGATGTATTGATATCTGGGGCAATCCCAGCATTAGAATCTCCTAACATAACTTATTTTTTAGTTTATGATCGTACAACTACAACAAGCGACATGCTCATTAACGCGGATTATGCGTCAAGTTTTAAAAAGTGGCGAAGCTATATGAACAACGGCCAAAACACGATCAATAGTGCACACTTTTCTCCTTCTATTCAATGGGTACGATATACAGACCCTCCAGGAGCTAGCTTTTTATCAACCCATATTACTCCAACAACAAATTCAATTTATAACCAGGGTAATTTAGAACTTTCAAAAACGGCGACATATACCACTCCAACAGGACATGAAGCCATTTATCTTGGAAATAGAACTCCAATCGCAACAAGCAGTTATACGTTTACAGGTGAAATTGCCGAAGTAATTATTTACAATAATGTATTGAATCCTTTGGAAAGAATTTTAGTAGAGAATTATTTAGGAGCTAAGTATGACATGAGCATACCAACTGATCATTATGCGTATAATGCAACACACCGATTTGGTTTAATTGCACTGGCTGATGATGGCACAGACACACAAACAAGTGCAAGAGGTTCTGAAGAATTAGAAATTTCTGGAGCAACTGATTTAGGTACTGATGAATATTTCCTAACGGCACATACTGATTTTTCATTTACAACGTATAATTCTGATAATTTACCGCCAGAATTACCTGCACACTCTCGTTTAGAAAGAACATGGCGTGTTGGTGAAACAGGTGATGTTGGAACAGTAACATTAACATTCCATTTAGCTGACGGTGATTATGCAGTTCCAGAAACTTACCGTGTATTAACGGATGATGATGGTGACTTTACAGATGCAACAACAACAGCAGGAACGTATGATGCAATAGCACAAACCGTAACATTTGACATTGATTTTGCTGATGGGGACTATTTTACGTTGACTGGAATTCCTGAAATATTAGAAATTCACTCGGTTGTAGATGGTGTTTGGAGTGATGTTGACACATGGGATTGTGTATGTATACCTGGCGCAAATGATTTAGTTTATATTGATCCGGCAACGGAAGTGACTGTAGACATAGACGGTTATGTAGGTTATTTCAGTATTGAATTTACAGGAAGCTTGATTATGGATACGGATGTGATCTTAGACATTAATCAAGATTTTGACATGGGAGGTAATATTGATATTACTGATGGTACACTTTCATTCACTGGAGATATTCCACAAGACATCACAATTATTTCTACGTTAGCATATGTGATGGACATGAATGACGTCTTTATTGAAAATACTAGCCCGGGTGACGTAACATTCAATTCACATTCTTATGCATTGCATGGAATATTGAGTCCGAATAGAGGTAATATTGTTTTTGATGCCTCAACAAACTTCATTATTGCGTCAACAGCGGTGGATGCAACAGGGCAAATCGGGCCAATTATTGCTCCTACAACAATCTCTGGAGATGTTACTGCCCAACGTTTTATTGGATCAGAAGCTGCAGATTGGAGAGATATATGTTCTCCTGTTATTGGAAGTACTTTTAACGATTGGGATCCAGACTTAGCAATGAGTGGAGAAGGTTTTCCTGACGGTTGTGCCTTTGGCCCTGACGGTTGTTTTCGTTCAGTAACATTTACAGATCACAGTATTTTCAATGAAGTTATCAATAGTACTGACCCTATTCTTAATGGACGTGGATTTGAAGTCTTTATGGGAACTGATTTAGAGACATTCTCTGGAACAACATTAAACTCTAGAGGATCGATTAATCCTTCTACAGACATTGTAAAAACATACACTACAGGTTGGACTATTCTGGGAAATCCATATTGTTCTACAATTGCCTTTAGTGGATTGACTCGCTCAGGTTCAATTGGAAATTATTTCTACCTGTACGATCCGGCAAGTGGCGCGTACGAATGGTATGACGGTGCTTCGGGTACAACTAGTATTCCTTTAATTACTGAAGATGGTTTAATGTCATCTGGACAAGCAGTTTGGATTTTCGCATCAAGTATTGGAACTATTACCATAAATCAAGCAGATAAGACTGAAACACAAGGAACATACATTAGAACGCATACAGAAGACAACAACCTTCACCTAACATTAAGTGAAAACAATTCTACGTATTCATGTTCTATGCAATTAGAAGAGCATCCTGATGCGAATGATGGAATTGATGAAATAATGGATATTCGTCACTTGGCAACAGGTAAAGAATTGGCACCATCTATTGCTGTACAAACTTCAGCAGCGGATATTAGAAAAAACTACATTAAGAATGATGGGATTGATAAATCTTTTGAATTGCTAACAAGTATTAAAAATGAAGGTTATTACACCATTTCTGCTGAGAATTGGGGGAACTTTAGACGTTATCACAAAATTCTATTATTTGATAGAATGACGGGTGAAACGGTGAACTTAAAGGAACATTCATATGTGTTTTACGCCAACGTTTCAGATGCTGACAAAGATAAATCAGACAGAAGATTCACGTTAGTATTAAGCAATAGCATTGATGCAAATGAAAACAATACCATTCAAACTTCTGACTATGACTCTGATGATGCTCTCGTAATTAAACAAATGGGGAATATCATTGACGTTCAATCCGTTAAGAAATATGAAACGCCAACAACATTCACATTGACGAATGTATTAGGTCAGAAAGAAGTATTTATAACAACAACGTCACTCGTAGCTGGAAGTAATTTAGTAACATTGCCAACCACGATTAAAGGGTTTCACATTATCACTTTAAGAACTGGAGATGAAATTGTCACTAAAAAAGTAGTGCTTTAAAGGAACTGGAATGAAGAAAATAATAAAACTTGGTGTATTAAAATTTACTGTAGCGTTTGCTTTTATTGCATGCAATACGGCTTTGTTTGCTCAACCACCAGGTGGGCCTCCTCCGGGCGGCGGTGGAACAACTGGATCAACACCTCCTTGTTGGGAACCTGAATGCGTTCCAATTGATTCTGGCTTGGCTTTTTTATTAATTGCTGGTGTTCTTTTAGCAGTTCGCATGCTTTACACACGTAAGCAACAACATATTGCTTAAGATACATTTCTTTTAATTTGTTCCCTGATCGGGTTAATATGATAGAATGTTAGATCAGATTAGGAAAAATAGAATCATCCAATTTCTTTTAGTTGCCGGTGTATTATATACTGCTTGGCTCCTACTCTATTATCTTCTTATTAAAACACAAACCAATTGGGATTATGGATTGAACTACAATATTGTAGAATTAGCCCAATCATTTTTTTCTCTTTTTGGTATTGAAACTACTGTTGCTATAGAAAGTGATCATGTTGTGCTTTATCTAGACGCAGGAAACTACCGGGGAATTTGGGTGGGAGACGAATGTAACGGATTTAAACTATTCTCCATATTTAGTGTTTTCATAATTGCCTTTCCAGGTAAAATCAAACATAAATTATGGTTCCTCCCTCTTGGTTTAATTATTATCCATTTAGTGAATGTATTGCGAATCATGGCGCTTGTCATGATCAATAATTATTACCCCAGATATTTAGACTTTAATCACCTTTACACCTTTACTATTATCGTGTACGCAGCCATTTTTGTCTTATGGTATATTTGGGCTAAAAAATATTCGCAGCATGAGTAAAAAAGCAAGTGCCATATTACTTTCTATTGGAATTGTTTTGTTAGGGTTTTTACGCGGTTATTTATTCGACAATATTAACTGGGTCTATCTTACATTGACGAATGGCAGAATGAATTCGGCACGGGATGAATTCCTATTTTTAATAGAATGGACACCTGCGGAAATAAACACCTTAAAATGGGGACTCACCTTATTGTTCACAGGACTGTTTTTTATCATGACTTATTTCACCGTCAAAGTTTATTTCAATAAAAAGAATTTTAATCAAATCGTGATTTTTTTATTTGCCGCCCTGTTCTGTATTGCTGGTCTTTTGTTTGTGGCTGGTAAAATTACCGGCTATAGTGATATTCTCTATGGTCCAATTCGAACAATTATGGGTATGGTTCAATCCTTCATTCCTTTAATGATTCTATTTGTGCTGTTTAAGTTTTTACCACAAATAAAGAGTGATTGAGTTAAACAATTTTATATTTTTGTTAAAAACGATTTTATGTCTAGAGATACCGCCATTTTTGATTTAATTGAAAAAGAACACAAACGCCAACTTGAAGGAATTGAGTTAATTGCGTCTGAGAATTTTGTGAGCGACCAGGTAATGGAAGCTTCAGGTTCAGTTTTAACCAACAAATACGCTGAAGGCCTTCCGGGCAAACGCTATTATGGCGGTTGCGAAGTGGTTGATCAGGTGGAGAGTTTGGCAATTGAAAGATTGAAGAAACTATTTAATGTAACTTGGGCAAATGTACAACCTCACGCAGGTTCACAGGCCAATTATGCTGTAACATTAGCTTGTTTAGAGCCAGGAGATGGGATTTTAGGCTTTGACCTTTCGCATGGCGGACATTTAACACACGGATCTCCTGTAAACTTTTCAGGTAAACGTTTCACCAACTTCTTTTACGGTGTGAAAAAAGAAACGGGTTATGTTGATTATGATCAGATGGAAGAAATAGCGTTGAAAGAGCGACCGAAATTAATTATCTGCGGCGCTTCTGCCTATTCTAGAGATTGGGACTATGCTCGCGTTCGTTCAATTGCAGACAAATGCGGTGCCGTTATCTTAGCGGATATTTCACACCCTGCCGGTTTGATTGCTGCGGGTATATTAAAAGATCCGTTTGAGCATTGCCATATGGTTACAACAACAACACACAAAACATTAAGAGGACCAAGAGGTGGAGTAATAATGCTACGTCACGATTTTGAAAATCCTTGGGGAATTAAAACACGCAAAGGAACTGTTCGTAAAATGAGTTCTTTATTAGATTCAGCGGTATTCCCTGGTAGTCAAGGAGGACCTTTAGAGCATATTATTGCAGCAAAAGCAATCGCCTTTGAAGAAGCGAGTACTGAAGGTTATAAAACGTATATGCGCCAAGTTGTTATCAACGCTCAAAAAATGGCTGCATTATTAATAGGTAGAGGTTACGATATTATTTCAGGTGGAACGGATAATCATTCCATGTTAATTGATTTACGCTCAAAAGGCTTAAATGGAAAAGAAGCTGAAAACGCATTGGTAAAAGCAGAAATTACTGTCAACAAAAATATGGTGCCATTTGATACGGAATCACCTTTTGTAACCTCGGGTATAAGAATTGGTACAGCTGCAATAACTACACGCGGAATTAAAGAAGATAAAATTGAAGCTATTGTGGACTTAATTGATCGTGCTTTAATGAATAAAGACAATGATGCTGAATTAGCAAATGTTAAAAATGAGGTTCATACCTTAATGAGCCATTTACCTTTGTTTACTTGGTAAGTTTAAAGAAATAAACATTTATAAAGCCAAATAGCACATTTCGAAAATCTCAATGTGTTATTTGGCTTTTTTATTTAATTTGTAATCGTAAAAACAAAAAATTGCTTCCAATAAAGCGGAACTAATAACTTGATTTGGAATAATAAGCGACATTAAATTGCGTTATTATCTTTAAAACTTAATGCGCCGGAACTGCTTATTTTACTTGCTCATTCTTATTTCATTTTATGGCTGTTCAAACACTTCTTATTGGACAGTACAACGCGAATTACCGCAAGGCAGAATCTTACCCTGCGAGATTCAAATCACGGACTCAACTTACACTATTTGTAGTTATAACGAAAATTCCAATCGCGGTGAAATAGAAGTTTTTAATGTTGAATTTAAAGGGGATACACTTTTAGTTTACGACGTTCTCCATTTACAAAAAACAGCCAATAGTGATACTATTATTTATAAATCCATTATAGTGGAAGCATATGTAATAAAAGGACGAAGATTATATCCAATCTATTGGAAATATCCGACCATCTACCCAAAACCTGATTTTAAATACTTTTATAGTGAAGATCAGGGTTATTTAGGCAAAAGAGATAAATCTCAGGTTAAAAAATTCAGTATTGATTGGAGAGGAACTCAAAATGACTATGCCTACACCAATTCGAAAGGCATTTATCATAAACGTGAAAAGTATAGTGATATGAGGGAATTAATTCGAAACAATAATAATGCAAGTGATTCTACTTTATGGGAAATTAAACTGCCAACTAAATATATTAGTGATACCTCAACCATTAATCTAGGATGGTCGGTTAAACATGGTACGCTTAAATCTAAAAAGGGTAAATTTATAGACCTAAGATGAGAGCAATTGTATTTATAATGACACTAAGTTTAATCAGCTGTTCCAAAGTAACGTTTTGGACTTCTGGAGCTAACCATTATCCTGATAGTGCTCCATTTGTTACAGAGATTCAAATCACAGACTCGTCCTACACAGCATATATGCACACTTGGAAAGGGTGTATGTATGGGAACGACGCTTTTTGTGAAATCTTAGAATCTAGACACGTCGGCGACACTCTTTTCGTTTATGAGTCAAGGTTTCGCTCATCTCCAATTGACAGCAATTCGTATGTTTTTAACTCGAAAATCAAAATGGCCTATTTCCAAAAAGGCAAGCGACTTTATCCAATTTACGATCATTATCCCCGTCTGCATAGTTACTCGCCGTTATATGAAGACAATATGGATGATATTGACTCAACAGCCGTGCAATCAATTACAGTTAATTGGGAAGGCTGGGATGGAAACGAGGCATATATCGATTTCAACGGTGGATTCCATTCTCAAGGTAAATTTAAAGAATTACGGGAAGAGTTATCAAAACGAGAGGTTTCTAACGATTCAGTAGAATGGACGATCTATTATCCCAATATGCTTTTGGACGATTCCACAAGTTTCAGACCTTATTTGGACGATAAGCTAGGTCCACTAAAAAACAACGGCCATTAATGAAGCGATCCAGTTTCCATATCATTTTATATAGTCTACTATTAGGCAGTTGCGCAGGAACATCTTACTGGCACTCAAAATCTCACTCACCTAGTTATTATGGATCTTCTTCTGAAGAAGTTCATGTTACTGACTCCTCTTTTACCAGCTATCTTTATGAAGGAACGGGCTGCTTATCTGAGAATATAGGATCAGCAGAAATGAGAAAATCAGTTATTAAAGGTGATACGATTTTAACCTATGAATATCGGCCCATTTACCCGCAAGGTGATTCACTTAATTACGAATGGAAGCTCGTACTTTATGACGCTTATATCAAAAAGAAACGTAAACTCTATTTTATATATAGTGATTATCCTTTGGTTGATTGGATGATGATCGACTCAATGCCTATTGATTCTGCTAGAATACAGAAAGCAAATGTAAACTGGGAAGGTTGGCTTACTGCAGAAGCGTATATTGATTTTGGAGGTGACTATTACAAGAAAGGGAAAAATTATCCTCTAAGAAAATTGCTGAAGAAAAATGATTCTACTTCATGGCATTTAACATTGCCAAGTGAATTAATGAATGACACGATAATTATCCGATCACATACCAAAAATAAACTAGGTCCAATGAGAAAAAACGGTCATTAATATTATTTCTTTAATTGATCGAGCTTTTCAAAAATTGAATTCCCCAAATCTAAGCCATCCATCCCAACAAAATCGTCCCACGCACAGGTTGGCGCAAACCAATACCATAAATCACCCAGAACAGTTAAATCCCCACGCTTTAATATTAATATTCGTTCTTTTAAAGCCCTATGAAATTCTTCAGCAGAAAGGAATTCACCAGAATGTCCTCCTGAAAATTCAGAAACTAGCTTTTCCGCTAGATCTAATTCTTGGATTAATGTTTCAAGTAAAGTCATTGCAAAAATTCTACTGCAACAACCACTCTATGTTTTTGTATTCCAAATCGAATACTTTCCCTAAAATTTGACTTGTTAATTTTCCTTGATAGATATATACTCCGCTTCTAAAACCATGATCTTTCAAAATCATTCCTTTGCAACCTCCTTGCTCTCCCATATCCAATAAGATTGGAGAGAAGATATTACTCAAAGCAATGGATGCAGTCCTTGAAACACGCGAAGCAATATTTGGAACACAATAATGAATGACACCATGTTTCAAATAAGTAGGCACATCATGATTTGTCACTCGTGAAGTTTCAAAACAACCACCTTGGTCAATACTAACATCCACAATTACAGAACCAGGCTTCATATTTTCAACCATAGTTTCTGTCACAACGCATGGCGTACGACCGAATGGCGCGCGAATTGCACCAATTACAACATCTGCACGTTGTAAGGCTTTACTCAATAATTTAGGTTGAATGACTGAACTATAAACACGACTACCAATATCATTGTGCAGTCGACGTAATTTCGAAATTGAACTATCAAAAACTTTAACTGAAGCACCTAAGCCTAATGCCGTTCTACAGGCATATTCACCAACCGTACCAGCACCTAAAATAACAACCTCCGAAGGTTGAACTCCAGCTACACCACCCATCATAATTCCCTTACCTGTTTTATAATCAGAAAGTAATTCAGATGCGATTAAGATAGAAGTGTTCCCCGCAATTTCGCCCATGGCTCTAACAACTGGAAAAATAGTATGCTCATCTTGAATATAATCCCAGGCAATAGCCGTGATTTTTTTATTCATTAAGCTCACCAAAGTTTTTTTGGGTTGCAGCGTTAATTGTAATGCCGAAATCAAAGTTTGATTCCCCGGCATCATTTCTATTTCATCATCAGATGGTGGGGCAACTTTTAAAATTATGTTGGATTTAAAAACTTTATCTCTGTCGTAAGCAATCTCTGCCCCAGCTTCAGAATAATCAACATCTTCATATCTAGACGATTTTCCTGCACCAGATTCAACAACGATATGATGTCCATTATTGACCAAAAATTCCACAGCTTCAGGATTTAAAGCTACGCGGCATTCTTGATAAGTTGACTCCTTCGGAATGCCAACTGTCAATTTCCCTTTCTTTCTTCCAATTGCCAACATTTCTTCTTGTGGCAAAAGGTTTCCCTCTTTCATCAGTGCTTTCAGCGTCTCAGGATCAGTAATCATAATTCTAAATGGATTATACGTACAGCGTTATCTACTTCTATATGGACAGATACGCAATTTTCAGGAATAAGGTTATCGATTTTTTCGGGCCATTCGATAAAACAATAAGCGTTTTCATCAAAAATCTCTTCTACTCCAATGTCCAAGGCTTCCATCTCATCCTCAATTCGATAAAAATCAAAATGATAGACTTTCCCAAATTCTTTTGAGAAGTATTCGTTAACGATTGAAAAAGTTGGAGAAGAAACGTGATCTTCAATAGACATGAGTCCTAAAAGACCGTTAATAAAAGTAGTCTTACCCGCTCCCATTTCGCCATGAAAAGCAACCATTTTATGATCGCCAAGTGCTGCAATAAATTCCGGAGCTACTTTATTAATATCCTCCAAACTTGATAATACGAACCTCATTTCCCTGCTTTTACCAAAGATAAACCAAAAAAATTGAGCGCAAAAACTATTTGGGTGACAATTCTACAAAAGGAATGATAATTTCCTCTAAAGAGACACCTCCGTGTTGGAATGTATCCTTATAGTAATTGGCATAATAATTAAAGTTATTAGGGTAGGCAAAAAAGTCATTTTCCTTTGCAAACACATAGTTTGAACTTACATTGGTCTTCGGCAATTTAATCGATTCAGGATCGCTAGAGACCATCACATCTTTTTCATTATAGCTCAAGTTTTTACCCACTTTATAACGCAAATTCGTATTCGTATGTTTATCGCCAACTATTTTAACTGGCGTATCTACTCGAATTGTTCCATGATCTGTCGTTAAGAAGGTCTTAATTCCTTTTTCTGAAATTTTCTTAAAAATGTCTCTTAAGGGAGAATGATTGAACCATGATTTTGTTAAAGAACGGTAAGCTGATTCATCATCTGCTAATTCTTTTATCACTTCCATTTCTGTCCGTGCATGCGAGAGCATATCTACAAAATTATAAACGATAACATTTAAATCATTTTGCAATAAGTCATTAAAACGATCCACCAAACGCTTTGCAAAATCTAGTTTCACAACCTTGTTATAAGACATTTTTACATTCTTATTATTGCGTTTTAGATTTGCTTTGAGCAATTCGGCCTCATGCATATTTTTCCCACCTTCATCATTCTCATTCAACCATAAATCTGGATGTCTTTTTTCTATATCACTCGGCATCATCCCTGCAAAAATGGCATTCCTTGCATATTGCGTTGCAGTTGGTAAAATGGAATAAAATACTTCTTCCTTCTCAACATTGAAATACTCACTAATCAACGGTTTTAAAACCGCCCATTGATCGTATCTTAAATTATCTATTACAATTAAAAATACCGGCTCTTTTCCAACAGAATCAAACACACGTGATTTCAATAATTCGTGTGACATAAGCGGTCGATCCTCATCTCCATCAATCCAATCGCGGTAATTACGGTCTACAAATTTGCAAAACTGTGTATTGGCATCCTTCTTTTGCATAGCAAAAATCTCCTTCATGCTATCATCATTGGATTCTTCCAATTTAATCTCCCAACTCACTAATTTCTTATAAATATCTGCCCACTCTTCCACATCTAGCCGATCATTCAAACGCATTCCTATTTGTCTGAACTCTACTTGGTAATCATGCGTGTTTTTTTGACTCACCAAATCCTTCTTCAATAAGTTCTTTTTTAAAGAAAGCAAAATTTGATTCGGATTCACTGGTTTGATCAAATAATCTGATATTTGTCCACCAATGGCTTCTTCCATTATATACTCCTCTTCACTTTTTGTGATCATAATCACGGGAACACTCTGATTTTTAGCCTTAATTTTTGCTAAAGTTTCCAAACCGTTCAAACCTGGCATATTCTCATCCAAGAATATAATATCATAATGCTTTTCGTCAGCCATATCAACGGCATCAGACCCATTATTGATCGTATCAATTTCATAGCCTTTCTGCTCTAAGAACAAAATATGCGGCTTAAGAAGGTCTATTTCATCATCCGCCCAAAGAATTCTTGCTTCCATCTCTTTATTTTTAGTTAGTTTTGGTGTGTTAAATTAATCATTTGAAATTGCATAGTAGCACGCACAACAAAAGAAAAATTATTAACGATCCGGTACATGGTTTTATTACAATCCCGGACGAATTAATATTTGATTTAATAGAACATCCTTTTTTTCAGCGCCTTAGAAGAATTAAGCAACTTGGGCTTTCGCATTTAGTTTACCCTGGAGCGAATCATACGCGTTTTCACCATGCACTGGGCGCTATGTATTTAATGGTTGAAGCTATAGATGTTTTACGATCAAAAGGAGTTGATATTTCCGCTGAGGAAAAACTCGGCGCTACAATAGCTATTCTCTTACATGACATTGGACATGGTCCCTTTTCACATACCTTAGAACATTCGCTACTTCGTGAAATTCATCATGAAGAAGTGTCGCTCTTATTTATGCAACGCCTAAACGAAGAGTTTAATGGGCGCTTGGATATGGGTATTGCCATTTTCGAGGACAGCTATCACAAATCATTTTTACACCAATTAGTTTCAGGTCAATTAGACATGGATCGCCTAGATTATTTGCAACGCGACAGTTATTTCACTGGAGTTTCAGAAGGTGTAGTAGGGAGTGACAGAATAATTGCCATGTTGAATGTTTCAAATAATAATTTGGTAATTGAAGAAAAAGGGATTTATTCAATCGAAAATTTCATTGGTGCTCGACGAATTATGTATTGGCAAGTGTACATGCATAAAACAGTTGTTTCCTCTGAATTTATGCTTACCAGCATTTTAAAACGGGCCAAGTATCTTTATAAACAAGGAATGGATTTATTTGCAAGTCCAAGTTTAAAAGTATTTTTAAAAGAAGACGTTACATTCGACTCTTTTAAACAAGATGAACAAATGCTGCTAAACTTTGCTTTAATTGACGATAGCGACATAAGTACCTCTATTAAAGTGTGGCAATCCAGTGATGATAAAATTCTTTCAAAATTATGTAAAGACATTGCTTCACGCCATTTATTTAAAACCACCATTTCACATAAACCGTTCTCAACACAAAAAGTTTCAGATATCGCAAAGAATATTCAAACAAAATTGGGCATTACTGAAGAAGATACACACTATTTCTTAAAAAGCGAAAAATTGGTAAACAGCGCTTATGACGACAAGCAGAAACAGATCAATATTAAACTCAGAAACGGGGATATACTTGACTTAGCAAAGGCATCTGACAACCTTAATATTTCAGCTTTATCTACTCCAGTTGAAAAGTTTTATATTTCGTATACCAAAACTGACTAAAAATAATTAAGGTTTTATCAAACGATTTGTTGAAAACTTCGTCTATATGAATAACCCTTGGCAGTATTAATTATTAATTTTGGCATAATGGAATTTTCAGCACAGCAAATTGCGGCCTTATTAGAAGGAGATATCGTAGGTAATCCAGATATTACAGTAAATGGTTTATCTAAAATTGAAGAGGGTAAAGCAGGTACTTTATCATTTTTGGCGAACCCTAAGTATGAAGATCATATTTATACGACGGAAGCTTCGATCGTTATTGTGAACAAAAGTTTTGAACCTCAAAAGGAGATCAATAAAAATGTAACCTTAATTAAGGTGGAAGAAGCTTATAGCTGTTTCGCCAAACTTTTGGGCATGTACGATCAAGCCATGGCAAAGGCTCCTCAAATTGAAGAAATGAGTTTTGTGGCAGAAACGGCAAGCATTGGTAAAGATGTTTACATTGGATCTTTTGCATATATCAGCTCAGGCGCCATAATTGAAGATGGGGCACATATTTATCCCAATTCTTATATTGGTGACAATGTGAAAATTGGAGCAGATTCAAAAATATTTGCAGGCGTAAAGATATATCGCGATTGCGTGATTGGTAAATCATGTACAATTCATTCAGGTGCTATTATCGGCGCAGATGGATTTGGATTTGCGCCTAACTCAGAAAATAATTATCAAAAAGTACCGCAAATTGGAAATGTGATTTTAGAAGATCATGTAGAGATTGGCGCCAATACTTGTGTGGATAGAGCGACCCTTGGTTCAACTATCATCAAGAAAGGAGTTAAACTAGATAATCTCGTTCAAATTGGACATAATGTTGTGATTGGAGACAATACAGTTATGGCTGCGCAAGCTGGGATTGCAGGATCTACCAAATTGGGTAAAAACATGATGGTTGGAGGCCAAGTAGGCGTTGTTGGTCATATTAGTTTGGCAGATGGTGTGATGATTGGAGCGCAAGCGGGAGTGCCAAAAACCATTAAAAAAGAAGGAACAATGCTTTTAGGTTCCCCTGCTTATGAAGCAGAGGACTATAAGAAATCTTATATGGGATTCAGAAGATTACCACAAATTTTGGATCGCCTGCGCGAAGTAGAGAACGAATTGGAAAAATTAAAAGAAAATAATCTTAAGTCGAATGGCTGATAAGCAACACACACTTAAAGGTGAAATCTCCCTATCAGGGGTCGGACTTCACACTGGGGAAATTGTTAACTTAACAATTTATCCTGCACCTGACAATCACGGGTACAAATTTCAACGGATTGATTTAGAAGGAAAACCAATCATTAAAGCTGATCCTGACAATGTCGTCTCAACGGCAAGAGGGACGACTCTTGAACAAAACGGCGGTAAAGTTTATACAACTGAACATATCTTGGCTGCACTATATGCCTTGCAAGTTGATAATGCACTCATTACATTAGATGCACCAGAGGTTCCAATTATGGATGGAAGTTCTTACCCTTTTGTTGAGGCTATTGAAAAAACTGGCTTAGTTGAGCAAGAAGCACTGCGTAACTACCTCGTTCTTGAAGAAAATATCAAATGGGAAGATGCTGAAAAAGGCATTGAATTTTTAGCCATTCCGGATAAGCAATATCGTGTTACTGTAATGGTTGATTATAATTCACCTGTTTTAGGAACGCAACATGCCAGCATGTACAGCATTAAAGATTTTGCAACGGAAATTGCGAAATGTAGAACTTTTGTATTTTTAAGAGAGTTGGAGTATTTAGCCATGAACGACCTTATTAAAGGGGGGAATTTGGATAATGCAATTGTATTAATCGAAAGAGAAAATATAAAGCAAGAAGAATTGGATCGTTTAGCTAAGTTATTAGGTAAGGAAGATTTATCTGTAACTGTAGACGGAATAGGCACGCTCAATCATACGAAAATGCATTTTGAGAATGAACCGGCAAGACATAAATTATTGGACATTGTAGGCGATTTAGCACTTATTGGGAGACCAATTAAGGGCCATATATTGGCTGCACGTCCAGGGCATGGTGGAAATGTGCGTTTTGCAAAACTCTTGAAAGAGCATGCACGCAAAAAGGAGAAAAAAGGTAAATTTTTCGACCTTGAAAAAACACCACTTCATGATATTGTGGCAATTGAAAAGATGCTCCCACACCGCTACCCATTTTTATTGGTAGATAAAATAATGGAAATTACTGATGACGGAATTGTTGGCGTAAAAAACGTGACAATGAACGAGCCACAATTTACAGGCCATTTCCCCGGTAATCCAATTTTCCCTGGCGTATTGCAAATAGAAGCAATGGCTCAGGTAGGCGGTATTTTCGCCTTAGATAAGGTGGATGATCCGCATCTTTACTCAACCTACTTCATGAAAATTGATAAGGTGAAGTTTAAAAGTATGGTACGTCCAGGTGACACCATAATCTTTGATTTAAAATTACTCTCTCCAATTCGACGTGGATTGGTAAATATGGGCGGTTCAGCTTATGTTAATGGTAAAATAGTAATGGAAGCAGAAATGCTCGCATCAGTAGTGAAAGATAAAACTGAATGATAAGTAAATTAGCAAATATTAGCCCTCAGGCTAAAATTGATGACAATGTAACAATTGAATCATTTTCAACCATTTATGAAGATGTTGAGATTGGAGAAGGAACTGTAATTGGTCCAAATGTCACAATTTACCCTGGGGCAAGAATAGGTAAAAATGTTCAAATCTATCCGGGTGCGGTCATATCGGCCGTTCCACAAGATTTAAAGTTCAGAGGTGAGTATACTACAACCGAAATTGGTGACAATACAATTATAAGAGAATGTGTCACAATTCATAGAGGTACAGATGATCAATTAAAAACATCAATTGGTAAAAACTGTCTTTTAATGTGTTATGTGCATATTGGACATGATTGTACCATTGGAAACAATGTAGTAATTGCAAATAGCACAGGAATTTCTGGTCACGTAACTATTGAAGATTGGGCGATTGTGGAAGGCATGTGCGGTGTACAACAATTTGTTCGCATTGGTAAGCACTCCTTTGTAGCTGGAATGACTAGTGTTCGCAAAAATGTACCTCCATTTATTCGGGTAGCAAGAGAACCTTTAACATACGCGGGAGTAAACGCTATTGGCTTAAGAAGAAGAGGTTTAACAGACGGAAGTTTAAAAATTATTGAAGACATCTATCGAAATTTGTTTATTTTGAACAATTCTGTTGCTAATGGCGTTAAATCAATTGAAACAGAGATACCAGATTGCGAGGAAAAAAGAATCGTTTTAGACTTTATAAGAGAATCAAAAAAAGGAATTATTAAAGGTCCTTTATAACAAAAAAATTATGGCAAATACTTCAGATATAAAAAACGGATTATGCATGATCTACAATGGTAAAATTGTTACTGTTATAGAATTTCAACATGTTAAACCTGGTAAAGGACCCGCTTTTGTTCGAACAAAATTAAGATATATTGAAACAGGGAAAATAATTGACAATACATTTTCAGCTGGGCATAAAATTGAAGTTGTACGTATTGAAACTAGAAATTATCAATACTTGTATCCAGAAGGTGAAGGATTTCATTTCATGAATACAGAGAGCTATGAGCAAATATATATTAGCGGAAGTATGATTGATAATCCTCTCTATTTACAAGAAGGAGCAGTTTGCACGATTCAATTTCACGCGGAGGAAGAATTACCGCTTACGGTTGAATTGCCATATTATATAGACACTGAGGTGACGTATACAGAACCAGGTGTAAAAGGTGATACGGCTACAAATACATTAAAGCCAGCTAAGATTGATACAGGTGCTGAAATTAAAGTGCCATTATTCATCAATATTGGAGATAAAATCAAAGTGGATACACGCAAAGGAGAATACTCTGAGCGAATTAAATCATAAAATTATTACCGTATTTAACCCGTCCTAATTAATTAGGACGGGTTTTTTATTGACCAAACCCAACTGAACCGAATGGCATTAAATCATGTTTTTATTGGTGATAAGGCTGCGAAAAAAATTATTATTTTTTTGCATGAAGGATTGGGTTCAATTGCGCAATGGAAAGCATTTCCAGAATTGGTTTGTAACGCTACAAATAGTTATGGTTTGATTTACGACCGTTGTGGCTATGGAAAATCGGAAGGATCTCTCTTAAATCGTAAAACTGATTATTTGGAACAAGGCGCTTTAGAATTAGAAAAAGTAATTGCTTCTCTTGTTCCGTCGACTTATGATTTGTTTTTATACGGCCATTCAGATGGTGGAAGCATTGCAATCATCTACGCCGCCAATCATCCGTCAAAGCTAAAGGGATTAATAACTGAGGCGGCTCATGTTTTTGTTGAGGACATAACTGTTGAAGGTGTTCGTGCAGTTCTCCCCTATTTTCATCAAGGAAAATTTGACGGATTGAAAAAATACCATGGCGAGAGATTTCAAGAAGTATTTTTAGCTTGGAATAATATCTGGCTTAATCCTGCATTTAGAAGTTGGAACATTAGTCAATTACTGTCTAACATTATTTGCCCGCAATTAATTATTCAAGGTGAGGCTGACCAGTATGGAACATTAAATCAAGTTGAAACAATTGTTGAAAACACAGTAGGGAAATCAACTACTTTTACACCAAGAAACTGTAATCACGCCCCACATAAGGAAAACGAAAAAGAAACGTTATTACATATAGTACGTTTTTTAGAACCATACAATTAACTTCAAATGAATACAAACGAAGGACATATAAAATTCGAAAAATCAGGTCGATTTTTCACTTATGGAAACCCAGATACAGCCGAACATCTTTTGATCGCCTTGCACGGTTACGGACAATTGGCCGCCTTTTTTATTCGTAAATTTCATGTGCTAGATCCCCAAAAATATTTTGTGATTTGTCCGGAAGGGTTGCACCGCTTTTATCAAGCAGGAACAAACGGTCGTGTTGGTGCTTCATGGATGACAAAAGAAGATCGGTTAACGGATATTGCTGATTATATTTCCTTTTTGGACGCATTAATGGTGGATATTGATTTGCGCCATTCATTCACGAGTAAAACTTTACTCGGATTTTCACAAGGCGGTGCTACAGCATCTCGCTGGATTGGCTACGGAAAACATGAATTTGATGTATTTATGCTTTGGTCAGCTGTTTTCCCTCCAGATATGGATCCTGCAGCAAAATTGAAATTCACCACATTAAAAAACTATTTTATTATTGGTACAGAAGATGAATATACAACCATTGAACAAGCAAAAGATTATCATAATGCGCTCAACAGCGAACATATCCAATTTGAATTCGTTAAATTTGAAGGAAACCACTCCATAAATTCGGAGCTTTTGATTAAATTATTGCAATGAAAATACTTTTTTTAGGACTAGGCTTATTCTTGACACTTGGCGTTTT